>CAYZID010000324.1:0-6010 GCA_964478315.1 uncultured Myxococcales bacterium | reverse complement strand
ACGGCCTCGCCGCCTGCCAGGCCGTGGACCCGAGCCTCACCTGCTCCGCCGCCGCCGGAGGCTTCTGCGTCCCGGCCTGCGCCGGCGACCAGTCCAACCAGTGCGACCCCGGCCTCGCATGCCTCACCGCCGAAGGAAGCTGCCTCCCCCAAGGCTCCTTCCCAGGGAGCCCCTGTGACGCCGACAACCCCTGCGCCGCGCTCGGAGACACCACCATGCAGTGCGTCCAGGGCCTCTGCCTCCTGCCGTGTGACGGCGCCACAGCCGACGGCCTCGCCGCCTGCCAGGCCGTGGACCCGAGCCTCACCTGCTCCGCCGCCGCAGGAGGCTTCTGCGTCCCAGCCTGTCCGGGCGATGACACACCAGGTCAGTGCCCCGCGGGTTTGAGCTGCTTCGCCACGGAAGGCGCCTGCCTCCCGCTGGGGACCTTCCCCGGCGCTCTGTGCCGCCCCGGTGACTTCCAGCGCTGCGACCAGGACCTCCAGGGTCAGGCGGATCTCGACCTCACGTGCGTCGCGGAGACCTGCCAGGTGGACTGCACGAACGGGGGCGACACGATCTGCGGCCTGTTCGCCCAGGGTCTGGGCCTCCCGCCGGGCGCCCTCGCCTGCCACGACTTCGGCACGGGGAGCTTTTGCGCCCAGGCGGGGTGCGCGAGCGACGCCAACTGCCCAGCCGCCTACACCTGCGACCTGGCGGCGGGCCACTGCCTCCCCTACAAGCCCGTACACGTCATCCACACCAACGATCTCCACTCCCACTTCGACGGCATCGCCCCCATGGTGGCGCCCCGCGAGGGCGGCTACCCCCAGCTCGCCGCCGCCGTGCGCGCCGCCCAGGCCCGGGCCGACGCCCGGGGCGCCGTGCGCCTCACGCTGGACGGCGGGGACTGGATCATGGGGACCCTGTTCCACATGCTCGGCGGCCTGGTGGAGCTGGACTTCCTCCGCTACCTGGGCTTCGACGCCACCACGGTGGGCAACCACGAGCTGGACTGGGGCCCCGCCCAGCTCGCCGCGCAGATCCTCCCCAACGACCTCACCCCGAGCCCCATCCTTGGCCCCGTGTGCCAGGCCGTGGGCGGCTGCCCCGCCATGCCTCCGGTGCCCGTGCTCATGTCGGGCGTCCACTTCGACGACGTCGCCGACGCGGACGACGCCCTCGCCGCCCTCTACGACCCGGACGGCTCCCTCCCCCTGGACACCCACCCCCTCAAGCGGTTCGTGGTCATCGAGCGCCAGGGCGTCAAGGTGGGCCTCTTCGGGCTCATCGGCGAGGGCGCCGTCGCCATCACGCCCACCGCCGCGCCCCTGAGCTTCGACCCCTTGGCGGTCACCGCCCAGGAGATGGTGGACACGCTCCGCGCCCCGCCCTACGACGTGGACCTCGTCATCGCGTGCAGCCACGCGGGCTCCGCCCCGCCGCCGCGCTTCAGCGAGGACGAGATCCTCGCCGAGGAGGTCGAGGGGATCGACGTCATCGTCAGCGGCCACACCCATGAGCTCGTCGCGCCCAAGTACATCCACGGCACCTACGTCGTGCAGGCCTGGGAGTACGGGCGCGTCCTGGGTGAGCTGGAGCTGGGCATGGTCACCCACCCCGACTCGCCCCGGCGCGGCCGCGTGGACGCCCGCGTCCGCCGCCACACCTTCCACCCAATCGACCCGGAGGACCCGGCCGACCCGGTGCTCACGGCCGCCCGCACCCAGTACGTGGCCGCCATCGACGGCCTCCTGGCCGGCGCCGGCCTCGCCTACGACGCCCCCCTGGGCGCCATCACCAGCGACCTCGTCAAGACGCCCGGCGTGGAGCACCCCCTGGGCGACCTCATCGCCGACGCCAACCGCCTGGTCGTCTCGGGCGCCGTGGCCACGAGCGCCGAGCCCCAGCCCGTGGACGTGGCCATCGAGGCGGACGGGGTCATCCGCGACGACATCGTCACCGACCCCGATACCCTCCCCACCCCCGTCTGGCTCGCCGACGCCTTCGCCGCCGAGCCCCTGGGCGCGAGCCCCTCGGACGCCTCCCAGGTGGGCTACCCCATGGTCACCATCTGGCTCACCGCCGACGAGCTGCGCCAGATGCTCGAGGTGGCCGCGACCCTGTCCACCCTCCGCGGAGACGACTTCTGGCTCAGCGTCTCGGGCCTCGCCTGGCGCGTGGACCGCACCCGCCCGGCCTTCCAGCGGGTCACGGGGCTGTGGCTGAACCCCGACGGCGGGGCCGACACCTGCGACGAGGGGGCGAACCTCCTGGGCCCCGACCTCGCGGCCAAGGATCCCGCCCAGCTCTACCGCGTGGCGGCCAACCTCTACGTGGCGGGGTTCGCCGAGATCCTCGGCGCCATGACCGAGGGCGCGCTCAGCGTCACGCCCAAGGACGCCGCGGGCAACCCCGTGAGCGTCTACGACCGCGTCGTCCCCGACGGGGCCGGAGGCGAGCTGCGCCAGTGGACGACGCTCGCCACCCACCTGGGGGCCCTCGCGACCGCGAACGGCGGCCTCATCCCCGCGCCCGTGGCCGGCCGCCTGCGCGACACGGCCCTCGATCCCTGCCCCTGAGCCCCTGGGGTGGCACGGCCCAGCCGGGCCCGCTCAGAACCGAAACGCCGCGGCCGCCGCGAGCCCCCCGCGCACGGGCTGCACGCGCCACCGCGGGCCGAAGGCGGCCTGCTCGGCGTCGCCGTCCCCGCCCACCGCGAGCGCCCAGACGAGCCCGCCCACGGTCGCGGCCGCGCCCACACCCGTGAAGACCCACCCCACGGTGGAGCGCGCCGCCGCCCGATCGCTCAACCGCGCGAAGTCGTGCTGGTAGTTCACGTCGTTGGCGTCCAGCGCGTCCGCGTCCGAGGCGTCCCCCTGGGACAGAACGAGGAAAGTCGCCCCGGTAGCCACGGCCGCGAGCCCCACGCCGAATGTGGTCCAGGCGGGCCAGGTGCTGCTCGGCGCGGGCGGCGGAGCGGGCGCTCGGGAAGGCCCCGGGGGCGTGGGCTCCACGACCCGCTTCCCGGGCTCGGGCTCGGGCGGCGCGGGCGGCGTCTCCTTCAAGGTCGCGCGCACCACGACGACCTGCCCGGGGGTAACCGCGACCGTGCGTTCCTCCGGCTGAAACCCCGGCTTCGTGAGGCGAATCGTGTGCCGTCCCGCCGGCGCGTACCCCCGGTAGGGGGCGCGGGCGTCGCCCTCGGGGCCCGCGCCGCTCCCGTCGATGGTCACGAGCGCCCCCGCCGGATCGCTCTGGACCTCCAGCACGCCGTGGGTCTTGGTCACCTCGGCGCGGAGCTTCTTCATGAGCTTGAGCGCCGTGCGCCGCTTGGCCCGAAGCTTCCGCGTGAGCTTCCCCCCGCCCTCCCGATACGCGTCGATCTGGCCGACGAAGGCGTCGTAGTAGCTCAGCGCGAACGCCCCCTGGCCGAGCTGCTGGTAGGCCCAAGCCAGCCCCAGCGTGATCTGCCAGGTCACGCTGGGGTCGCCCTCGGGCTGCTCCAACGCCGCGCGGAAGGTGGCGATGGCCGCCTCGTAGCGCTCGTCGTCGAGCTGCTGGAGCCCGAGCTGGTACCCGGCGTCGCGGCTCTCCACCTTGGGCGCCGCCTCCCACGCGGTGGCCGCGGGCGCCCCGGCGCGCGCGGGGACGGCGAGCACCGCGCCCCCGAGCGTCGCCCCGAGGGCCAAGATGGCGGCCCCGCCCCACGCCAACTTCCCAAGCCCTCGCTCCATGACCTCGCCTCCTTCCCTCGCCCCCATCCCAACCGGGACGCGGGGACCTGGCAACGCCGCTCAAACGCGGCCACCCTGCCACGGCCCCGCCGCCTCCACAACCGGAAGCCCACCCTGGCAGCGAAGGCGATCCACCACGTCCCAGGCAGCGCCCGGGGTGCCGCCCGGCGCCTTGACACCGAGGCTCGCCGGGAGCCATGAACACGGGAGACAGGCACCGCCGTGCGCGCGGCGTCCCCACACGCGACCTCCCGACGCGGGTGAACGCTGCCGCGCGCGTGACGACGCGCCAACGTCCGGGGTCTCCAGACCGGAGAGGGATACGCATGAGGTCAGCGACCGCGTTCTGGGGCCGCAGCCCGCGCCAGCGGCCGCGCGCGACACGGTGCGCGCCCGGACGGGCGACCCGGCTGGCCGTCACCCTCGTGGGGGGGCTCGCGCTCGCGGCGCTGGGAGCCCACGCCGCTCGCGCCGGCGCGAGCGGCGATCCGCGCCTGCTCCGCGGCGGCCCGGACGCCGCCCAGCTCATCAGCGGGCAGACGGGCCGCACGCTGACGCCCTGGCGGCCCTTCGGCGCGCTGCGCTTTGGCTGGGCCGACGACGAGCTGGTCCGCCGCGACGGCGACGGCACCATCCGCCACGGCCCCCTCGCGGATCACCTCACCGTGGACGCGGCCCTGGGCCTGGGCCTCCCCTGGGACCTCACGGCCCACGTGGGGCTCCCCGTGCACCTGGTCCAGGGGGCCGCGGGGCCGCGCGTCCTCACCCAGGGCGATCTGAACTTCGGCCTCCGCTGGGCCCTCCTCCGCAGCCGCGGCGCCCGGGGGAGCCTCCGCGTCGCCCTGGCCGTGGACGGCACGGCGCCCACGGCTGGGCCCGGCCTCACGGGCGAGACCGGGCCCACGGTGACCCCACGCCTCATCGTCGACGGGCGCGTGGGTCGCCTCCTGCTCGTGGCCAACGCCGCCTACCACGCGCGCCCGCGGGTGCTCATCGGCGACCTGCCGCTGGACGACGAGGTGCGCTGGAGTGGTGGGCTGGAGGTGGCCCTGGGGCCGCCCGGCTGGAGCGCCTTGGCCGAGATCTATGGCGCCATCGGGCTCGGGGAAAGGGACCCGGCGGACCGCAGCCTCCCCATGGAGGCCGCCGGGGGCCTGCGCTGGCGCCACCCAAGCGGCGTAGCCGTGAGTGTCGTCGCCGCCGCGGGCCTCAGCGGCGGGTACGGCGCCGCCGAGTGGCGGGCGCTGGCCACGGTCACCGTCACGCCCACGCTCCTGTCCAACCCGGTCGAGGTGCCGCCGACCGCGGCGCCCGCGACGGACGCGGCCGGGGCGTCCGGCGCCGAGTCCAACAAGGCCACCGCGGCGACGACTGGCCCCGACTCCGCCCAAGGGGACGCCGGACCGGAGAACCCGGAGCCGGGCACGGACGAGGCAGCCCCTAGCTCACCGGACACAGCCACACAGGGCACGCCCAAGCCCGACGCACCCGAGCTGGACGACCGCGCCTTCGACGCCCTGGCCGCCGCCGACCCCGACCCGGACGGCGACGGCGTGCTGGGCGCCGCCGATCGATGCCCCCAGCGACCCGAGGACCGCGACGGCTTCGCGGACGACGACGGCTGCCCCGACCCGGACAACGACCGCGACGGGGTGCCCGACGCGCGCGACGGCTGCCCGGACGAGGCCGAGGTCGTCAACGGCGTAGACGACCAGGACGGGTGCCCCGACGAGGGCGCGGCGCTCGTCCGCGCCACCGGGGATCACCTGGAGATCGCCGAGAAGATCCAGTTCCGAAGCGGCAGCGACCGGCTCACGCCGCGCTCTCTGGAGCTGCTGGACCAGGTGGCGGCGGTCCTCAAGGCCCACGCCGGGGGGCGCGTGCGCATCGAGGGGCACACGGACAACCGAGGCGACCGTGAGATGAACGTGGATCTGTCCGAACGCCGGGCTCGCGCCGTGAAGCGAGCCCTGGTGGAGCGCGGCGTGGACAGCCACCGCCTCGTCGCGCGGGGCTACGGCCCCACGCGCCCCATCGCCTCCAACAAGTCCGCCAAGGGGCGCGCCGCGAACCGGCGGGTGGAGTTCCTGTTCGAGCCCACGAAGCCCCCGCCTCCCCCCGCGCCCCCGCGGCCCACGGCGTCCAAGCCGGGCACGCCCACGTCCGACGGAGGTGCCCCGTGACGTCCCTCCGCCCCGCCCGAGCTCCCTCGCGTCCGACCGTTCGGTCGCGCCGGCGCTTCCCCCGATCCGCCACCTACTCTGGGATTCGGCTTTGGATCCCGCGTGTGGGCG
>CAYZID010000323.1:0-6018 GCA_964478315.1 uncultured Myxococcales bacterium | reverse complement strand
ACACGCGGGATCCAAAGCCGAATCCCAGAGTAGGTGGCGGATCTGGGGTCACGCATGGTGGCGGATCTGCCCGTGCGAGGGGACGGGCGCCGCTGGCCGGCTACTTCGCGATGAGGTCCACCAGCGGCCCGAGCCCCTCGGAGACGGCGACGCTGATGGTCGCCGCCGTCGCCGGCACGTAGGCGTCGGGCGCGTCTGCCAGCACCCCGGACAGGTTCACGTAGAGGAGACCGTTGAGGGTCGGGTCCTCCCACACCATGTACGGGAGCCGCGGCGTATACCCATCGGCCGGAAGCTCGTCGGGCGTTCCCACGAAGTGGGGCGCGTCCGTGAGCGTCGCATCCTTGGGGCAGACGAAGCTCTGCCAGCCCGTGGGCAGGCCGTTGGCGTCCAGGTCGTCGGGGCACTCCCACTCGGAGAGGAACAGGCCGTCGCCGAAGCCGCCTTCTCCCGGCTCGGGCCGGGGGAGCAGGGCGCGGAGGCCCACGGCGTTCTCGTAAAAGGTCCCGAAGTCGAACGCGAACACGGGCCCGATGAAGGTGCCGAGGAGGTCGGAGATGTCCTGGGCTGAGAGCAGCCCCGGCGAGAGCGTGAAGCTGCCGAGCTTGATGTCCCCCAGCATGCGCGTCTCCACCATCGTATAGAGCAGTAGGCCTAGGACGTGGCGGGGCCCGTCCTCGAAGGTGACCGGTGCGCCCGGGGTCGCCACGCTCTCGCTGATGGCGTCGAAGCCCCCAAGGAGCTCGTGAGGGAGCTCGAAGTCGATGGGCTCCTCGCCCGTGAGCACGCCGGTGGCGTCAAGGACGGCGCGACCGTAGACGTGGAGGACGTAGCCGCCCCCGTCCGGTGTGGGCTCGGCTGTCGTGGCCTGCTCGCCTTCGCTCGGCGCCGCCGCCACCGCCGCGAGGGCCGCCCGGAGGTCAGGGCCCAGCGTGAGGAGGATGTCGCGGGCCTCGGCGAAGGCCTGGGCCCCCTCGTCGGGGTGGAGGGCCAGGAAGCGGTCGTCTTCGCCCAGGAGATAGGCGAGCAGGCCCAGGATCTTGTTGAGGTTGAGAGAGCCAGAGCCCCCCCCGCCCACGACCCAGGCGATGAGAGACGCCGTGTCGCCGCGCATGTCCTGCCCCCGGAGGATGTCGAGGAAGCCCACGACGAAGCGCGCCACCACGCGCATGAGCAGGACATCGCCGCGATCGAAGCGACCCCGGTAGACGAGCATGGGGCGCGGACCGTTGTAGAGCCAGGCGGAGTCCACGGTGAAGTCGATCTCCCGATCGCCGATGGCGTCCAAGCGCGCGGCGCCCGTGGCATAGCCCTCGTGGAGGAAGACCAGGATCTCGTGGAGCTCCTGGGCGATCTCGTCGCTCCGAGAGGGCTCGAAGGCGCCGGTGAAGGTGCTCGCCATGTCGGTGACCTTGAGGAGGCTCAGGGCCATCTCGCTGCGGTCGATCATCCCAGCGAGGGCCGCGCAGAACAGCGCGTTGGGGTCGTCCGGGGCCAGGTCCAGGGCCGACTCGGCGGCGACCAGCGCGTCGTAGGGCTGGGCCAGGGCGAGCTGGGCGCGGCACTCGTCCACCCGCGCCACGACCTCGGGGGACGGCCCCACGTCGGCTCCACCGTCCTCGGCGTCCTCCACGGCGTCGTCGACCGCATCCGGGGAGGCGTCCACCCCACCGTCGTCCCCGAGGTCCGTGGCGGCGTCCAGGGCCACGTCGTCGGCCGTGTCGCCGGGCGCCGTGTCCGGGCAGCCGGTGGTGAGAGACAGGGTCGCGGCCAGCGCCACGGCGAGGGAGACGGGGGCGCGGTGCTCAGTCATCGCTCGACACCTTCGCGTAGGGGGGCAGGGGGCTCCAGTTCGTCCGCATGTTCCACAGCAACATGCCCAAGCCCTCGGCGCGGTCCGGCTGGCTGAAGTCCATGAGCTCGGAGATCATGGCCGCCGCGGTGCCGCTGGGGTTGGTGGCAAAGGGGATGGCGCTGGGGACGGCCTCGTAGGGCGTGTAGTCGGCGGCCTCGCCCTCGGCCAGGAAGATGTCCAGCATGGGCGGGGCCTCCAGCGTGTTGCGGTTCAGCGGGGGGAGGTCCAGGAGCTTGAGGATCGTCGCGTAGAGGCTCGGGATGGAGTAGTGGACGCTGCTGACGTAGCCCCGCCGGATGTAGGGGCTCATGGCGAGACACAAGCTCCGGTGGGAGTGGACGTGGTCCGGGGGCCCCTGGGGATCGTCCTCGATGACGAAGATGGCCGTCTCGGGCCAGTACTCGCTCTCGGTGATGGCCTCCACGATGAGCCCCAGGCCGGCGTCGTTGTCCGCCACGAGGTACTCGGGCGTGGGGGCCCCGGCCTTGCCCCCATAGGTGTGGTCGTTGGGCAGGACGATGTAGACGAACTCGGGGAAGATCCCCTGGTCGAACTCGCGGAGGAACTCGCGCGCCTTCTCCACGTCGGGCACGGACATGGTCCAGAAGGGGTACTTGTGGTCGGTGAAGGCCCCGAAGTCCCCCAGCAGGTGCTTGCCGAAGCCGGGGAGCTCTCCGTAGTTGCGGAAGCTCACGCCGTGGGCGAAGCAGTGCTCGAAGATGGAGCCGGTCTCAGTGAAGGTGGCGTCCTCGTAGCCGTAGAGGGCGAAGCCGATCTGGTGGATCTTCTCCACGTAGTCGTTGCAGTCGGCCATGGTCGTCCACAGGTGCCCCTGGATGCTGCGCTCCGGGTCGCTGAAGAAGTTGTCGAAGTTCGTGAACTGGCGCGCGAGCCGGTGCGTGTTGGGGGTGATCTCCTCGCCAAAGATGGCGAGCTCCGGGTCACCGTCGCCCACCGTGGGGTCATCTCCCAGGATCGTGTCGTATGTCTTGTTCTCCTTGATGATGAGCACCACGTGCTTGATGGGCCGATCCGGGCCGCCGCGCAGGGCGGGGGGCAGGTCGTCCGTGCAGCTCGTGGGGAACCAGGAGGCGGGCGCCATGTTGTTGGCGTGCACCTGCGCGGTCAGGGCGTCCAGCGCAGCCTGGTCCTGGGGCACGTCGATGATGTTGAGCTGCCCGTGCGTGGCGTCCAGCTTCCCCACGGAGCCGAACCCCTTGGCCGACACGGCCAGGAGCTGCTGCCGGTCCGGGGTCAGGCCCAGCGCCACCGGGTAGTGGCCGGTGGCGATCTTGCCCACCAACGCGCCCGAGGTCGTGTCCACCACGGCGACGGCGTTTCGCCGGGCCATGGCGACGTAGAGGCGCTGGGACACGGCGTCCACGAGGACGGCGTTCGTGGCCCCCCCGGGCAGGGAGTCCGCCTCGGCCGCCAGGTCCCACGTGTCCACGACGGCGAGCGTCTGGGTGTCGATGACGCTTATCGTGTCCGAGTCGCTGTTGGCCACGTACAGGCGGTGGGCGGCGGCGTCGAGGCTCAGCCCCTCGGGGTTTTTGCCCACGGCGAGGAAGGCCGACGTCTCGCCGCTGGCGAGGTCCATGACGGCGACCGTGCCCGAGGCCAGGTTCGAGGCGAACAGGTGACCACCGGCCTCGTCGAGCGCCAGGGCGTAGGGCGTCGTCCCCGCCACCATCCGGTGGGACACCGCGCCCGTCGCCAGGTCTACCTCGTAGACCCTGGAGTTGGAGCTGGACAGCACGTAGGCCGTGGCGCCGTCGCCGCTCACCACCACGTCCACGAGGGCGGAGCCCACCTCGTAGGGCGTCTCCTCCGTGAGCGTCCCGTCGGCGTCCACGGACATGCGGAAGAGCTTCCCCGAGGCGAAGCCGGGGACCAGCAAGGTGCTCGCGTCCGGGGTGAGCGCGATCCCGTGGAAGGCCTTGACCCCCGGCACCTTCTGCACGACCTCGCCCGTGGCGAGGTCCACGGCCCAGACACCGGCCCACGTGCTGTGCTCCTCGGCGTGGACCACGTAGGCGCGCCCCGCGGTGGGGTGCACCGCCAAGCCCATGGCTCGGTTGTCCAGCTCCACGAGGGAGCCCGCCGGGCGGATGCGCCGCCCGTTGGGGAGCACGGCGCTCACGTCGTCGATCTTGCCCGCCGGCACGAAGGCGCCCTGGGCGAGCTCTTCCGCCGGACAGGCGGGGGTCCCAAGCCCCGCGCCGCTGGTCACCGCGCCGCTCTCGCCGGCCCCCTCGCTCGCGGGGGTGCCGTGTGGGGCCGTCCCGTCATCGCAGCCCGTCGCCGCGAGCGCGATCACCGCGGCGCCCAGGGCGATGGCGGCGGCGCCGGTCGCAGTCCGTCTGATCCTCATCCCAGTCCTCCTCCGTGGTGTGCCCACCACTCCACACCCGGCTGTGCGGGGCCGCGCGCGCCCGGGGGAGAGATGGGAGCCGAGTCCCCTCGCGGGCGTGCGCCGACGTGACCGCGCGTGGCCCCAGGGGCGGGATCGTGTCAGAACCTGCCGTCGAGCGCCAGCCCCACCCCGCGGGCGCTGGGGACGAGCTGTAGCCTCACGGCGTCGGGGGCCGCACCCGGCTCCGCGCCGGGCTCCCCAGGGAGGTCGAACTCCCGGACCTCCTCCGCGGGGCGCCGCCGCAGGTAGCCGTGGATGACGCTCGTGGCGTACGCCGCGCCGAAGATGGCGGTGGCGCCGATCCAGAGGCCCTGGAGGAGCTCCACCTGGCCCCTGTCTCGGGGCGCTACCTGGCCGTGACCGTCCTGGAGGGCTTGGACGCCGAAGTAGGTGGCCACGTTGCCCGCCAGGCCCAGCACCTGGAGCCCCAGGAGGATGGAGCCCGCCGTGTCGTCGCCGTTGACGAATTGTCCGTAGCCGAAGGGGACGAGGTAGGTGGGCCAGGAGACCTCGCGGCGGGTGACCTCGCGCACGCGCAGGACCGTGGACGGAGGGGCCTGGCCCCCGTCGTCCCGCGGCTTGGGCCCGATGAACCCCAGCTTTCGCAGCCGGGCGCGCTGGTCGTTGAAGAACGCGATGAGACTGGGCGGGTAGACCAGCTTGTCCAGCTCGTGATCGGGGCGGAGCTTCAAGAGGCGGGAGAAGGCGAGCTGGGCCTTCCCCGAGGTCCCGACGAACCAATACGCGGCGCCCAGGCGCTCGAGCACGCGCACCCGCTGGTCCACATCGGGGACGCGGTCCGGGGCCTCGGCGAGGGGCGCGAGGATGCCGATGACGCGGTCGAACTCCTGGAACTCGAACGCCTTGTCGGCTTCTCTGAGGGCGCCGGCGACGCCCCCCGGCGGGGAGGCTGCGCGGGGCGCGCCCGCAGGATCACTCGTCGCAGGCGCCGCCGCGCTCGCGGGCCCCGCCCAGCTCGCGACACCGAGCGAGGCCGCCAGCGCCCCCGCGGCGAGGAGCGGCCCGAGCAGCCCTCCAGACAGCCACGCGAGCCGGGGCCGGCCCCGCGCCCTCCAGCGGGCCGGCTCCGCGCACGATCCGAGCGGGGCCGGGCTCACTGGACGCTCCAGCGGATGCGGGCGCCGGGCTTGAAGATGAACCGGCGGCTGCGCGTGGCCCCGCTCGGCAGCGTCACCCGGACCACACGGGCCTCGGGGAGGTGCGACAGGACGGGCACGCGGATCGTCGCGCCACAGGCCCCTCCACGGCCCCCCGATCCTTCGATCGAGACGCGCCCGCCCTTGGGACACTGGACGGTCACCACCGTGGGATCATACCGGAACCGGAAGTGACGGTGTTGGGGAGCGGCGGTGTTGGGGACCCGGAATGGGATGATCGTGTCCTTGCAGTGGTCGCAGGCGGGGTGGTGCAGGCGCGCCAGGTGGCGGCCTGGGCGGAGCGAGAGCGTCTCTCCCTTCTTCACCGGTCGGCCGTCTACCGTCAACTGGGCGGCGAGGGGCGAGGCCGTCACCCGCACGGCCACGCGCCGCGGGGGCGCGAGGCCATGGACGCGGGGGCGCTTGGGCGTCAACGCGAGGGCCACCGCGGCGCCGCGCGCCAGCGCCCGTCCGGCGTCGCGGCCCGGGCGGGCGGCGCGCTGCGCTTCGGCGCGCACGCGCGACCACACCGCCAGGCGGCGTCCCGCCGCGGCCAGCGCCCCGCCCGCGCGCCGTCCAAAGGGGGGGGC
>CAYZID010000322.1:0-6039 GCA_964478315.1 uncultured Myxococcales bacterium | reverse complement strand
TTGCCCAAACGCGGCCTCCTGCGCCTCGGTCCGCAGAGCAGGTGGCGGACCGGGGTCGGGGCCTCGCCCCTCCGGGGCCCCGGGGGGCCGGGGGGCCGCGCGCGGCCCTCGCCGCCCGAGGCTACGGGCACCCCGCCGGGTCCACCTGCCCGGGGCTCGCGTGCTCCCCGCCGGGCGTGGATGGCTCGGGGTTACACCAGGCGTCCGCGGCGTCGTTGGCCGCCGCCGTGAGGCTCGCCTCGCCGAGCGCCATGGACTGGCCCGCCGCGCCCACCGGGAAGCCAGCGGCGTCGTCGTAGGCCACCGCGTCCACGTCTACGTAGGCCCCCTGGTCGTCCAGGCAGGCCAAGGTCACGGTGTCCGCCGCGTCCCCCAGGTCGATGAGCGCGCCCGTGGGATCGGCGCTCCCCCACTGGAACGCCACCGGGGCCCCCAGCGACGTCGTGAGGTCCGCCTTGGCCAGGATGGCCACGTCGCCCGGCCAGAGCACCCAGCCCGTCTCCACCAGCGCCTCCCCCTGGTCGTCCGCGATCTTGCAGCCCATGAGCTCCCGGGGGCCGGGCGCCACACTCAGCACCTCGACCCACTCGTCGCCCGGGACCACGGGCGTCGCCATCACCTCGGTGAGCACCAGCTCGCCCGCCGCCGGGCGCCCGGGGACCACGCACGCCCCGGCCGCCTCGTCGCAGACCGCCGAAGGCGACTGGTCGGCGCAGTCCGAGGTCACCTCCTCGTAGGTGCACGAGACCTGTCCCGCGGTCTGCGAGCACGTCCCGGTCGCCGCGTAGGCGTGCAGGGTGTCACCCTGACACGTCGGCTCCGGAGGTGCCGTGCATGGGTTGGGCTCGCAGGGGTCGTAGACGCTCACCTGGCCCGCCCAGTCCGCCTGGTAGCCGTCCTCGGCGCCGTCTCCACCGGGCACCCCGCTGTCTCGGTCGCACCACGTCCAGCTCCGGCCGGCGTCCACGCTCACGCGCGCCGCCAGATCCCAGTCTCCCGCCACGTCGGGGGCCATGACGGTGGCCTCGTAGGCGTCCCAGCCCGAGGCGCTCGCCGCCGCGGCGTCCCAGTCCGTCACCGCCGTCGCCTTCGTGGAGAGCCAGCCCGTGGCGTCGATCTGGGGGCTGGAGCCGTCGGGCCCCAAGGCCACGCGCACGAGCAGGTTGGGGTGTGGGTCCACCGCGTCGGTGAGGTCCGTCATCCCGGGGGCCAGCACCCGGGCCCGGGCTGCGAACACCTCGCCCGGGTAGGCGATGTACCAGGGCGGGCTCTGGAGACGGCACCCGGCCGGCGCCGCCAGCGCCGGACACGGGGGGTTGACGCTCCCGGGCGTCCCGCTGGGCCCGCCGTCGGCCCCCGGCGGGGCCAGGCACCAGCTCGACGCCTCGTCGTTGGACACCTCCCCGTAGGCGCCCGGGTCCAGCGACCAGGCGCGGCCCGCCGCACCCTGAGAGGCCCAGGACGCGCGGTCCACGACCACCTCCGCGCCGTCCGTGTCCTGGCAGGAGAGGACCAGCTCCCCGCTCGCGGCCAGCGCCAGGCCTTGGCCCCCCTGGACCACGCCGCCGTAGGCCGCGGCCACGGTGACGGCGCCCAGCTCGCCGTCATCCGCCCAGGCGAACAGCGCGGGCTCCTCGGGGGTCACCAGCAGCGGGCCCTCCACCGTGTACGATCCGGCGCCGCTGGCAAGTCGACAACCGTCCAGGTTCACCGCCTTGGACGACGACACCTCGAACCACTGCCCGGCGGGTCCCCCGCCCAGGGGCTCGCCTTGGATCTCGGCAAAGAACGCCTCTCCCGCCCCCGGCGCCTGGGCCTGGTCCACGCAGGCGGCGTCCACGCAGGTGCCCAGCAGGGCGCCGCAGTCCGTCACCTCGGCCGGGTAGCTGCAGACGGCCTCCTTCCCCACGACCGCGCAGGTCCCCTGCGCCGGGTAGGCCTGCGCGATGTCGCCGTCGCAGCCGTCCGCGGGGGGCGTGTCGCACGGGTTGGGGTCGCAGGGGTCGAAGGGATCCACGTGCACGACCCCGGCGTTCGCTGGCGCGTAGCCGTCTTCCGAGCCGTCCTCCCCCGGGGCGCCGGTGTCGCGGTCGCACCACGTCCACGTGAGGCCCCCGTCCGCCGAGAACCGGAACGCCAGGTCGTAGGTGCCCGGGTCGACGGGCGTCACGACCGCCTCGTAGGCGTCCCACCCGGGGTCGGGTGCGTCGTCCCAGCCATCCACCGGCGCGGCGTCGATGAGGGTCCACGCGGCGGCGTCGGCGGTGGGATCGCCGCCCGCGGGGCCTAGCGCCGCTTGGGCCATGAGCTGGTCGCTGGCGTCCACGCCGCTCGTCGCATCCGTGAGGCCATCCACCCACACGCGGCCCTCCGCCGTGAACGACAGGGTCGCGTCCAGGGTCACCGTGGTGGGCGCCTGGAGGCGGCAGCGCGTCACCGGGACGGGGACGGGGCAGGGGGCGTTGGGTGCCCCGGGCGAGCCGAGATCCCCCAGGCCGTACGTGGCCTCGCTGCTGCACCAGTGGGCGCCATCGTCGTTCGCCGCGGCGTCCACCGCGTCGGGGTCGAGCTGCACGGAGACGCCCGGCCCGCCCGCGTGGAGCCCACCGGCCCCGAAGAAGGCCGCGTCCCAGCTCACCTCGTCCACGATCGCGTCGCCACACTGGAGGCGCAGGGCCCCGGCCTCGGCGTCGAGCGTGAGATCCGTCCCCGCCCAGGAGGCCGCCGGGACCACGGCGCCCAGGCCGCTGCCCACGGGGGCCCCGGCCACGACGACCGCCCCACCGGCGGGGAGCAGCGTCAGCGCGCCCTCCATCCCCAGCGGCGCCTCGGCGTCCGGGTCGCTGCGCGCGAGCACGCACCCGGCGAGGTTGAGGTCCTCGTCGGTCGTGTTGGTGAGCTCCACCCACTGCCCCGTCGGTGCGGTCACCGCCTGGGGGGTCAACATGAGCTCCGTGAAGACCACCTGGCCCTCGCCGGGTGCCGGCGCGACGTTCACGCAGGCGCCCGCCTCACAGGTCCCGAGCAGCGCCGCGCAGTCCACCTCCTTGGAGGGGTAGTCGCATTGGGCCGCGAGGGTCGCCGGGTCCACCGTGCAGGTCCCCTCGGCGGCGGGGATGATCGCCACGTCACCCGCACAGCCCCCCTGAGGTGGGGCCAAGCAGGGGTTGGGCAGGCAGGGGTCGGCCACGGTGGTCAGCGCCCCGACCTGGTCCATGGTGAAGCCCCCGGTGAGGCCGTCCAGGTCGCACATGCGCCAGGTGGCGCCGCCATCCAGGGAGGCGCGCGCGGCCACCACCCAGGAGCCGGCCGCGGGGGCCATGAGCGATCGTTCGTACCGGTCGAAGCCGTCTCCCGTGGCGCTGGTCCAGTCGGTCGGCCCCGCGGCGGGGAGCCAGGTCCAGGCGTTGGGGCCCAGGAAGGGGTGCACGCCCACGGGGCCGTAGCCCACCTCCACCGTGAGGCCTGGAATGGTGTCCACGAAGGGCGTGGCGTCCGTCGCGCCCAGCTCCAGGACCTCTGCCGCGAAGACCACGTCCTGGAACTCCATCACGGTGGCGTCCGCGGGCGCCACGAGCCGGCAGTCGTCCACGAGCCCGTCGTCGGTGGGGCAGGGCGCGTTGGGGCTCCCCGGCGTCCCGCGGTTGGTCCCGTCTCCGTACGTGGCGCTCCCGGGGCACCACGCCTGGGGGGCGTCGTTCTGGGTCGCCGCGTCGCTCCCCGTGGCCACGGCCGCGTCCAGGCTCAGGGACCGCCCGGCCTGCACGGGGAAGGCGGCGTCCCCTTGGGCCGAGTAGCGCACGGCGTCCACCTCGACCTCTCCGCACCGCAGGACCACGGCGTCCACCACGTTGGACAGCTTCATGCCGCCGTAGACGAGCTGGACGTCCACGCCGCCGTTGAGGTCCGGGGACGCCTCGGGGCCGAGGACCCACCACGCCCCTGGGGGCACGAGCGTGGCCCCCGGACCCTGGTCGTCCCAGGTCGCGATCTCGCCCGAGTCGTCCACCAGCTCACAGCCCGCGAGGTCCAGCGCCTCGTCCGTCGTATTGTGGAGCTCGATCCACTCGCCCACGAGGTCCGACACAACCAGCGGGTTCACCATGAGCTCGGTGATCACGAGGTCGCCGGGCTCCACGGTCGCCTTCACTGGTCCTACGTCCGGCCCCGCGTCCGGCGTCCCGTCGGGCGTCCCATCTGGCGTCCCATCCGGCGTCACGTCGCCATCCGCGCCCGCGTCCTCCGTGGCGTCCTCCGTAGTCCCGTCCGTCCCCGTATCCGACCCCGTGTCCGACCCCGCGTCCGACCCCGCGTCCGACCCCGCGTCCGACGACACGTCGCCGTCGCTCGCGGCGTCCGGCAGGGCGTCCGGCGCCACGTCCGGTCCCGAGTCGGTGATCGCGGAGTCGGTGGTCGTGTCCAAACCGATGTCGCCCGGCGTGTCGCTGGCCACCTCGGCGTCCGTGTCCGCTGGCCCTGCGCCTCCGCCGCCCCCACAGGCCGGGATGGCCAACGCCACCAACGCCAACAGCGCCACGCCGCCCGCCACCAGGCCCGCGTCGTGGCCCCCGCTCCACCGCGCCGGCCGCGCGGGTCGCGCAGGCGCGGCCTCGTCCGCGCGCGCCACGCTGCCGTGGGCCGTGACGTGGAGACCTCGGAGCCCGTGTCCTCGTTCCCATCCGCGCATGACGTCTCCGCTCAATCGAACCTCGTGGGAGGTGTGCCTTGGAACCCGGACCGAGCGAGCGCGAGCGTGGGCGGGGCTGCGGTCGCGCAAGCCCCGAAGGCTGCTCGCAGCCAATCCCGTGGGTTCGCGCTGGCACAGACCCGCCGCCATCGCCGTGATCCGCAGCCGGAGGAGGCTGGCTCTCGCCGCTTGGGCCGCCCCATCGTCTATCGAACCGCGCCGCCCCGCGCAACCGGCCAGCTCGCGACGGTCGCAAATTGAAACACCGTGTGGCGTGGTGCAAAATGAGAATCAATGGAAAGGTTCATGATGCCGGTTGGTTTTGCGACATGTGTTGCGCTGTGTGCCTCAACCTGATTCTCAGGGGAGAGGTCGAGCTGCGGGCAAGTCCGCTATCCGTGGTTGTGGCACGCGTCGTGCAAGACCCCGGCGGCGTGTGGTAACTCCCTCCTAACCTTCTCTCCATACTATCCCACCGAGAGGTCTCCTCACCCCCTTCAACACGAGGCGGCCTCTTTCTTCCCCCCTCCCACGCCGTGGGGCCCGCTCCGGGCTCCACGGCGTCCCTCCTTTTGGCCCCCGACGTCCTGCCCCCGGACGCTTCATCTCTGGGAGGTCTCGGCGCGCGACCGCTACCCGTCGCTTCGGCGCGCATCAGCCTCAGTCGTCTGAGCCTCGGGTCGTCTGGGGATGGTCCGCGGGACCCCTGTCAGCGTCCGGGTCTGCGTCGGCCGCGGTCGGCGCTTCGGCGTCTTCGGTGAGCGCGCCCTTGGGGAGCACTTGGAACAGGCGGGCGTCCGTGTCGTAGAGGCGCCGGGAGACCTC
The DNA here is from genome assembly GCA_964478315.1 of uncultured Myxococcales bacterium. Classification (GTDB taxonomy): domain Bacteria; phylum Myxococcota_A; class UBA9042; order PHBI01; family JAAZYN01; genus CAYZID01. The sequence continues at coordinate 527 of CAYZID010000322.1, read as the reverse complement.
GCGCCCGAGGTTCATGACGAGCATGGCGAACTGCCCGACGTCGTGCTCGTACAGGTCGAAGAGGTCGCGGTTTCGGATCCGCACGGCCTGGCAGGGCTCCAGCGCGCGGACGGCGGCGCTGCGGGGGAGCACGGCGAGGAGGGACATCTCCCCGAAGCAGTCCCCGGGCCCCAGCTCCCGGAGGAGAAAGCGGCGGGTGCGCTCGCCGTCTTTGCTGGGCTCGGCCGAGCGGACGATGGCGACCCGCCCTCGTTCCAAGACATAAAGGGCGTCGCCCGGCTCGTCCTGATGAAAGAAGTATGCGCCCGCGTCCACCTCCACGCGGGCCCCCCGGGTGAGGAGGAAGTCCAGCGTGTCCGCCGTGAGCCCCCCGAAGATGGGGACCGCCTGGAGCTGCACGGCGAGCTTGGGGGCGGGCTTCGGGGACATCTCGGGGGACACCTTCGTCGCTCTCTGTTTGTTCTCTTTGCTCTCTAGTTCCCATCCTGAAAAGCCTCCCGTCGCCGCGACGGCCGCTGCACGCACCA
>CAYZID010000321.1:0-6053 GCA_964478315.1 uncultured Myxococcales bacterium | reverse complement strand
GCGCGGGGGGGCGGCGCGGCGGGCAGCTCCCGCCCACGTCCGCGGGGGGCCCGGGGGGCGAGGCCCACTATCGGGGTGGCGGGCAGGGCGAGGGCGGCGAGGGCGGCGCGGGCGACGGCGTGGGCACGGGCCACGACGGCCGGCCCCTGGGCGCCAAGACGAAGCTGGCCGGGGCCAAGGCGCGCGCCCATCGGGTGAGCGGGCGCCAGGGCGCCGGCCCGGCCGCCACGCGCGTGGTCATGACGGCGGCCACGCGGGGGTTCGCCACGCGGGCCTATCGGGACGTCCACCAGGACTACGCCGGGGTGGTGGAGGACGCGCTGGACCGTCAGAAGATCCCGCCCGGCAAGCGCCGCTACGTGCGTCGCTACTTCGACCTCATCCGCCCGCGCTGAGCGCGCCCCGCGCGGTGGACGCGCCCGCCGCGCGGCCGCCCAGACGAATCACACGAACGAACCGGAGGTTGTCTTGACCAAACCCAAGGCGAGCGAGTCCGAGCCCCGCGACGCGGCGGAGGTGGCGCGGGAGGTGGGGCGGTTTCGGGAGCGGGTGGAGGCGCTCGTGGGGGAGATCTCCCGCGTCATCGTGGGCCAGCGCCCCCTCATCGAGGGCGTGGTCACGGCCCTGCTCGCCGGGGGCCACGTGCTCCTGGAGGGCGTCCCGGGGCTGGGGAAGACGCGGCTCGTGCGGGCCTTGGCCCAGGCGCTGGACCTGGACTTCGCCCGCATCCAGTTCACGCCCGACCTCATGCCGTCCGACATCACGGGGACGCGCGTGGCCTTCCAGGACGACCGCGGGCGGACGACCTTCGACTTCCAGCGGGGGCCCATCTTCGCGCACGTGGTGCTGGCGGACGAGATCAACCGCGCCACACCGCGCACCCAGTCGGCCATGCTGGAGGCCATGCAGGAGCGCTCGGTGACCGTGGGGCGCGAGACGCACCGGCTGGAGGAGCCCTTCTTCGTCCTGGCGACCCAGAACCCGCTGGAGATGGACGGCACCTACCCCCTGCCCGAGGCCCAGCTCGACCGCTTCCTGTTCAAGCTCCACGTCCCCTTCCCCGACCACGACGCCCTCCACACCATTCTGGACCGCACGACGGGCTGGGAGGCGCCCACCCCCCAGGCGACGCTCCGGCGCGACGAGGTCCTGGCGCTCCGGCGGCTCGTGCTGGAGGTGCCCGTGGCGCGCCACGTCCAGGACTACGCCATTCGGCTGGTGGAGGCCACGCACCCCGACCGCCCCGGGGCGCCCGAGAAGACGCGCCGCTACGTGCGCTACGGCGCCTCGCCGCGCGGGGCCCAGGCGCTCATCCTGGGCGCCAAGGTCCACGCCGTCCTCGCCGGGCGCTTCGCCGTGGCGGCCGAGGACCTGCGTCACGTGGCCCCGGCGGCGCTCCGCCACCGGATGATCCGCAACTTCGAGGGCGAGGCCGAGGGCGTGGAGCCCGACGCCATCCTGGAGGACATCCTCCAGGCCGTGCGGCCGCCGGGGCGCGCTTGAGGCTGCCCTGGCCCAGACGGCGCGCGGCGGGCGAGGCCGCGGCCGCGGCGCGGGGCGAGGCCGGGGGGCGCCGCCCCGGCGCGGCGACGGCCCAGGGGCGCCCGCGGGACGAGGCCCTGTTCGACGAGGCCTTCCTGCGCAAGCTGGCGTACCTGGACATCGTGGCGAAGAAGCTGTTCGCGGGCGGCGCCCGGGGCGAGCGCCGGGCCCGCAAGCGCGGCGCCGGGCTGGAGTTCGCCGACCACCGCCGCTACTCCCCGGGCGACGACTTCCGCCACGTGGACTGGAACGTCTACGCGCGCCTGGGGAAGCTCCTGCTGCGGCTGTACGAGGAGGAGGAGGACCTCACGGTCTACCTCCTCGTGGACACGTCGGCGTCCATGACGGCGGGGGACGGGCGCAAGTTCGACCACGCCCGGCGCCTGGCCGCCGCCCTGAGCTACGTGGCCCTCGCGAACATGGACCGCGCCGCCGTCATCCCCTTCGCCGACGGGCTGGCGCCCCCCTTGCCGCCGGCGCGGGGCAAGGCCCGCGCTTTCGCGGTCTTCGACTTCCTGCGGGGGCTCCAGGCCGGGGGCCCCACGCGCCTCGACGACAGCGTGCGCGCCTTCGTCCACCGCACGCGCCGCCCGGGGCTGGCCGTGCTCCTGAGCGACCTCTACGCGGGGGCCGCCGCCGGCCCGGGGGAGGGCCGGGGCCAGGGCTCCGCCGAGAGCCCCGCGGACGCCGCGCTGGATCTGTTGCGCTTCCATCGCTTCGAGCCCTTCGTCCTCCACGTCACCGACGAGCGCGAGCGCCGCCCGCGCCTGCGCGGCGACCTCACGCTGGTGGACCGGGAGACGGGCGAGCGGCGCGAGGTCACGGTGACGCCGCGCGTGCTGGCGCGCTACGAGGCGGCCTATGAGGCGCGGTGCCGCGCCGTGGAGGCGGCGTGCACGCGGCGCCGGGTGCCGTACTTGAGGGCGCCGGTGGAGATCCCCTTCGACGAGCTGGTCCTGCGCGTCTTCCGCAGGGGAGGCTTCCTGCGGTGAGCCCGCTGACGCCGGCGGGGGCGCTGAGCCCCAGCGAGCTGCTGACGTTCTTCGCCGCGTTCGGCGGGGCGACGGTGGCGCTCTATCTGCTCAAGCTCCGGCGGCGCCAGGTGGAGGTCCCCTTCGTGCCTCTGTGGGACGACGCCGTGGAGCCCCAGCGTCTGAGCGCCCTGGTGAAGCTCTACCGGCGCCTCAAGCGCTTGGGGAGCCTCCTCATCCAGCTCCTGCTGCTGGGGTTGGTGGTCGTGGCCCTGGGCTCGCCGCACCTCGGGGGAGGCCGTGGGGGCGAGGGCTGGCTCGGGGGCTGCGGCGTGGAGCCCGCCGAGGCGCCGCCGCCGCCGCGCCACACGGTGGTGTTGCTGGACGCGTCGGCCTCCATGGGGGCGCTGGAGGGCGGGCAGCGCCGGGCCGCGCGGGCCAAGGCCGCCGCCCTGCGGGCCGTGGAGGCGCTCGCCGCCCAGCCCGGCCAGCACGTCATGCTCGTGGAGGTGGGCGCCCACGCGCGTCCCCTCACGCCGTGGACGCGCGACGTGCGCCTGCTGCGCGCGGCGCTGGAGGCGTACACGCCGCGGGACACGCCTACGCGCGTGGCCCGGGCGCTGGCGCCGGGGGGCCTCGTGGCGAGCGCCCTGCGCGGCCGCTCCAACCCGGGCGTGTTGTTGGTGAGCGACCGCGCCTTCCCGCCCCTGCCCCCGGAGCGGGTGGAGGCCCTGCACCTCCAGGTCATGCCCCTGGGGGGAGAGCCGCGGGAGGGCGCCGCCGCGGGGGGCGACGCGCGCCGCGTCAACGCGGGCGTCAACGTGGGCATGGAAGCGTTCAACGTGCGTCCCTACCTGGACGACAGCCTCACCTACGCGGTGTTCTACTCGGTGCGCAACACGTCCGACCGGCCGCTGCGGGCGACGCTCCACCTCTACGCGCGCGAGGATGGGCGGGGGCGTGAGGACTTCCTGGGGGGCGGGGCGCTGGTGTCGAGCTTCGCGCTGACGATCCCGGCCCACGGGCGGGCGCGGGACGTGGTGGGGGACGTGGCCTTCCCCGGGAGCCGCCTCATGGCGCGGGTGGAGCTGGCGGGCGACGAGCCCGCGCGGGACGTGCTGGCGGCGGACGACGTGGCCTTCGCGGTGGTGCCGCCGCGGCGGCGGGTGCGGGCGCTGGTGGTCACGGAGGGCAACCTGTTCCTCCAGGCGAGCCTCCTGGTGCGCGAGAACGTGTCGTTCGACGTGCGCACGCCGGCGGCCTACCGCGCGGCCGTGGAGCGGGAGGGGGAGGGCGCCCGGGCGGGCTACGACGTCGTCGTCGTGGACGCCGCCGACGTGCCCCTGGACGCCCCCGGGGACTATCTGCTGCTGGGGCCGCCCCCGGGGGGAGGCTGGCCGCCCGGGACGCGGGTCGTGGGGGCGATCGAGGAGCCGCGGGTGGGGCGCGTGGACCGCAAGCACCCGCTGGCGAGGGATCTGGTGCTGGACGGGCTGGACATCCAGCGCGCGGCGGCCGTGCGGCCGGCGCCGGGGGACCGCGTGGTGGTCGCCACGCGGGGCGGGCGGCCGCTCCTCTACACGCACGAGGAGGGCGAGGGCGGGCGGGCGCGGCGCTTCGCGGTGCTCACGTTCGACGTGCGGGAGAGCCTCCTGCCGCTGCGCACGAGCTTCCCCCTGCTGGTGGTGAACGCGCTGAGCTGGTTCGTGGCCGAGCGGGACGCGCTGCTCTACCCCGTGGGCACGGGCGAGGACGCATCGGTGGCGTGGGGAGAGGGGGCGGAGGGGGGCGGAGCGCCACCGCGGGGGTTGCGAGGGCCGGGCGGCGTGGAGGCCCAGGGCGTGCGCGTGCTGGCGGGGCGGCTGCGGTTCCGGGCCGACTGGGCGGGCGTGTATGAGATGGTTGGGGAGGACGGCGGGGAGGGCGCGGGGAGGGCCATCGCCGTGAACCTGGCAGATCCCGCGGAGGGCGAGGTGGCGCCGCGCGGGGACTATCCGGTGTGGGAGGCGCCGGCGCGTCGGGGAGAGGAGGGGCGCGAGGGCGGCGCGGGGCTGGCGGGGTGGTTGAGGCCGCCGTGGCGGGCGCTGGTGGCGGGGGCGCTGGCGCTGATGCTGTTGGAGTGGTTCACGTATCATCGGCGCTGGACGGTGTAGGGGTGGCGCGGGAGACGCTGGGGCAGGCGTGGCGTGCGCTGCGCGGGGTGGCGGCGCCCGTGGTGGCGGGGGCGCTGGCCGTGGCGGGGCTGTGGGCCATGGAGCGGTGGGGGGCCGCGGGGTTGGCGGCGCTGCGGGCGGAGGGGGTGGAGCTGGGGGCGCCGCGGGCGCTGTGGGGGTTGCTGGCGGTGCCGGCGCTGGTGTTGCTGCGGTGGCGGTCGTTGAGCGACCTGCCGTGGACGCAGCAGGCGCTGTCGTGGGGGCTCAAGGGGTTGGCCGTGGTGGCGCTGGTGGTGGCGCTGGCGGAGCCGCGGGCGGTGACGCGGGTGCCGGCGCGCACGGCGACGGTCTTCGTGGTGGACGTGAGCGAGTCGGTGCCGGACGCGGCGCTGGAGCGGGCGCGGCGGGTGCTCCAGGCGGCGTGGGCGGCGCGGGGCGAGGACGAGGTGCGGCTGGTGGTCTTCGCGGGGGAAGCGCGGGAGGTGCCGCTGCCCGTGGGGCAGCCCACGCTGCCGCCCATCCCGCGGCTGTGGGAGGTGGGGGGGGCAGACGGGAAGGCGAGCGTGCAGAGGAACGCGGGGCGGGCCACGGACATCGAGGGGGCGCTGGTCTACGCGCTGGCGTTGCTGCCCGAGGGGTGGCTGCCGCGGGTGGTGTTGGTGACCGACGGGCTGGAGACGCGGGGGTCGGCGCTGGCGGCGGCCGGGGTGGCGCGGCGGTTCGGGGCGCCGGTGCACTACGTGGATCTCACGGACGCGCCGCGGCCCGGGGAGCTGATGGTGCTGGGGGTGGAGGTGCCGCCGGGGGTGAAGGCGCGGGTGCCCTTCGAAGTGGCGGCGCGGGTGCGGCTGGCGGGGGTGCGGGCTGGGCGGACGGCGCGGGTGCGGTGCGAGCTGACGGTGGATGGGGTGCTCACGGGGAGCGTGGAGCGGCGGCTGGAGGTCGGGGAGCGGGAGGTGAAGCTGCCCGTGAAGCTGGACGAGGGGGGCGAGCGGCGGCTGGAGGTGCGGTGTGAGGCGCTGGAGGAGGGGGCGGATCGGTTCGCGAGCAACAACGCGTATGGCGTGACGGTGCGGCTCCCCGAGCGGCCCAAGGTGTTGTACGTGGAAGGGGAGAGGCGGTTTCAGAAGAACCTGGTGGCGGCGCTCCAGCGGGACTTCGACGTGGAGGTGCGGGGGGCGCGGGGGGTGCCGTCGAGCTTGGGCGACGCGCAGCGGTTCGACGTGATCTTCGTGAGTGACGTGCCGCGGCGGGGGGAGCTGGGCTACGACAACGTGACGACGGACCAGATGCGGGTGCTGGAGCGGTATGCGCGGGCGGGGGGTGGGTTGGAGTTCGCGGGGGGCGAGGACTCGTTTGGGCCCGGGGGGTATGGGGGGACGTACCT
>CAYZID010000320.1:0-6056 GCA_964478315.1 uncultured Myxococcales bacterium | reverse complement strand
CGGAGGCGTCTGCGGTCGCGGTTGCGGTTTCGGAGGCGTCTGCGGTCGCGGTTGCAGTCGCGGAAGCAGCGGCCTCGTCGCCCGGTGCTCAGGGCAGCTCGGCCGTGCGCGGGAACTCCGCGTGGAAGGCCGCGCCCCCGCCCGGGGCCTCGTCCACCCAGACGCGCCCGCCGTGCGCCTCGACGATGGCGCGGACGATGCTCAGGCCCAGCCCCGTCCCGCGGGAGCGGCCTCGGGGCTTGGTCTCGAGCTGCGTGAACCGGTCGAACACCCGGATGCGGTCCTCGACCGGGACCCCTGGGCCCTGGTCGGTCACGACGACGGACACGGTGTCGGCGTCGCCCCGAGTGCGCACTTCGACCCGAGCGCGGGGTGGAGAGAACTTGGCGGCGTTGCTGATGAGGTTGTTGAGGACCTGCACGAGCCGGTCGCGGTCCCCTTGGAGGCCGGTGTCACCGCCGTCGCGCTGCGCCACCAGCTCCACGTCCAGGGACATCGCCAGGGGCTGGTTCGCCTCCACGGCGGCCTCCGCGATCTCGTCGAGGTCGCAGGGGCCGAGCTCTAGGGACGGGCCCGCCGCGAGGGCCGCCGTGTCGAGGATGTCATCCACCAGCAGGGCGAGCTGCTCGCCGTTGCTCACGGCCATGTCCAGGAGCTTCCGAGCGCGCGGGGGCAGCTCGCCAGCGACGCCGCCGACGACCAGCTTGAGTGCCCCGAGCACCGACGTCAGGGGGGTCCGCAGTTCATGGGAGACCGTGGCGACGAAGGCCTCCTGCATGCGCTCCAGGCGTTGGTCATGGCTGATGTCGCGTCCCAAGATGACGTAGCCGGTCTGCGTACCCACCTCGTCCGTGGCCGCGCTCACGACGGTGTGCACGGGGACCACCACGCCGTCTCCGCGCACCCACTCGCACTTGCGCTCCACGGACTCGCGCGACTCCAGCTCCGCGATCGTCTGGGCGGTGGCGCCCTGGACCGTCGTCAGCACGTCCGGGGTCGTCTTGCCCACGAGGCTGGAAGCCGGGCGGCGAAGCATGCGCTCCGCCCCGGCGTTCATGGACCGAATGACGCCCTGGAGATCCGTCGTGAGGATGGCGAGCCTGGCCGTGGCGCGCTCCAGCCCCTCCAGCTTCTCGATGCGCTGGAGGTGCTCGCCGTGCCGGTCGTGGAGACCCGCCACCGCCCTCTCCAGCGTCAAGACCTGCGTGAGCGTCGCCGCGAGGCTCTCGAGCTCGCGCTGCGCCGTCGCCGGCCACCGCGTGGGGCGGCTCGCGGCCACCACGAGGACCGCCGTGCGCTCGCCGTCCGCGTCGAGCACGGGCGCCGCAGCGAGGGCGCGGACGCTGCCCCCGGGGCCCAGCAGGGGGTCGCGCGCCAGGCGTGCGTCGGCCGCCGTGTCGTCGAGCGCCAGCACCTCTCGGCGCAGGGCTGCGAACCCGGCCACCAGGGCGAGGGGCCGGTCCGACAAGGGGCAGTCGTCCGAGACCTCGAACCGCGCGAAGGTCCCGCGGTTGGGATCCAGGTGACCCAGGGCGGCGAAGTCGGCCTCGAAGCGCAGCGCGGCGTGATTGAGCAGGGATGTCACCAGCGCGGAGCTGGCGGTGCGCGCGGTGCGGTACAGGGAGAGGGTCGTGGCGGACGCGCGAGGGCTGGGCTTGGGGGGCATCACGGCTCCGGCTCGGGCGGGGAGGGGATGGGGGGCTTGGCGCGCCGTCGGTTGCGGCGCTGGGCACGCCGCACGGCCCGCCGCAGGCGCGGGGTGAGGGCTCCGAGGTCGGACACGGGCAGGTAGTCGTCCACGCCCGCGGCCAGGGCCCGGGTCATGCGGTCGAAGGGCTCCACGGGGCCGATGACGAGCACCGGCGCGCGGTCGGCGGGCGCGTCGGCGAGCGCCTCCTCGATGGCCCGCAGGCCCGGGTCCACCTGGCTGTCCAGGGCGCCGCGGAGGTCCACGAGGGCCGCGTCCACGGTCCCGCGCACGGCCTCGGCCACGGCCTCGGTGGGGCTGGCCTCGACCTGGACCGTCACGCCCTGGGCGCGCAGGGCCGCCGTGGCTGACGCCGCGAAGCCCACCGTGGGGCTCGGAAAGGCCGCGACGCGCAGGGGCACGTCGGGGACGCTCGCGCGCCGCTCGGTGGCGCGGCGCAGCCCCACGGCGGCCGCGCGGGCGGCGCGGTCTGGGGCGGCGGGGCGCGTGGTGGTCCCGCCGTCCGCGGCGGTCTCCAGCGCCTCGCGCACGGCTCGCCCCATGGCGCGTGCATCCGAGTAGCGGCCCTCGGGGCTCTTGGCCAGGGCGCGCATGGCGACCGCCTCCAGGCCCGGGTGGTGCACGCCCAGCCCGCCCCGCGCCGAGGGCGGCGCGGGTTCGTCGTAGAGGTGGCGCATCATGACGTCCATGGCGTTGTCGTCGTCGAAAGGCGGCGCGTTCGCCAGGAGCTCGTAGAGGATGCACCCCAGGGCGTACAGGTCGGAGCGCGCGTCCAGGGCGTCCCCACGGATCTGCTCTGGAGACATGTAGGCCGGCGTCCCGGAGATGCTGTCGTCCTGGGTGAGCCGCGGCTCCTGGGACTCGTCGGTGACGAAGGCCAGGCCGAAGTCGACGATCTTGACGACCTCCCGAACGCCGACCTCCGCGTCGCCCGGCCCCCGGAGGAGCACCACGTTGTCCGGCTTGAGGTCGCGGTGCAGGAGATCGGCGTCGTGCGCGGCGGCCAGCGCGTCGATGAGCTGGATCATGATGTCGCCCACGCGCGCCGGTGCGAGCGGGAACTCGTCCCGGAGCACGGAGGACAGCGTGGGCCCGTCCAGGTACTCCATGGCGATGTAGAGGCGCCCGTCCCACTCCCCGTAGTCGTAGATCGTCACCGTCCCCGGGTGGTTCAGGCGGCTCGCCGTGCGCGCCTCGCGGTGGAAGCGCGCCCGCTGGGCGGGCTGCCGCGCGTAGTGGGGGTGGAGGACCTTGATGGCGACCCGCCGCCCGAGCTTGAGCTGGACGGCCTCGTAGACCCGCCCCACGGCGCCCTCGCCGAGGAGCTCGCCCACCAGGAAGCGGTCCGAGATGGTCCGCCCGGTCAGCGCCTCGGCGGCGTCCTCAGAGGGCGCGATCCACTCGTCCAGCGGCTCGGCCGCGGGGTCGCCATCGTCCCACGGACTGGGCGGGAGCTCGGGGCCTCCGGAGCGCCTGGGGTCGTCTGGTGGTGGGTGCACGGTCGGGTGGCTCCTCGCCGGTTCGTGTGGTTGTCTAGGGCTGGCGGCGGCGTGCGCGGGCTCAGTCCAGCAGCGTGAAGATCTCGCTCTGCTGTTTGCGCCCGGTGAGCTGGTGGGTGCCCATGGCGTCGGCGTCGAACTCGTCGCCCAGGCGCTCCATGGTCGCCCGCGTCATGAGGATCTGGCCCGGGCGCGCGATGGCCTCCAGGCGCGCGGCGACGTTCACGGTGTCGCCGATGACCGTGTAGTCCATGCGCTTGTCCGAGCCCACGTTGCCCGCCACGGCGGGCCCCGTGTTGATGCCGATGGCGAGCTCCAGGTCGCGGCCGAGTTGGCCCCGCCACTTGGCGTTGCCCACCTCCATCCAACGGAGGATCTCCTCGGCCGCCCGCACGGCGCGGGCGGGGTCGTCCTCTCGGCCATAGGGGGCGCCGAAGACGGCCATGACGCAGTCGCCGATGAACTTGTCCACGGTCCCGCCGTGGCGGAAGACGATCTCGGTCACGATGGTGAACAGCTCGTTCAAGATCCCCACGACGAACTGGGGGTCGTGCTCCTCGGTGAGCGGAGTGAAGCCCACGACGTCGGCGAAGAGCACCGTCACCTCGCGGACCTCGCCGCCCAGCGTCAGGGCCTCGCGCCGCTGGACGACGTCTTCCACCACGTCGGGGCTCAAGAACCGGCTGAGGTTCTCTCGGACCCGCGTCTCCTCCACCAGCCGGTCGCGGTAGTCCCCCAGGTCGCTCGCCATGCGGTTGAAGGCGACCGCCATCTGTCCCACTTCGTCGCGCCCCCGGGCCTCCACGCGCACGGAGAAGTCTCCCCCGGCCACGCGCCCGGCCGCCTGGGCCACGGCGGACACGGGAGCCGCCATGCGCCGGCCCAGAAAGAGCCCCAGCGCCACGGCGAGGAGGGCGAAGGCGCCGCCCACCCACAGCGATGTGTGCAAGGTCGCCCGCGCCGAGGCGTAGGCCTCCGCCTGGGGCTGCTCGACCACGACGGCCCACCCAAGGGCCGGGAGGGGCACCAGGGCCCCCAACATGGGCACGCCCCCCACCTCGTACTCGCGCACCTGGGCGGCGTCGTGGGCCGTCACCGCGTGGCTGGACGTGAGCCCCTCGGCCGGCCCCACGCCCGCGGCCGACCGGAACCACGAGGCGTGGTCGTTCGCAGCGATGACGCGCAGCGCGGCGTCGAGGATGCGCACGCGTTCGGGGCGCCCCCCGAACCGCCGCTCGCTGAGCTGCGCCACGGCGTCGCTGAGGGGCGCCAGGTCCAGCGCCGTCCAGACGAAGGCGTAGAGGGCGCGCTCGGCGCCCCGGTAGAGCGGGATGACCAGCGGCACGGCCGGCGCCCCGCTCGCCCCGCGGGCGACTCCCAGCAAGGCCCGCCCTTCGCTGCGCGCCGCGCCCAGGACCTCCTCGGGGAGCGTGGGGGGCGCGGGCAGCGCGCTCTCCCGGCCCCCGGCGCGCATGGTGTCGATGAGCGTCCCGCTGGGCGTGTAGACGGCCACCACGTCCACGCGGGCGGCTCCCAGGAGCTGGGCGCGCGCCGCGCGCATCCGGTCGTCCACCGAGGCGCCCGGCTGGGCCAGGGCGGCGCCGATGGCCCCAAGCTCGCTCGCCGCGCCGTCCACGAGCTCCCTCGCCGCGCCCAACGCCAGATCGGCCGTGGCGAGGTGGTAGTCCCGGGCGCTGGCTTCCAACTCGTCCACGCTGCGGCGGACGATCTGCCACGTGGCGATGGTGAGGGGCACGAGCGCCGTGACGAGGAGCGACGCGACGAGCTTGGACGCGAGGCGCATGGCCTACTCGTCCTCGGACCGGGCGTGGGAGGGGGCGCCGCGCGTGGCGGGCGGGAGCCCGGCGCCGTAGCCCAGCTCCAGCGTCAAGCCGCCCACGAGCGACCCCAGCCGCTGGCGTCCGGGGGCGCCCAGCCCGCTGCCCACGAAGAGGCCCACCCGCACCTCGTCCAGCCGGGCGCGCACCGCCCCCGTGAGGCCGAACGCGCCGCGGCGGTCATCGCCCGAGAGGCCCAGCAGGGTGTCGAGCTGCGCGGCCGTCTCCAGCCAAGGGGTTGGCCGCAGGGTCACGGCGTAGGTGCCCACGAGATCCACCTGCGTGGCCGTCTGGAAGTCGGCCCACGCGGCCACGCCCTCTCGCGCCGTGAACGTGGCGACCTCGCCCGCGTGGGCGGCCGCGACGAGCCCCAGCTCGCCCCCCCAACGCCGGCTCGGCGCGGCCTCGTCCTCGCCGCCCACGAGCCCCTGGGGGGCCGTGGGCAGGCGCAGGCGCAGCGCAGGCGCCAGGCCCCAGCGTGGGGTGGCAACCACCGCGTAGCGAGTCCCGACCTCCACATCTCCCAACATGGACGAGCTGGCCGGGTCGGCGCTCAGCGCGGGGCGCCACAGGGTGACCCGGCCGCTCACGCCGGCGCGGTGGTCGCGCGAGGCCCAGGTCCCGGACACGGCTACGCCCAGGTGGGTGTCTCGGTCGCCCTCCGCCGCGGGATCGGCCCCTCGGACGGCCACCTCCAAGCCCACCTGGCGCACGGCGCGCACGCTCGGGGCCTCCATGGCGGCGCCCCGGCGGTCCCAGCGCGCCACGCCGGGCGAGGCCGTCCACCCGAAGGGCGTGTGCGCGGGGGCGGGCGGCGGTGGCGGCGCCACCGCGGGCGCCGCGACCGGGACCTCGGCGCGGGCGAGGACCCCTGCGGCCCAGCGCAGCGCCAGCCGCGCCGGGCCCCGGTGCCCGGCCGCCGCCGCGGGGACCCCGGCCCCCACGCGGCCGAGGCCCACGGGGCCACAGCGCCGACCGCGCGCGGGCCCGCACACGCAGCGCAGGCCCCCG
>CAYZID010000319.1:0-6109 GCA_964478315.1 uncultured Myxococcales bacterium | reverse complement strand
CCCCCCAGCAGCGCCCCGAACCGCCCGCCCGACCAGGGTAGGGGGCCCCATACGACCTCCCCCTCCACGTCATCTCCGATCCGTTGACCGTAGGTGTTCAGGAGGAGGCGCCCATGCCCCCCAAGCACCCAGCCTTGGTGGGTCCCGGGGCGGTAGCCCATCGTCGGCCGCAGAGCCGCCGGCTCCAGCCCGTCCTCCTCGAACGCCAGCCGCGGGTCGCCCGGGTCTTCGAAGCTCTGTCGGGTGATCGCCAGCGGCCGCGGGGGAGGCACGTCGTCGCAGCCGCCCTCCGAGCCCAGCGCGCCCGAGCGCAAACCCAGCCGCGCCGCCGCCCGGCACACGAGCGCTCGCGTCCCGTCCCCCGGACGCCCGAAGGCCAGCCCATACAGCAGCACGTCGTCCCAGCGCCGCGCCGCGTCCAGCAGCCGCAGCGCCCGCACGAGGTGGACGCGGCGCTCGCCCTCCGCGCCCGCCCGTCGATCTCCGCGCGTCCCCTCCGGTCTCTCCTCTCGCCCCGGCTCTCCGTCGGCCGCGAGCTCTGCCAGCGCCCACGCGTCCAGCACCTCATCGAAGGGCGTGTGCCGGTCGCGGGCGTCTTCCAGCAGCAAGCGCGTGGAGAGCCACTGCGGCACGCCGAAGGCCAGCGTAGCCGCTGCGGCGTCCCAGCGCGCGTCGGGCGTCGAGGCCTCCTCGGCTGCCTCGTGGGCACGCCGCCGCCACCGCTCGGCCAGCTCCCGCGGCAGTCCCCCACAGAGCCTCGCCACGAACCCGGCCCCGCGCGCCTGCGCGACCGGCTCGGCGGTTGGATCCACGACCTTCTCCGGATCGCACGGGGGCACGGGCAGCCCAGACGCGCGCAGGAGCGCGACGCGCGTGAGCGCGGGAATGGACTCGTCGCCGGCTCGCGCCGTGGGGAGCGAAGCGAGCACGAGGGGGCCCTCGCGAGTCGCTGCGCTGGGGCCACTGGAGCCGTGGCGGGTGAGGGCCAACGGTAGCCTCGCGCCGCGGGGGATTCGGCTGAATCCTACCACCGAGAGGCCCGGTGGGACGGCGCCCGGGGCGAGCCGCAAGCCCGCGTGCCACTCGACGCCGTAGCGGTGGCCGCTGGCGTCGCGCCAGTCGACGCGCGGTGTCGTCGTCGCTCGCTTGCCGCCCTTGTGCCCTCCACCCGCCCGCCCCGCGGCGCGAGCCCGCGCGTGCACCACCACGAGCCACTCGCCCGGCGCGGGCAGGGCGGAGATGCCCAGGAGCGACAGGTCGGGCGCCCAGGGCGGGGCGGCCACGGGCTCGGCTCGCACGGGGGGCGCCAGGGGGTCCAGGAGCTGAGCATCGAGGGCCGTGACGCCCTTGTGGCGCAGTGGTTCCGGGATGCCGGCGTTGGCCAAGGTTCGGTACCGCCCCCGCGCGGCGGAGAGGCGTTGATAGGGGAGCGTGCGCTGCCAGCTCGCTGCGAGGTGGATGACCTCCGGGCGTCGCTCGCCATAGACGTAGTCCGGGCCCCAGGCCGGGCGTCGGCGGCGCGCGCGCGCCAGGGCCCTGTCGCTGAGCCCTACGAGGTCGAGGATGTCGAAGTCTCCCTCGTAGGCCAGTCCGCCGATGTCCACGTCGGCGACGAGGGGGCGCCGCGGGCCCGTCCAGCGGCGCACGAGGGGGCCGTAGCTCTCGGCGCGCGCGAGCACGGAGGCCAGGCCGATCTGTCCCTTCTTGGCGATGGTCTCTTGGGCCTTGGGCCAGTCCACCGTCCAGAGGGTGCCGAGCCCGAAGAGCCCGAGCACGCCGAGCGCCAGGATCTGCCGCCGCGTGGCCAGCGTCCGCGCGGACCGCAGCGGGCGAGAGAGCCATGACAGCAGGCCCTGCGTGGCCTGGAAGGGGCCCAGCCGCGGCGCGCGGGGACGCACCAGGGCGCGGGGCGACGCAGCTCTTCCGCGGCCGTCGCCGCCACGGCTCGCCTCGGGTTCGGGGCCGAACAGGGCCAGCACGCCGAGCGTCGCTAGCACGAGGAGCGGGCCGAACATGGGCTGGAGAAGGCGATGTTCAGCCATCCAGCCGCCGTTGGAATACAGGGGAAAGAAGACGGCGAAGGCGAGCTGGCCCAGACCGGCCGCGGTGACCACGGCGCCTGGGCGCCAGGTGGGGGCCGCGAACCACAGGGGGAACGCGAAGTACCACCAGCGCTCGCCGACGAAGCGCGTGAGATACCGCCGGCCTTTGGCCTCGCGGTCCAGCAGGCGTTCCAAGAGACCGCGCCCTTCGACCTTTGCCCAGTACGTGTTGGGGACCAGATCGTGAAAGAGGAGCCACCGCAAGACGTAGAGAAGCCCCGTGAGCCCCGCGAACAGGGACGCGGCCAACCAGCGCCGCTTGCGGGCGGTGAGCCAGCGGACTCCGACCGCGACGCCGCCGTAGACGATCCCCTCCGGGCGGGTCCAGGTGAGGAGCCCGGCGATGAGGCCCAGCGCGACGTCGGCCGAGCGATGACGCGGTGCCTCGTACAGAGCCAGCAGCGAGAGCACCTGGAGGCCCATGAGGAGCCCGTTCTCGAGCCCCTGCGCCAACCAGAAGCTGAACCCGGCCCAGTACACGGCGAGCGCGAAGGGCGCGGCCGCGAAGACGCGCCACAAGCCTCGGAGGTGGAGGAAGGCAAAGCCGGCCAGGGCCGCGACGGCCGCGCTCGCGACTCCCACGTTCAAGCCAACGCTCACCGTGTCCAGGTCGCTTCCCAGGCCCAGGAGGCTCGCCAACGCGAGGAGGGCCACCAGGAGCGGGTTCGAGTAACCCTCGGTCGGTGCCTCGTTCGCCGTGAGGCGCGGCCCGTGCCCCGCGGCCACCTGCTGCGCGTAGGCGTAGGTGATGCCCGCGTCGTCCACCGAGTGGCCTTGCTACTCGCTAGTCGCGCGGCGAGCGCATTGGCTCGTCCAGCGCGAAGACAGCGACGAGCACGACCGTGGAGCTCATCGTTTGCCAGCTCGCTCGTGGAATCCGGCCCGAGGGGCGGGGGCTGAGCGACGTGCCTACTGGGTGCACAGGCCTCCCGTGCACGCGCCGGAGAGGCACTGGCTGCCGGTGGTGCACACGGAGCCGGGAGCACCCATGATGTTGGCCGAGCCCGCCAAGGGTAGGGTCCCGGGCGCGTCGCCCGCGTTCTGCGTGGAGCCGACGCCGAGTTGTCCGTTGTTGTTCCAACCCCAGCACCGGACCTGACCGGACTCCAGGATGGCGCAACCGGACTGCTTGGCCGTGGCCAGGGAGGTGGCCGCGTGGCCCCCGAGCGGCACCACGGAGGGCGCCTCGTCAGGCCCATCCATGAGGTTCATCGTGTGGCCGGCGCCCAACCCCCCGTCGGGGTTCCAGCCCCAGCAGCGGACCGTGCCGTCCTCCAGGATGGCGCAGGCGTGGTGGTGGTGAGCCGCCAAGGCCGTGGCGCTGGCACCCAGGGCCACGGTGGAGGGCTCCTCGCCCGGTTCGTCCATGCGATCTTCGGTGTCCCCGGCGCCGAGCTGCCCGAGGCCATTGTCGCCCCAACACCGCACTTCGCCCTGGGTGGTCAGCGCACACACGAACGCGGCGCCGGCCGCGAGGGTCGTGACCTGGGCGCCCCCCAGACCCACGGTCGAGGCGGTCTCTCCCGGCTGGTCCATGAGGTTGTCCGTGCTCCCAGCGCCGAGCTGGCCGTGGTTGTTCAGCCCCCAGCAGCGGACCTGACCCGCCTGGGTGAGCGCGCAGGTGAAGAAGTCGCCGGCCGCCAGCGCCACGGCTGTGGTTCCGCCCAAATCCACGGTAGATGCATGCTGGCCGGGGGCGGCGAGGCGGTCCGAAGTCGTCCCGTCGCCGAGCTGGCCAGCACTGTTGTCGCCCCAACACCGGACCGCGCCCGTGCTCGTGATGGCGCACGTGTGTTTGCCCCCGGCGGCGATGGAGGTGGCCGTGGCGCCGTCGAGGAACACGGCTGAAGGCTGCTCGCCGGGCTCATCCATGAGGTCCTCCGTGTCGCCCGCGCCGAGCTGGCCGTCTCCGTTCCAGCCCCAGCAGGCCACGTCGTGCGAAGCGAGGAGGACACAGGAGTGAACCCAGCCAACCGTGATCGCGAGCGCTGGTTCGGGCAGAGGGACTGCCTGGGTTGTCTCTCCGGGAGAGTCCAGTCGATCAATCGTGCTTCCGAGTCCGAGTTGCCCGAAATTGTTGAGCCCCCAGCACCGCACTTCCCCCGATGCGAGGAGCGCGCAGTAGTGACGGTCGCCGCCCGCGACCTGGACGATCCCCCCGCACGTGCCCTCCAGACACGCACCCGCCTTGGGCGTGGGGCCGCACGCTTCGCCCTCGGCCACGGGTGTCTGGATGCAACTCCCGTCGAGCTTGCACGCGCCGCTCGTACACGGGCTGCCGTCGTCGCAGTCGGCGTCGCTCAGGCACTGGCAGGTGCTGTCGTCGTGGACGCACTCGCCCGTCCCCGGATCGCACGAGTCCACCGTGCAGACGAACGTGTCCGTGCAGCTCTTGGCGTCCCCTTGGCAGCTCCCGTCGGCTTGGCACGCGTCGCCCGTCGTGCACAGGTCCCCGTCGTCGCACCAGGTCCCCGGCGCGGGCTGGTGGAAGCACGACCCGGATAGCCCGTCGCAGCCGTCCGTCGTGCAGGGGTTGCCGTCGTCGCAGCCCTTGGCCTGGCCCACGCACGTCCCCGCCGCGCTGCAGGCGTCCCCCTCGGTGCAGGGGTTGCCGTCGTCGCACGGGGTCGCGACCGCTGGTGAGCTCGTGCACACCCCCTGGGTCGTATCGCAGTGGTCGGTGGTACACGCGTTCCCGTCGTCGCAGTCGCTGTCCTGGGTGCAACCACAAGGCGACGTGTCGTGCAGACACTGACCCGTGGAGGGGTCGCAGCTGTCCAGCGAGCAAGGCAGGCCGTCGTCGCACGCCACGGGCTGGCCCACGCAGCTCCCGGCCTGACACTGGTCATCGGTCGTGCACACGCTTCCATCATCGCACGCCGTGCCCGCGGGCGCCGAGGTGTGGGCGCAAGACCAGTCATCCAGACACTGGTCGGTCGTGCAGGGGTTGTTGTCGTCGCAGTGGGCGTCGTTGAGGCACTCGCACCCGGCGGCCGGGGTGTTCTTGCACGCGCCCGAAGTCGGGTCGCACGCGTCGTCCGTGCACGCCACACCGTCGTCGCAGTCCTTCGCGACCCCAACGCAAGCTCCTTGCGCGCACGCGTCTCCCGTCGTGCACGGGTCGCCGTCATCACACGAGGTTCCGTCCCCCACGTCCTCGTGCTGGCAGGTCCACGCCGTGCCGCAGGAGTCCGTCGTGCAGGGGTTGTCGTCGTCGCAGTCGGCGTCGCTCTGGCACGCGCAGTTCCCGGTGGGCGTCGCTTGGCACTGCCCGGTCGTTGGATCGCAGTGGTCCTCGGTGCAGGCGTTCCCGTCGTCGCACACCTTGGCCTCACCTCGGCACACCCCTGCCTGACATTCGTCCCCCTCGGTGCACGCGTCGCCATCGTCGCAGGGCGTGCCCTCCGCGCGCGGCGCCGCCACACAGGAGCCCGCCCCGGCGTCCCACTGGCCTACCGTGCAAGGGGGGGCCAGGTGCGTGCAGTCTTGGGGCGCCACGTCCGGCCCGGGCCCCCCCTGATCCTCCGCGGGCCCATCCGTCTTCCCGTCCGCGGCCCCAGCACCATCGACACCCTCCCCGGTGTCCGTAGACCCCGCGTCTGGGGACAAGCAGCCCTCCGGCACCTCCCCCGGGGCATAGGTCGCGCAGATCTCGGGCGTGCACGCGGACACCACGCCGTTCGCGCAGCGCTCGGTGTCGGGCACCCGGTGCATGGTCGGGAGGCATCCCCCCAGCGCCATCACACGAGTACCGCCAAGCCCAACGCGGGCGTGGCCCCCATCGATGGCGCGCCTACCCCGTCCCTCGCGGACTTCCCCACCGGCTGCTTTCGGTTGTGCATGGCTCCTCCTCTCATGGCGTGGCCCTTCCCACGGCCGCGAACGGGCGTCCGCCGCCCGACCGCCCTCCTGTACCGTGGAGCCCACCCGTGTTGCAAGTGACGCACCACGGCCCAGATCCGCCACCTACTCTGGGATTCGGCTTTGGATCCCGCGTGTGGGCGGCG
>CAYZID010000318.1:0-6182 GCA_964478315.1 uncultured Myxococcales bacterium | reverse complement strand
TCCCCACCCCGGACGGCGCCCCTCCCTGGCCCCCAGAGATCGTCGCCACCATCGACCGCGCCCTCGCCAAAGATCCCGCCGACCGCCCCACCGACGTCATCGCTTTCGCCGAAGACCTCGCCGCCGCCGCCGGACTGGGCCGCGCCCGCCACGCCCACAACGTCACCTGCCCCACCTGCGGCGACCAAGCCGACGCCTCCCACAGCTACTGCGGAGCCTGCGGCGGCGCCCTGCCCGCCACCACCTGCCCCGCTTGCAGCGCCCCCCGCGACGGCACCGGCCTCTACTGCGTCTGGTGCGGCACCCCCCTCCTCCCCTCCCGCCGCCGCCTCCGCGGCGACCAGGCCGGCCGCGAAGCCCTGCACACCGTCCGCGCCGTGGCCCTCATCGCACACCTCAGCCCCCGCGCCGACCCCGAGACCACCGCCGACTTCACCCTCCGCGCCCCCGTCATCATCGAGCGCGAGGCCGGGCGCGCCCTCGCCCTCGTGGGCCGCGAAGCCCTGGGCGTCTTCGGCGTCGCCGGCCTCGCCCCCCGCGACACCGAGGCCGCCATCGACGCCGCCCTCGCCATCACCAACGCCTTCGGCGAAGACGCCGTCACCGTGGCCGTCTCCGTGGGCGAGCTCGCCACCCGCGGCGTAGGAACCGCCTGGGGCACCGCCTTCGCCTGGGGCCCCGCCGTAGAACAGGCCCGCGAGACCATCTCCCACGCCCACGCCGGCGGCGTCTGGGTCGACGAGCCCACCTACCGCAAGATCCGAGACACCTACGCCACCCGCACCAGCACCCGCTCCGACGGCTCCCCCGGCCCGCGCCGCGTCCGACGCCGCAAGCGCGTGGACATCCACCCCTCCACCCTCGCCCGCCGTGACGTCGACCTCCCCCTCGTGGGCCGCGACCTCGAACTCCAACAGATCCTCCTCGCAGCCCAGACCGTCCAGCGCTCCGGCCAGCTCCACGTCGTCCCCGTCGTGGGCGCCGCCGGCATGGGCAAGAGCCGCCTCCTCGTCGAGGTCGGCCGCCGCCTGGAAGACAGCGGAGTGACCTGGTGGTGGGACGCCGCCCACGTCCCCGAGGGCGGCCAAGGCGGGCCCTACGAGCCCTTCGCCGAGATGCTCCGCGCCCGCCTCGCCCTCACCGAGTCCATCGACCCCGAGGACGTCACCCGCCAACTCCTGAGCCTCCCTGGGCTCGCCAACGCCGACGTCCCCTTCGAGACCTTCCGCCGCCGCGTCTCCACCCTCGGCCGCCTCCTGGGCCTGGCTCGCCACAGCGCCCCCCTGCGCCCAGCCCCCCCCGGCCGCTCCGCCCGACGCCCCATCCCAGAGCCCTCCACCGGCACCGCCCGGCCCGTCTCCCCCAAGGCCCCACACGTCCCCAAACCCGCGCGCCCCTCCACCGACGCCGAGCGCTTCGCCGCCTTCGATGTCTACGCCGCCTACGTCCAGACCGCCAGCGCCAGCGCCCCCATGGTCATCCTCATCGAGGACCTCCAGTGGGCCTCCAAGCCCACCCTGGAGCTCCTGGGCCACGTGGCCCGCGCCGCCGCCGACAGCCCCGTCCTCCTGCTCCTGTCCATGCGCCCCGAGGCCACCCGCTACGTCCTGGGTACCATCGGCGCCCCCTCCGACCGCACCATCCCCGTGCGCGTGGGACCGCTCGCCGAAGACGACCTCCGCACCCTGGCCCGTGAACTCCACGGCGGCAAGCCCCTCCCCTCCGAGCTCCTCGACCCCCTCCTGCGCTTCGCCGACGGTGTCCCCCTGCGCCTCGAAGAAGCCTACGAGACCGCCGTCGAGCGCGGGACCCTCCGCGAAGGCGAGGTCGTAGATCCCCGCCGGAGCCTCATCCTCGCCCTGGACACCGCCAGCGTGGACGACGTCATCCGCGAGCGCCTCCAGGCCATGGCCCCCTCCGACCGCCGCCTCCTCGCCGCCATCGCCGTGGGCGGCAGCTCCACCCCCCTGGGCATGATCCGCAACATGCTGGGCCAAGACTTCGAGCCCACCGCCCTGGACGACCTCCGCGAGCGCGGCCTCCTCATGGACGCCAACCGCCCCCGCTTCGCCGGGCAGCGCGAGCTCACCTTCCGCCGCGGCCTCGTGCGTGAGCTCGTCCTCACCACCGCCCCCCGCGCCGAGCTCCGCGCCCTACACGAGCGCGCCGCCGCCTGGCTCTCCGCCTGGACCGGCCCCCGCCCCGTGGGCTTCGGCGCCGAGATCGCCCGCCACTACGCCGCCGCCGGCCGCGACCAGCAGGCCGCTTTTCACCTCATCGAGGCCGCCCGACAGGCCACGTCCGCCTTCGCCAACGCCACCGCCCTGGAGTCCTACCGCGCCGCCCTGCGCCTCGCCGAGCGCGCTCTCGCCTCCACCCCCGAGGACGCCGCCGCCGCCCTCCTCGTCCTGGACGCCGCCCTGGGCGTGGCCGAACTCGCCCTCCGCGAAGGGAACCCCGCCGAGGCCCTCACCGCCACCGAGCGCGCCGCCAGCGTGCTCCCCCTCTGCGGCGACGCCCGCCCCCTCGCACACCCCCGTATCCTCTGCCACCGCGCCGACGCCCTGGCCGCCGCCGACCAGACCGTCGCCGCCCTGGGCGCCTTCTCCCAAGCCATCGCCGCCCTCCAGCTCTCGGACCAGGTGCGCCCGGACACCCGCGCCGTCGCCGCCTCCCCCGAGCTGGCCCTCGCCCTCTACGCCCTGGCCCGCGCCGCCGCCCTCCACGCCGACCTGGGCCACCCCCAGGAGGCCGAGGAGCTCCTGGAGCAGGCCGTCGCCGTGGCCGACTACGCCCCCTCCACCCCCGACGTGGCCCGCTCGGCCGCCTACGCCCACCGCGCCCGGGGGAAGCTGTTCACCACCCAGCGGCGCCTGGGCGAGGCCGTGGACGCCTTCGACGCCGCCCGCGCGGCCTCCGAGGCGGCCCAAGACCCGGAGTTCGCCGCACGCGCCTTGGTCTTGAAGGGCCAGGCCCTGCGGGGGGCCGAGCGCCACGCCGAAGCCCACGAGGCCCTGGCCGCAGGCGCCGAGGCCCTCGCCAGCCTCGGCGAGCGCGCCGCCGCCGCCGCGGGCTGGTTGGGTGACGGGCTGGCCCTCCTCGGCCTCAAGCAGCCCAGCGAGGCCGCCCTCGTCTTCGAGCGCGCCGCCAAGCTCGCCGCCGAGGTGGGCGCCCAGGAGCTAGAGATGCAGGCCCGCGCCGGAGCCGCCGAGGCCTGCCTCAAGATGGCCATCCCCACCGCGGCGCGGTCCTTCGGCGAGGAGGCCCTGGCGCTCGCCCGCAAGGTGGGCGACGGGGACGTCGTGGCCCGCATGGTGTCCCTCCTCGCCACCGTCGAGGAGGAGCTCTCCATGGACAAGACCGTGTCCATGAGCGGCGCCGAGTTCCTCGACAAGAACCGATCCTTGTACGAAAAGCTGGGGTTGCCGCTGGACGACCTCCCCGGCCCGCCGAGCGCGCACGGCGCCCACGGGCAGGGGGGAGACGGCGGCGAGGGAGGCGGGTCATGAAGGCGTTGGTCAAGCGCGAGCGGCGGCCTGGGATCTGGATGGAGGACGTGCCCGTCCCCGACATCGGGCCCAACGATCTCCTCATCAAGATCGTCAAGACCGCCATCTGCGGTACGGACATCCACATCTATCGGTGGGACGAGTGGTCCCAGGCCACCATCCCCGTGCCCATGACCATCGGCCACGAGTTCGCCGGCGTCGTCGTGGAGGTGGGCAGCCACGTGGCCGGCTTCCAGGTGGGCGACCGCGTGAGCGGCGAGGGCCACATCACCTGCGGCCACTGCCGCAACTGCCGCGCCGGCAAGCGCCACCTCTGCCGCAACACCCAGGGCGTGGGCGTGAACCGCCCCGGCGCCTTCGCCGAGTACCTGTCGCTACCGGCCGTCAACGCCTTCAAGCTCCCGCCGTCCATCAGCGACGACACCGCCGCCTACCTGGACCCCCTGGGCAACGCCACCCACACGGCCCTGTCCTTCGACCTCGTGGGCGAGGACGTCCTCATCACGGGCGCCGGGCCCATCGGCATCCTCGCCGCGGCCATCGCCCGCCACGTGGGGGCGCGCCACGTCGTCATTACCGACGTGAACGACTATCGACTGGCCTTGGCCCACCGCGTCCAGCCCTCCCGGGTCGTGGACGCGCGGCGCGAGTCCCTGCGCGATGTCATGGGCGACCTCGGCATGACCGAGGGCTTCGACGTGGGCCTGGAGATGAGCGGCAGCCCCAACGCCTTCCGCGACATGCTGGACGTCATGAACAACGGCGGGCGCGTGGGCCTCCTCGGCATCCTCCCCCACGACACGGGCATCGACTGGGACAAGGTCATCTTCAAGGGCCTCCTCCTCAAGGGCATCTACGGTCGTGAGATGTTCGAGACCTGGTACAAGATGTCCTCCATGCTCCAGAGCGGCCTCGATGTCTCGCCCCTGCTCACCCACCGCTTCGCCGTGGACGACTACCAGGAAGCCTTCGAGGTCATGAACAGCGGCCGCTCGGGCAAGGTCATCCTCAACTGGACCATGGGCGCCGAAACCCTCCACCCACCCGAGCACCCCAAGCACGGCCGGGGCGAGACCGGCCCCGCCAAGCCCGCCGAGCCCGCGGGCTGAGCAGCCCTCACGCCCCGCTGTCCCCCGAGCCGCTCGCGGGCGCGCCGCCCACGCGCGCGCCGCCTCCCTGCGCCCCTCAGAACGACGTCGGTGGCCAGGGAGCCACTTCCAGCCCCACGGGCCCCGCGTCGGCGGCGCGCGGCGCCATCCCCAGGAGGCTCCGCGTGGGGCGCGTCACGGTCGCGAGTTGGAGCCCGCTCGGGAAGGAAGCCAGCGCGGCCAGGTGCGCGTCCAGCTCCTGGGCGTCCATCTCCTCGGGGGGCGGGGGGTGCTCGTCCACGAAGGCCCGCAGGCCCCCGGGGTCACCCGGCGCGCCGCCGTCGGCCGCCGCGTCCACCGGGAACGCACCGTCCAGGGCCAGCACGCGCACGCCCCGCGCCCAGGCGCTGGGGACGCCGTCCGGACCCAGCACCGCCACGAAGCCCACGGCGAAGCGGTAGGGGCCGCCCATGTCCGCCGGCAGGTGGTTGAAGGCCTCGTCCGGGGGCCAGTCGGTGAGGCGCAGGACCACCGTGCCGTCCGCCGCCGGATCCGCGCCCTGCGCAGGCCGGACGACGACCTCTCGGTCCGGGCCCATGGTGCGGCGGTAGACGACAGCCAGCGCCGCGGCGTCCGCGTGGCCCGGCAGCGCCACGGGGATCTCCAAGGGCGCCGGGGCCGGCGGCGCGTCGGCGTCCAGCAGGCGCAGCAGCGGCAGGCGATCCCCCGTCTCCACGGCGGCCGCCAGGGCAGCCGCGAAGGCCTCGACGGCCGCGCGGGCCTGCTCCCGGGAGGGCGCCTCGTCGCCAGGTGTCGCCGGGCCCGGGGCGGCGCCCAGGAGGCGCTCCACCGCGGTCCGGAGCTCGTCCGCCACCGCTCGGCGGCGCGCGGGCGGCGCGTCTTGGAAGGTGTCCGCGAGGCCGCCGCGCACCAGCCGCGCCAACAACCGCCGCGTCGTCGGCGGTAGGGTGTCCACGGGGTTCGCGCCTGGGTTCATGCCGTCACCTCCCGAGGCCGGCCCGGGGCGCCCTCAAGCACCGGGGCGTCGTCGCCGCTCGGCGCGGCCTCCGGGTTCCCCTCCAGCGGGCCGTCTGGCGCGCCAGGATCGCCCGCCCGGGGACGTTGCCGCACCTCGTCGCAGGCGCACGGGATGGCGTGGCAGCGCGGACACCCCCGGCCGTAGCGCGCCTGGGCCACGGCCTCCAGATCCACGCCCGTGATGCTCGCCAGCGTGCTGAGCCAGGCGAAGACGTCGGCGAACTCCAGCTCCAAGTTGGCGCGTGAGGTGCGGCCGTTCACGGCGCGCGCCAACTCCCCCACCTCCTCGACGAACCACAGGTAGGTCTCGGCCAGCTCGCGGCCGCGATCCTTGGCGCCGTAGGTGGCTTCGATGATCTCCTGGAACTCCTTGACCCGCATGGCGCCTCCCCGGCGTGTCTGCGCCCCATGAGCCCCGCCGCGCCCACGCGGGACCGGTCCGACAACGCCCCGGTGGTAGCAGCAAGCGTCCGCGGCGACAACCGCGAGCCCCAGGCCCCGATCCGCCACCTGCTCTGAGGACCGAGGCGCAGGAGGCCGCGTTTGG
>CAYZID010000317.1:0-6189 GCA_964478315.1 uncultured Myxococcales bacterium | reverse complement strand
GAGCGCTCAAACACGCGCTCCTTGCAAATTACGTAGCGATGACCGCGACCGCGACGGCGCCCGCTTCCGCGCCCGCTCCCGCGACCGCGACGGCGCCCGCTTCCGCGCCCGCTTCCGCTTCCGCTTCCGCGCCCGCCTCCGCTTCCGCCTTCGCCGCGTCCGCCTTCGCCGCATCCGTGAGGAGCCCGTCGCCGCCGACGGGGCCTCGGTGCGCCGTGACCGGGGGACGGGCGTCTGGTAGGCTCCGCTCATGGTACGCAGTTCCCTCGCCGCCGCCGCCGTCCTCGCTGTCCTCTCCGCGCCCTGCGTCATGGGCTGCGGGCGTGTGGGGCACGTCGCTGGCGTGAACTTTCAGGAGGTCCCGGCCCGGGAGGGGTACGTCGTCGAGGGGAGCGCGCGCATGCCCGACAAGGATCCCCCCGCGGGGTTCCAGTTCGTGCGCGAGGACTGCTGGGAGGTCCCGTACTACAACGAGGCTCTCAAGCGTGACGACACGCGCACCCGTTGCCGCTGGCGGCTCACGCGCTCGGATGCCTTCCCCACCGCGCCCGCGGCCCAGTAGCCTCTGCCCCTCCCCGCCTCTCGCCGGCCCGGCTCCACCCACGGAGATGCCCTCTTGACCGAGTTCCAGACCTCCCTTCGCGTCCGCGGCTACGAGGTGGGCGCCCACCGCGTCGTGCCCTTGTCGGTGCTGGCGCAGTACACCGAGCATGCCCGCTGGCAGGCCTTCTATGAGCGCTCCCTGGCCGTCGACCTCATGTTCACCGGGGGGCGGCGCATGGTCGTGCGCTCCCAGCGGTTCGACCTCCTGCGCCCCGTCCCCCCGCTGGCGGACCTCCGCGTGACCCTGTGGGTCGAGCGCGTGGGCCGCACGAGCCTGGACTTCGGCCAGGAGATCCTCCTCACCGGGCTCCCCGACCTCCCGGGCGCCACCGGCCTCCCCAGCGCCGCGGCCACGGCGCTGGAGGCGGGGCCCCAGGTCGCCGTCCGCGCCCTGGTCCGCGCGGTCTCCGTAGGGACCGACGGTCGCCCGCTCCCCCTCCCCGAGCCCATCCGCGACCTGGAGGCCCCCCGCGGCCTCGCCCCGCTGCCGCGCCTCACGCCCGCGAGCCCCCTCACAGCGGACACCGGCGGGCTCGCCCGCGTCGCCCACTTCCGCGCCCGTCCCAGCGACGTGGACGTCTTCCAGCACGTGAACCACGGGCGGGTGGTCGCCTTCTACGACGACGCGCGGCTCGCCCTCGCGCCGGACACCCGCCCCCTGTCCGTCACCATCTCCTACGACGCCGAGCTCTTCGCAGGCGATGAGCTCCAGGTCGCCCTCTGGCCGGCCGGCGAGGTGCCCGGGGTCACCCCCGAGGGGCACGCCGTGTGGGACAGCGCGATCCTCTGCCCAGCGCGCGGAGGCCTCCGCGGCGCCGCGCGATGGGTCTTCGACGCCTGACCCGCCGGGCCCCGGGGACCTCGCCTCCGCGGCCGCGCGAAGCCGGCCGGCTGCGGGGGGGGCGGTCAGAACGTCTCATCTACGTTCACGTAGTAGCCTACGCCGTCCGGGGACCAGGCGACGTCGAAGCGCAGGACGAACGACCGGCCCCACAGGAGCCGCAGGCCGCCGCCCACCCCCACGTTGAGGGCGTCGCGGGGTGCAGGGTCCAGGGCAGGCTGCGGGTCCAGCGCGTCCGCCCACAGGGCACCCGCGTCGGCGAAGGCCACGGCGCCCAGGGTGAGGCGCTGGCCCAGGACGCGAAAGGGCAGGAACATCGAGCGCAGCTCCGCCGTGCCCAGGACGCTGGCGCGCCCGTTGAGCAGGCCGTTGGGGATCCCGCGGAGGAGGGTCTCTTGGCCCAGCACCAGGAGGTCGTACACGGGCGGGGCGCCCCAGCGGAGGTCGGCTCGGGCGCGGAGGGCGAGGACGAGGCGCGGGCCCAGCAG
Organism: uncultured Myxococcales bacterium; assembly: GCA_964478315.1. Lineage (GTDB taxonomy): Bacteria > Myxococcota_A > UBA9042 > PHBI01 > JAAZYN01 > CAYZID01. Next base: position 4,257 of record CAYZID010000317.1, on the reverse strand, counting down.
AGGGACGTAGAAGCGGGCGGCGCCCTGGGCGCCGAAGTACGTAAAGGTCTCGCCGGCCATGCCGCCCGCGGCGAAGACGCTGAGGTCGTGGAACATGCCCGACGCGGGGCTCACTTCGTCGTCGCGGGCGTCCCATTGGAGGGCCAGGCCGGCCTTGAGTTGGAGGTGCCGGCGGGTGCCGTGGAGGGCGCGGGAGACGTACTCGGCGTCCACGTCCGCGCGCCCGGCGAGGTCGTCCGCGAGCTTGCTGTCCGGCAAGACCTCCGGCCACCAGAAGTGGCCCTCCAGGTCGAGCGCCCCGAAGAAGCGGCCGCCCAGGGGGAGGCGGTGGCGCGTCTCCAGGTAGGCCTCGGCGCGGTTGTACTGGAAATAGCGGCGTACGCCCTCGCGCCCCGGGGGGCGCTGGGTGAGCTTGCGGCCGCCGAGGCCGCTGTACTGGACGATCTTCCGGCGATAGCCGGCGCGGACGCCCAGGCGATAGGGCGTCCCGCCCAGCTCGGGGAGGTCGAGATCCACGCCGTGGTCCTGGACGGGGACCTCCAGCCTGTCGTCCACCCCCTGGCGCAGCGTGAGGTAGACGATGCCCCGGGCGCGCCAGAGGTAGGGGTGGGCGCTCGGGCGAAACCGGGCAAAGGACACCGCGAGGCCCAGGCCGTAGCCTTCGTCGCTGTTGGCGGACAGGATGGGGATGGCGCCGATCTCCAAGCGGTGGGGATCGAGGGTCGGAGACGCCCTGGCCGGCCGCGTGGGGGGAGAGCCCGTGGCCTCCTGGGCGTCGGGCGGTCTCGACGTGGCGGCGTGCGCGGCGGCGCCCCCCGGCCCCGCAGGCGCCTCGAGAGGGGGAGGCTTCGGGGGCCCGGCGGCGCCCGCCGCGGGTGCGGTCAGCGCCGCCAGGGCCTGGGCCGCGAGAGCCCAAGCCAGGGACACCCGCGGGGCGGTGCCGCTCGAGCCCCCGCGCTCGCGTGGTCCCGGCGATCGGGGCCACCGCGACGCGCCCAGCGTCCGCGTTCGTTGGGGTGTCTGGGGGCGCAAGGGGGGGGCCTCCTGGGACTCGCCGACCTGTCGCGTCCTGCCCGGCGCGCCCAACCTCCCTCAGGCGCGGTGTGTCGTCCAGCCCTCCGTCGCGCTTGCGTCTCCCCAGGCTGCCGTGGCGCGGCCTATCCGCTGTAGAGGAGCCCAGCGACCGCGCCCGTCATCATGGCCGCCAGGGTGCCGCCGAGCATGGCCCGGAGGCCCAGGCGCGCTAGGTCGTGGCGCCGCCCCGGGGCCATGCCGCCGATGCCGCCGATCTGGATGCCGATGCTGGCGAAGTTCGCGAAGCCGCACAGGGCGTAGGAGGTGATGACGGCCGAGCGTTCGGACAGCGCGTGCGCCCCCGCCTGCATGTCACCCAGGTGCATGTAGGCGATGAGCTCGGTGAGGACCATCTTCTCGCCCAGGAGCGTCCCCACGCGCGTGGCCTCGTCCCAGGGGATGCCCATGAGGAAGGCGAAGGGGGCGAAGAGCTTCCCCAGGAGGCTCTGGAGCGACAGGTCTACCCCCAGGAGGTCGCCCACGCCCCCGAGCGCCGCGTTCATCATGGCGATGGCCGCCACGAAGACCAGGAGCATGGCGGCGATGTTGGCGGCGAGCTGCAGCCCATCGATGGCCCCGCGGCTCAGGGCGTCGATGCCGTTGACGTCCGTGCGCTCCACCTCCAGCGTCACCTCGCCCATGGTCATGGGCTCACCCGTCTCCGGTACCATGACCTTGGCGATGGCCAGCGCGGCGGGGGCGCTCATGAGGCTCGCGGTCACCAGGTGCCCGGCGATGCCCGGGACGGAGTCGCCGAGGAAGCCTACGTACATAGCCATGACGCCGCCCGCCACCGTGGCGAAGCCGGCGACCATCACCGCGTTGAGCTCGCTGTATGTCATCTCGCCCACGTAGGGGCGCACGACCAGTGGCGCCTCGGTCTGGCCCACGAAGATGTTGGCCGCCGCGGACAGGCTCTCCGCGCCGCTCGTGCCCATGGTGCGCGCCATGAGCCGGGCCACGCCCCGCACCAGCCACTGCACCACCCCATAGTGATACAGCACCGTCATGAGCGCCGAGAAGAAGACCACCGTGGGCAAGATCCAGAAGGCGAAGGTCTTGAGCGGCGGCGAGATGTGCCCGGCGAACGTCTCCACCGTCGCAACGCCATCATGCACGCGGGTGATCTGGTGGGGATCGATGGTCTGGAACAGGAAGTCCGTCCCCGCCTCCGAGAAGGACAGGAGTCCCTTGACGCCCTTGTCCGTGGCGGTGAACAGGCGCTTGCCGAGGGCCGGCGAGAAGACGATGGCGCCCAGGACGAGCTGGAGCCCGAGCCCCCACAGGACGGGGCGCCAGCGCACCCGCCACCGGTCCACCGACAACAGCCAGGCCACGGCCACCAATCCCACCAACCCCAGCAAAGACAAGAGCCGCTCCATGGAGACGGCCATAGCACGCGGAAGGGAATACGGGTATAAACACCGCCCGTCGAGGTCCCGCTCGTGAGCCTGCGCCCCCGAGCCCCCCCGAGCCCCCGGAGTGCCCATGAGTGACGCCCTGAACCTCAACCAGCTCAGGTACTTCTATGAGGTCGCGCGCATGAAGAACATGAAGCGCGCCGCCGTCCGCATGGGCGTCTCCCAGCCGGCCCTGTCCAAGCAGGTCAACGCCCTGGAGGAGTTCCTGGGGCTGCAGCTCTTTTACCGTTCCTCGCGCGGCATGGACCCCACCCCCGCCGGGCAGGTGGCGTTCGAGCACTGCGAGAAGGTCTTCGGCCACATCCGCGAGCTCGAGGAGGCGCTGGACGACCTGCGCTCGGGCTCCGCGGGGCGCCTGGCCATCGCCGCCGTGAACAGCATCGGCGTGCACGTCCTGCCCCGCTTCCTCCAGGCCTTTCAGGAGGCGCACCCGGAGGTGCGGTTGCGCCTCATCACGAGCCGGTCGGCCGACGTCATCCAGGCCCTGCGCGAGCACCGGGTGGACATCGGCCTCATCGCCGGGCAGACCGACGAGGAGAACATGCACTCCGAGGTCTTCCTGCCCAGCCCCCTGCGCCTCGTCGTTCCGCCGGACCACCCCTTGGTGAAGGAGGCCGGCGGGGTGGGGGGGACCTTGGAGGCCTCGAAGCTGGAGGCCTACCCCATGGTCGCCTTCGACGAGCACGCCCCCACGCGCGTGCTCACCGACCGCGCCCTGGAGGAGCTCGAGGTCTCGCCGTCGGTCATCGCCGAGAGCCCGGACATCGAGGTCCTCAAGCGCCTGGTGGAGGCGGGCGTGGGGTTCGGGCTCTTGCCCACGCACTCCATCCAGCGCGAGCTGGAGGCGGGCCAGCTCGCCACCCTCGACGTCCCCGAGCTCCACATCAGTCGCGACCTCTGCATCGTCACGCGGACGGGCATCCTGCTCACGCCCGCCGCCGAGACCTTCTTGGACCTCCTTCGGAGCGCCACCTGAGAGGTCGTCCTGGCCGCTCCGCGGTGAGGGGGCTCAGCGCCCGCCGGGGGCCGCGGGTTCCGGCGCCGGTGCGGGCGCCTGGGCGCGCACCAGCTCCCCCTCCAGGCGCGTCTGCCGCGCCGCGCGGTCGTGGTACGCCCCCGCGGCCCCGCGGAACGCGCTGGCGGCGGAGAGCACGCCGGAGGGATAGACCCGCCGCCCGTTCGCGGCTCGCCGGAGGGCCTCGAAGGACGCCACCGCGGCGGCGAGCTTCGGGCTCGCGGCGTCCTGGAGGGCACGGGCTTGGGCTAGCGCCTCCCTCGCACCGGCGAGATCGGGTGAAGGCGACGCGTGCAGGGCCCGCTGGGCGGCCTCCAGTGCCTCCGTCCAAGGGGCCACGGCTTGCGCCAGGGCCGTCGCGTCTCGCTGGGTCTGCTCTACCAGGTGGGGCAAGCTGGGCGCGGGCCGCGGTTCGCTGGGCGCCTGCGCGGGCCCCGAGGCCGCCGCTGGAGCGCCCGCGATCAAGGCCAGCCAGGCGAGGCAGCTCGCCAGCACCCGGGGCCACCCGGCGGCCCGAGGCGACGCCGAGCGCTCGACCGAGCCCCATCGACGGGGGCCCCTGCCCGCGTCGCCGCGATCCGCGTTGGGAGAGGGGCGCCTCATGCGCCCCGATGTTGGCAGCCGGCGCCGTCCTCGGCAACCTGCTCCAGATCCGCCACCTACTCTGGGATTCGGCTTTGGATCCCGCGTGGGGGCGGCGTCGAGCTGCGCGGCCCCACAAGCGGCTGGCCGCTCGACGTGACGCGG
>CAYZID010000316.1:0-6190 GCA_964478315.1 uncultured Myxococcales bacterium | reverse complement strand
GGGGGGCGGTTCGGGCTCGTGGAGGGCGATGAGGATCTGAAGCCAGTCGGCGTGCTCCCCGGCGGGCTCCACGCCCACGACGACGGCCTCCACGGGGAGCCCGGTGGCGTCGGGGATGAGCCCCTGGGTGGGGACGTCCAGTGTGAGGGGGAGGTCGCTCAGGACGCCCAGCGCCAGGTCCACGAGGAAGGGGGCGATGACGTCGTAGTCGGCGGCGGCGTAGAGGGCGTCGTCGGGGACGGTGAGGTGGTCGAGCCCCACGTCGGCCACGCGCAGGGTGAGGGCGGCGCGGCTTGGCCCACCCGGAGTTGCGGGCGCGGTCACGGGGTCCACGGCGAGGGCGATGAGGAGGTCGGCCTGGAAGGACAGGACGCGGAGGAAGTGATCGTCCAGCGCGACCTCGATGGACACGGAGGCTTGGGTGAGGCGCACGGTGAGATCCGCGTCCGGGGCTGCCGGCGTGCCGCCGAACTGGGTGACGGCGGGTGTGTGGGCGTCCAGGTGGGGGCGCAGGCGCAAGCGCACGGGGGCGTCGGGGCCGGCGATGCGGGCGACGCCGGGGAGGAGGAGCTCCAGGGTGCGCGCCGTGAGGGTGAGCGGCGCGCGGGTGAGCCCGGACGAGAGCGTCAGGAGGTCTTGGGTCGTGAGGTCCACGCACAGGGCACCCGACTTCCAGGCGGCCCAGAGGGCCTCGTTGACCAGGGCGTCGCTGAACTCGAGGCCCAGGTGGTAGGGGACCTCGGCGGCCCCGTCGCCGCCGCCCGCGGGCGCGAGGAGCGGGAAGGGGGGCGCGGGGGAGGGGGTGAAGGGCGGGTCGGCGCCCAGGTCGCCCACGCAGGGGTGGGCTCGGTCGGCGTCCACGCCGGCGTCCAGGCGCACGGTGAGGCCCGCCGTGGCGGCGTCGCCGGTGATGGCGAAGCCGCTGTCGCCGGGGCGCCCCATGACGCCCAGGGGGATGGCCGTGCGCAGGTAAGGGAGGAGGGCGCCGCCCACCGCGGCCGTGTCGAGGGTGCCCTCGACGGCGATGGGCTTGCCGTTCATGAGGGCGCCCAGCAGGGCGTTGGCCACGTCGTCGGCGAGCCAGCTCACGAGCTGGTCGATGACGTCGTCGAGGAGGTCTTGGAACAGGGAGGCGACGTTGGACGCCACGTCCGCGGCGCCGCAGACCGTCTTGCACTCGCCGCACTCGGACTCGTCGGGGGGGGCGAGGCCGTCCAGGCAGGCGTCGAGGGTGCAGTCGGTGACCACGTCCAGGGCGACGTCGTGGGTGTCCACGGTGAGGGAGACCACGTGGGCGTCCAGGGCGCCGGCGGCTCCGGTGTCCAGCTCCAGCACGAGGTCGAAGGACAGCAGGGCCGCGTAGGAGCCGCCTCCCGCCGGATGCGCGCCGCTGGCGAGGCCGCAGGCCACGTCGCCCTGAAAGAGGGAGGTGTCGATGGCGCCGGAGACCTGGCCCGAGGCGAGGCCCACGGCGACGTCGGTCGCGGTCACGCGGAGCTGGGCGGGGTTCGAGCCCGGCACGAAGGCCACGGTGAGGGAGCTGAGGTCCAGGGAGACCACGACGTCCGTGAGCTGGGCCGAGAAGGGGCCGAGCTCGGTGGAGAGGTCCCCCAGGCCGAAGGTGTCCAGGGGGATGAGGGCCTGCCCGTCCTCGTCGGCGTCGAAGAAGGCGAGGACGAGCTCGCGCAGGTGCTCGGTGAGGAAATCGGCTCCCTGCTGGGTGACGCGCGCGGCAAGGCTGTCGCGGAGGATGCGCTTGACGGGGAAGGTGTAGTCCCCCTGGTGGACGCGGACGCAGCCTCCGCCCGCGCCGGTCGTGGGCCCCAGATCGCAGCCCAGGGCGAGGGCCCAGGCCGCGGCGGTGACGAGGACCGCCGCGCGTGAGCTCCCGCCGGGCGACCGCCGCATGGCCTAGACGACGACCCGGTTGTAGCCCACCTGCTTGGCGCTGTAGAGCTTGGCGTCGGCGGCGCGGAGCAGGTCGCGGGCGGCCACCATGTGGGGGTCGAAGGCCGCCACGCCCACGGTGAGGGTGAGCTGGACGGTGGCGCCGTCCACGTCGAAGGCGTGGGCCTCGACCATCTCGCGGAGGATCTCGGCGTAGGCGGTGGCGCCGTCGATGGTGGACTCGGGCAGGACGATGACGAACTCGTCGCCGCCGAAGCGGGCGAGGAGCTCGTCCTTGCGGATGCGGCGCGACACGAGCTGGGCGAAGGCGCGAAGCACGGCGTCCCCGGCCACGTGCCCCAGGCGCTCGTTGACCGTCTTGAAGTCGTCCAGGTCCATCATGAGCAGCGCCAGGTCGCGCCCGTGGCGGCGGGAACGCGCGAACTCGCGCTCCAAGAACTCGTCCAGGGCGCGGGCGTTGGCGAGCCCCGTGAGGCCGTCGTGGGCGGCGAGGCGGTGGATCTCCTCGAAGTACAGGGCGTCCAGCTCGCTGCCAGCGAGGTAGCGGAACAGCATCTCGCCCACGTGGATGAGGTCCCCGCTGCGCAGGCGGTGGCGCGTGATGGGCTTGTCGTTGACGTAGGTGCCGTTCGTGGAGTCCAGGTCCTCCAGGTAGCGGTAGACGCCGTCGCGCTCGATGCGCGCGTGCTCGCGGCTCACGTGCTCGCTGTCCAGGACGATGTCGGCCGTCCCGTCGCGCCCGAACGTGACAGGCCCGAGCGGCAGGTCCAGCCGCCGCCCGGGCTGGTCGCCGTGGACGACGACGAGGCAGGCCGCCAGCCCGTCGTGGCTCGGCCCCTCGGGGCGCCCGAGGGTTCCGCTGGGCCCGTCGCTCGATGGGTGGTCGTACACGCGCTGCTCCTCGTCTCCTCACGCGGCCAAGCGGCCACGCCGCCGGGTCCTTCGCCCCCTCGGCGCCGACTGGCGGCCGTGGAGCCCCGGAGCCGTCGTCCCGACCGTGGGCGCTGGCCTCGATTGACCTCGAAGGCCTCTCGGACTATAGCCAGCGCGCGAATCGCCAGCAACCGCGGCCGCTCGGCGCGTGGGCCCACGAGCCCCGCCACCGGCCTCCGCGATCCCGTGGCTGGACCTGCCCCTGTGGCCCCGACCCTTCGCGAAAGGAGCACGCGCCATGGCCTCCTCGCTCTCTCGCCTCCCCCGGGCGGCGTCCGCCGTCGTCCTCGCCGTGGTCTTCGCCGCGGTTGTCGCGCTGGCCGCCCCGGCGGCCCACGCCACACCCGATGGGTTCTACTTCAGTCTGGGGGTGGGCGGCGCGCTGACGCTCTCGGGGGAGCGGGGCGTGACCATGAAGGTCCCCACCGCCTGCGGAGGCAGCGCCGCGACGCAGCGGCCGTTCCTCTGGTACGAGCCCGGCGACCATCAGTGCATCTTCGCCCCCAGTGACGAGTACCACCAGGAGGTCGCCCGCACCGACTGGGGGAGCGGCATGGGGTTCCAGCTCCGGCTGGGCTACAACATCCTCGGACACGCCTCGGTGGAGGCGACCGTGAGCGGCCAGGGCAACCCGGACGGCAGCGAGGGAGCCGGGCACGTGTCGTTCCAGGCGCGGTGGAGCTTCGCGGAGCTCATCAAGCCCCACGAGGAGCGGGATTGGGACGCCGACGTCTTCTTCGGCGGCGGGTACTCCATCGGCGGCTACCACCCCGACCCCGCCATCCAGGGCAACGACGACGGCAAGGGCTGGGACGGCTACAACTTCACGGTGGGCGGCGCCTTTCGCTACGCGGTCGCCAAGCGCATCACGCTGGACCTGGACCTCAAGGTGATCCTCCCCGGCTACACCACCTTCATCGCCAACTTCGACAAGAACTACGAGGCCACCCCCGCGGAGACGCCCAGCACGGTGGTCTTCTCCCCGACCCTGGGTGTGACCTTCTTCCTCCAGTAGCCGCGCCGGTTCTCTCTAGAAGGTTGATTCACAAGGGCGGACCGAGCCAGGCGACGCGTCGTGATTTCAGGTGGTTTCGCGAGGAGGGAGCGTGCTGGCGGCACCTGACCGACGAGGGGAACCGCCTGGACTCACAAGAACAAGCCTGGCGACGGGAGACGTCGTGAATCAAGCTTCTAGGGGCCCCCTCCGGGGAAAAGGGGCTGCCACATGCGTCGTGAGAGGTGGTAGCCTCCGGCGGTCACGTTGGACCTGGAGGTGTGCCGTGGAGTCGTGGAGGATTGGCTGGAAGGTGGGCGCGGGTCGCCGCGCGGTGCTCGGGGGAGTGTGGGTCTGTGCGCTGGCCCTCGCGGGGCTCGCCGTCAGCGGCTCGGAGGCCGCCGCCGGCTCGTCGGAGCGCATGACCTGCGAGCAGACGGCGACCCGAGCGATGGTCGAGGCCGTCTACGGGTCGGTGACGAAGTTCACCTCCAAGGACACGGGGTGCCGCTGGTCGTTCAAGGGCGCCAAGGGCGGCTTCCTGAGCGGCAACACGAACGGCTTCGCGGGCGGGAAGGCCGCCTACGATCAGATGCTCCGCGGCGCCAAGAGCGCCATGAAGAAGTACGGGGCCATCACCGAGGGCAAGAGCGTGGGGCGCCGCTCGTTCGAGTTCCAGGGCAAGCCCTTCGGGATGCCGGGCGTGCAGGTGGGGTTCTTGTCCTCGGATGGCAAGTACGCCGTGACGATCACGGTGGGCGGCACGGCGAAGCCGTCCCTGGAGGCGGCGCGGAAGCTCGCGCGGGCCATCGACGCGCGGCTCTCGGGGGCTGCCAAGGCCCCGGCCAAGTAGGGCGCCCCGCGGCCGGGCGCCCGGCCGGCCTCACGGCGCGGCGTCGGGCGTCGGGGCTTGCTCGGAGGGGGCGGGGGCCTCGGTCGGCTGGGGCGTCGCGCCTTGGTCGCCGGGCTGGGCGCTGGTCGCCGCGGCCTCCGCCGCCCGCCGGGCCGTGCGCCAGAGGTCATAGGTGTTCAGGAGCCAGTCGGCCATGCGGCGGCCCACCTCGCGGTGGCCGGCGGGGGTGAGGTGCGAGAGGTCGGCGCCGATCCAGCGGTTGGTCTTCATGGCGGTCATGGCGGTGTCCTTGCCCCCCATGAGCGTCACCGTGTCCAGGAAGGCGCAGCCCGTCGCCTGGGCGGCTTGGCGCTGACCGGCGTAGATCTTGTCCAGCTTGGGGTCCACGACCAGCCTGCGCTGGACCCACACGCCGTGCGGGTGTGGCCCGATGACCAGGCAGGAGGCCTCCGGGGCGCCGGCGCGGGCCCGTTGGATGAGCTCGATGAGCTCCTTGGCATGGGAGGCGGCGGTAAGGGCTGGGTCCACGCGCTCGTTGCCCCCGAAGTTGAACACGAGGAGATCCGGGTGGCGGAGGCGCACCTGGTGGGCGAAGTGCTCGGGGTCTTGGCGCAGCCAGCGGCGGGCGCGGACGCCCAAGATCCCCATGGTGTCGAGGACCACACCGCCCGCCTTGGACTCGAACACCACGCCGTAGAGCCGCGTGAGCCCGCCGCCGCCCGCGCGCACCTTCACCTCGGGGGCGGGCGGGTCCAGGGTCACGCGCCAGGCGAGGTCGGCCGACGGGTCCGCCGTGGCGCGCTTGCTGTGCGCGGGCTTGGCGTCCGAGCCGGCGAAGATCTGCATGAGGCCGCCCTTGGGCGAACCTCGGTACAGGAGCTCGACCACCTCGAAGGGCTTCGTCGCCGCACCGGTGCGGTCCTGGGCGGTGTACGTCGTGGACGCCCCTCCGAAGCTCTGGGCGACCACGCCCCCGTAGCCGTAGCGGCCCGTCTTCAGCCCTCCCGTGAGCACCGACCAGGTCTCCCAGCCGTGGCGCTTGAGGCGCGCGCGCTTGTGGAGGTAGCCGTCGAAGGGGGGCATGAGCTGGAGCAGCCCCGGGCCGCCGTCGCCGAAGCGCGCCTGGAGCCTCGCGCGCACCGCGCCCGTGTAGCCGTCCGCGACGATGGCGCTGTCACCCCACCAGGCGATCCGCGCGTACAGCGGGCCGTGGGGCGATCCCGGCGCGGGGGCGGCCGAGGCCGTGGCGGCGGCTCGCTGCTCCAGGCGTTCGAGCTTCTCGAAGAACGCCTGCAGGGGAGGCGCGTCGGCCCGGGCGAGGGGTGCGACGAGCACAGAGGTCAAGCCGAGCAGGGCGGCGTTCAGGGGGGCTGCGCGCATGGGGCCTCCGAGGGTGGGGAGGCAGCCCCTTACACCACGCGGAGGGACCGCGCCAAGGTTGTCGGTGGCACCCCGATCCGCCACCTGCTCTGAGGACCGAGGCGCAGGAGGCCGCGTTTGGG
>CAYZID010000315.1:0-6209 GCA_964478315.1 uncultured Myxococcales bacterium | reverse complement strand
CCCCCACCCAGGCCCCCCTACCCCAGCCCCGCAGAAGACGTCGCGACAGGAGGACAGGAGATGGAACGTTTCGCGGTGATCGGCCTGGGACAGTTCGGCGGGCGCCTGGCTACGCGCCTGACGGAGCTGGGCTTCGAGGTCCTCGCCATCGACGGAAGCCAGGCCGTGGTGGACGTCTGGAAGGACGTCGTGGACCAAGCCATCGCCCTGGACGCCACGGACGAGGTGGCCTTCCGAGACTGCGGCATCGAGGAGGTGGACACCGCCATCGTCGCGGTGGGCCGCCAGATCGAGGTGTCGGTGCTGGTGGCGGCCCACCTGGTGAAGCTCGCCATCCCGCGCCTGGTGGCGCGCGCGGCCAGCGAGCGCCACGCCGAGATCCTCCGCGCCATCGGGATCGACGAGATCGTCAACCCCGAGCAGGACATGGCCGACCGCACGGCCGAGCGCCTGGTGGCCCGGGACGTGCGGGATCGCATGGTCCTCCCCACGGGCCACGAGTACCTGGAGGTGGACGCCCCGCCCTCCATGGTGGGCAAGCGCCTGCTGGACACGCCCTTCCGCCAGGCCCACGACGTCCACGTGGTGGGCCTGTGGCGACACGTCCCCGAGGTCACGGCCGACGGCGAGAGCCGCTTCTCCCGCACCATGGTCGCCGACCCATCGCCCGACGAGACCCTCGCCGAGGGCGACATCCTCGCCCTCGTGGGGAGCGCCCAGCGCGTGCGGGAGCTCACGCGCTCATGAGCCTCATCCACCGCGTCCGCACCCTGGGACAGGCGGGCCTCGACACGCTGGGCGAGGGGCTGAACGTCCGGGGCGCGAGCATCCGCGGGAAGGTCACCTGGGCCTTCGCGGGGGTCGTGGCGCTCCTCGTGCCCCAGATCGTCCTCACCGTCTTCTACCTCCTGGCGCTCTTCAACCACGGCGACCGCGTGGTTCACCTCGCCAACACGGTCCGGGAGGTGGCCCGCGTCACCGCCCGCGCGGAGGATCTCCTGCCCGAGCGCGCGCCCCGCACGGAGGCGGAGCTCGCCCGGGCCCTCGACGACCTGGAGCGCGTCTCGTCCACCCTGACCGCCGCCGCGGAGCACCTGGCTCCCCTCCGCGAGCTGGTCCCCGAGAGCTCGGCTCCCCTGGACGACCTGGACCGCGCCGCCCAGGAGCTCCAGGCCCTCCCCCCCCTCGTCCAAGAGGTCGCCGCACGCGTCCTCCACGCCCCACCGCCACGCGCGCCCGGCCTGGAGACCCTGTCGGGCGCCCTGGGGGACCTCGCGGACCGCCTGGCGGCCTGGGCCGCGCTGGAGGAGGAGGGCTCCCCCCCGCCCCCCGCGGAGCGTGCCGAATGGCTGGGGGACTTCTCCGTGCGCGTCCTGGGCTATCTCCTGGGCGAGCTCGCCGCGGGCCAAGTCCAAGCCGCCCTCGCGCGCCCCCCCTTCGAGCGCGACGACCTCCGCGTGAGCCAGGCGAAGCGCCGCGTGCTCGACCTCCTCGCCCGCGCCGAGACCGCCCTCACGACCGGCGGGGCCAAGGCCGGCACGGCCATCCGCGAGGACGTGGACGAGGCCAACCGCTTCCTCGTGACCCTGGTGCTCATCACCCTGGTCTACCTCACAGTCGTCGCCGTGGTCCTCCCCGGGCGCCTGGTGCGCCCCCTGGCCCACCTCCAGTCCGTCATGGAGCGCGCGGGGCGTGGCCGCCTGGACGTGCGGGCCCGCGCCGCGGGCACCGACGAGATCGCCGCCGTCTCGGCCTCCCTCAACGGGCTCCTGGAGCGCCTCCAGGCCTTCGACGCCCTCAAGCGCGACCGCATCGCCCTGGATCGGCGCCGCTTGGACGCCCTCGTGGAGGGGCTCCCCACCCCCGTCGCCGTCCTCGACACGCACCAACAGCTCGAGATCGCCAACCGCGCGTTCCGCGAATGGTTCCACCTGGAGCCCAGGGACCTCGGCCGCCCCCTGGCCGACGCCCTGCGACCCGACGAGGGGGCGCGCGCCCTGGTGGACGTGCTCGACCAATGCCTGCGCTCGGGCCAGCCCCTCCAGGGGCTCCAGCTCGACCTCACCGGCGGGGCCACGCGACGGTCGGCCCAGCTCACGGTGGACGTGGGCCACGACCGCGCGGGGCGAACGGCCTTCGCCATCGTCCGGCTCAGCCCCCAGGAAGCCACGAGCCAAGACTACGCGGCGGACGCGGACGGAGGGGCCGGGGCGGGCGGGGAGCACGGCTCCCCGGCGCCGTCCAGAAAATCCCCGTAACTTTCCTGACACAAAGCGCTTCTGGTTCTCCACAGGGGCCCGGACCACCGAGACGACGCCCGCCTCCGGGGCACGCGGCCAGCGGCGCCCCAGGACCCCGCCGCACCCCCTCATGCGGCCCCAGCGGCCGAACCCCAACCACTGGGCATCACAGAGGAATACGAATCCTGCGCGACACGCGAAGGCCCGCCCTCCGAGTGCTCCGCGAGCCCGTGGTGGGCCTCAGCGCGCGCTGCCCGTGGAGGAGCACGCCCCTGTGGAAAACCTGTGGACTCAGCGGTGAAAGTCCGGGGAGAACCCACCGGCCTCCGCTGCCTCGGGCGGGCGTCGGGCGGATCGGCCCCTCAGCCTCGGGCGGCGTGGAGCGCCGCGGACTGGGCCTCCATGAGCTGGCGGACGCCCGCCTCCGCGAGGTCGAGGAGGGTGTCCAGCTCCCGGCGGGTGAAGCTCGTGCGCTCGCCGGTCCCCTGGACCTCGATGAGGGCGTCCCCCCGCATGACGACGTTCATATCCACGTCGGCGCGCGAGTCGAGCTGATAGTCCAGGTCCAGGTAGGGCGCGCCGTCGATGATGCCCACGCTCACGGCCGCCACGGGGGCCCCCAGCGCCTGCTCGGCGGCCCGCCCCTCGGCGATGAGGCGCTCGATGGCCAGGCGCGCGGCCACGTAGCCGCCGGTGATGGAGGCCGTGCGGGTGCCGCCGTCCGCCTCGATGACGTCGCAGTCGATCCACAGGGTGTGGGGGCCGATGTGGTCCAGGTCGAAGGCGGCGCGGAGGGAGCGCCCGATGAGGCGCTGGATCTCGGTGGCCCGACCGTCGGGCCGCCCGCGGCTGGAGGCGCGGCGCACCCGCTGGGGGGTGGAGCCGGGCAGCATGGCGTACTCGGCGGTGAGCCAGCCGCCCCCCGAGTCGGCGCGGAAGGGGGGCACGCGCTCCTCGACGGAGGCCGTGCACAGCACGCGCGTGCGCCCGCACTCGATGAGGGCGGAGGCCAGGGGGGCCTCCACGAAGTCGGGGGTGATGCGCACGGGGCGCAGGGCGTCATGGGATCGGTCGGCGGACGTTCGCTCGGCGGACATGGGGCTACCTCGTGGGGATGCAGAGACGTGTACGCGAGGCGCGGGTGGGCGCCGGTCAGAAGGTGAAGGACGTGTCGAGGTACACGAAGTCGTTGGTGTCGTAGAGGGACGCGAAGCTCTGGGGGTCCGGGCCCGCCACGAAGAGCGCCAGGCCCACCTCCACGGAGGCCAGCGGCGAGAGGCGCCAGCGGGCGCGGGGCTTGAGCATGAGGTCGCCCACGCTGGCACCCCAGATCCCCAGGACGCTGAGCTCGAGCTGCTCGAACAGCATGAGCTGGGCCATCCAGCTCACGGTCACGGTCTGGGGCCGGAGGACCGCGAGGCGCGTCCCGGGAGGCAGGTCGAAGACCGCGAGATGGGACACCTCGACCGACAGCGCCAACAGCTCGCCCAGGAGGTAGTCGAGCTGGAGCGCCCAGAGCAGCGACGGCCGCCGCAGGGGACGCATGTCGCGGGTGTAGAAGGTGCGCTGGTGGGAGAAGGCGACGTCTCCCTTGATCCCCACGGGCCCCCACATGGTGGCGAAGTCCAGCCCCACCACGTGGCGCCGGGCGTAGGTGGACGAGAACGACTGCTGGAGCGTGGGGACCGACGCCGCGTCCCCCCCGATGACGCCCAAGAGCGCGGGGATGAAGGTGTCGTCGTCGTAGACGAACAGCGGTGTCCGATCCCACTGGTAGGCGTAGGTGAGGCCCAGGTCCACGGTGCCCACCGTGGTCGTCAGGCGCGCCGCCGCGTCCGCCCCCGTGACGCCGTCCTGGGGAGGATCTCGCGTGGTCATGAATGCGCCCTGGAGCTCCTCGTACCGGGTGGGGTCGATGGCATCGAGGAGGAGAGCGAAAGGCTCGGGGAGGGGGAGGTCCAGCCCCGGGCGCATGACCGCCCAGTCGGTCCCGAAGAGATCCATCCTGTGTGGCTGGAACCACGGGATCCACACGCCCGAGAGGGTCACGTCTCCCAGCCGCTGGGAGAGCTCTACGGCCCACACGGGCACGAGCGGAGAGGACGAGGCATCCAAGGGCCCGTCCCGGAGGTCCATGGGGTTGAGGGTGCTCAGCGGCGCGGTGAAGTCCGTGCGCCCCCAGGAGAAGACCTGATTGCCCACGGCGACATCCATCCCGAAGGACGAACGCCACAGGACGTAGGCCTCTCCCAGCTCGGGCTCGAAGACGCCGCGCCGCGTCTCGGGCCGGGTGTCTCCCGACACCCGCGCCCCCTCTACCAGCAGCTTGTGCGTGAACCGGGCGTCGAGCACCACGCGGAGGGAGGACGAAGGCTCGTACTCCACGCGCAAGGTGAGGCGGTTGCGCCAATCCAAGACGTCCTCACCGCCCCCATCCCATCGCAGATCCACCGCCGCGCGGCTCGCGTAGCGCCCGGTGAAGGCGACCCGCGAGGGGCCGCCGGTGGCGCGTCCCCCGCCCCCTCCCGGCGGAGCGGCCTGGCCCCCCTCACCGTCCTCGCCGTCCCCGTCATCCAACACGATGAGGTCGCCGTCGGGCGCGTCTCCGAGCGGCTCCCGACCGCCCGCGGGGCCCTCGTCGTCGCCCTCCTCCACGACGATCACGTCGTCGTCCCCCTCGCCCGTCCCCTGGGCGCCGTGGGCCCCCGGCGCGGACGGCGGCGCCGCGCCTCGCACGCCTGGAGCCCAGGCCGCGACCGCGCAGAGGGCCAGCGCCCACGCCACCGCGGGCGCCCAGACGACCGCGGAAGGCGCGGCCGCGGCGCGGCGCCCTCCCCCGGCCCGAACCCCGTCACCGCCGGGCGCCAGGGCCCTCACTTCCCCAGCGCCGCCGGGTCGAACACGCTCTCGGGGAAGGTGACGTGGGAGTCGATGTCGGTGATGTCCAGCCGGGTCTCGGTGTGCTCGACGCTGTTCGCCATGACCATGCTCGTGGGCACGTAGCGCCCGTCCACCTTCTTGAGTCGCTTGACTTTGAGGACCTTGAGGGGGCGCAGGGCCCGGTCGAAGAAGGCCACCTTCACCGGGATCCACGTCTTCTTGGAGATCCACATCTCCACCTGCCCGTAAGCCTCCCCCTCCCGCGCCTTGGGGGTCACCCGCACGTGGTAGCAGTCGAGCTTCCCATAGGGTTCGTCGGGCAGCCGCTCCACCTCGCCGTCATTCTTGGCGTCGCGGCTCTCCAGGTCGGCGTAGGTGAAGTCCGAGCCCTGGAAGCGCCCCTGCTTGGCCCCCCCCGTGATGCGCCGCTGGCGCTTGAACCGCGGGAGCCACAGGTACTGGAGCGAGCTCCCGTCCGGCTGCTCCACCATGAGCAGCTCGATGCCGTACTGGTCCTTGGGCTCCAAGAACGTGATCCGTGTCCGCTGGCCGTGCGGGCCCTTGGCCGTGCGCACGAGGAGCTTGCGCTCCAAGAGGTCCCCGCCCCGGGTCTTGATCTTCATGTGGATCGTCGCCTGCCCCGTGCGAAAGCCCAGGCGGTTGTGCTCCGACGCCCGGTCCACGATGGCCCGCCCGTCCAGCCCGTCCCCGCCTGCGTCCCCCGCCGCCGCGGCCCACGCCGCGCCCACGCCGACCCACAGGACCCCCAGGGCGCCCACAGCGGTGAGCGCGCCGGCCAGCACCGTTCGCGTTCGGTTGCCCATCGTCTCTCCTTCGCGTTCGCCACGACCGCGCGCGGCGTGCAGTATCCATAGAAGCGTCGCCCCGGCCAAGCGCCAAGGGCTCAAGACTCCCCTTGGACGGCGGCCCACCCAAGAGCTTCTCTCCATCTGCGCCCGCGCCCTCCCCAACCCCCGAGGTCCCTCCCCCCATGCCCACCCTCCCCCACCGCCTCCCAGCTGCCGATGTGCATACCCGCAAGGTATCCATGCAATGCCAGAAACCCTCATGCTTGTACGCCATCAGCTG
>CAYZID010000314.1:0-6225 GCA_964478315.1 uncultured Myxococcales bacterium | reverse complement strand
CAAGCGGCTGGGCGCGGAGGCGTGGCCGCGTCACGTCGAGCACCCAGCCGTGCAGTCCGACGCCGCCCACACGCGGGATCCAAAGCCGAATCCCAGAGTAGGTGGCGGATCGGGGCGGGGCTCCGAGGCGTCGTCCGACGAGGGGGGGAGGCCCAGGGAGGTGCGGAGCTCCCGCGCCGCGCGGAGCACGGCCGAGAGGTCGCGCTGCCAAGCGGAGGCGACGGGCCGGGTGGTGCCGTCCTCGAACCGGAGGCTGAGCCGGGCAGCCCAGGGAACGGGCTGGCTGCGGGCGTCCCCCAGGTGCCGGCGGTGCGCTCGCTCCACGAAGACGCCTTGCAGGCCGCCACCGGCGTCCAGGGCGACCTGGCGTCGCCAGATGGGCAGCCCGAACAGGCGCGTGGTCGTCTCGAGGGCGCGCCCTCCTCCGCGAACGCGGAGCTCTCGCCCCGACCGCGCCCACACGGCCCAACCGAGCAGCGCCCCGGCCAGGGCCAGGAGGCCGCCCACGAGCGGCCAGAAGGTCCAGCCGATGGGCTCGTCCAGCACGAGCGAGGCGTGGCTTGTGGATGGTGAGGTGGTGGCGAGGAAGTTGCGGAGTTGGTCGAAGCGGGCTCGCGCCTCGTCCTCGGGCCCCTTCCCAAAGCGCAGCTCCGCGCCCCCACGCAGGGTCACGATGGTTTCGCCCCGCGGGCCGCCCTTGCCCGGAATCCAAGTACGGAGGCGGACGCCCTTGACGTCCTGGATGGGGAAGCGCGTCACCCTCTCGGGCCCCCCGAAGGGGCTGTCGCGGTGCACGACGCACTGCCCCCGAGCTGCCTGGCGTTGACAGGTGACGGTCTCGCCGTCCACCTCCCACCAGATCCCGCCCAGGGCGAGCGCTGCCACTCCCACGGCCGCCCACACCAGATCCCAGCGCACGGGGAAGGGCCCATATCTTATGTTGGCGGTGGCGGTCCTCTCGCCGGTCCCCTCGGTCATCGCTGCCCCCTCGGTGTGGCGGGCCCCGCCCGCGTGCCGGCCCGCGGCCCCCGGTCGCCCGGACGGGCGCCCCCCAGCACGCGGGTCACTCACGGTCAGAGGCCCCCACGCCACGCAGGCTCTTGGGGAGCTTCTTGTCGTCGAAGCCCTTGGTCTCCCGGGCCACCTCTCGCGCCCGGTGCATGAGCCGCCGGTCCAAGCCGTGCTCGACGAGCCGATGCCGGAAGTCGCGCAGCGCTCCTGGGGAGAAGGGGGGCTCGGTCGCCCCGAGGCACCCGAGCACCATCTGCCAGCGCAGGTCGAACTCGGCGAGGTCCACGACATCGGCGTCGGACAGCCCCTGGTACGCCTGCAGCAACGTCGCCATGGCCATCAACCCGGGCGCCACGGGGGCGGGTCCCCCTCTGGACCCTCGATACATGGAGGCCAACTCGTCCTGGAGCTCCTCGTCGACGATCCGGTTCCCTTCCCGGCGCAAGAAGCCGTACAGCTTCCCCGTCCGCCTGCACCGCCCGAGCACCCCCTCCTCCTCCTCCGTGTACGTCTCGCTCAGCTTCCAGCGCGGGACCGACATGGGCGACCTCCCCGATTCCCATCCTGTGCGCAAGGAGAGCACCACATTCCCAGCGCCCCGTCGATCCCGTCCCTCCCCAGCACTCGACGGTCCCCCAGCGGAACCGACAGGCCGAAGCCCGGTGCCCCACGGAAATCATTACGCGAAGGCCCGGCATCGCTCACGGTCGAACGTCGGGCAGCACGACGGCACGGCTTGACACGCTACGCACGCACCGCCACCATGTGGCTCCATTGAGCTTCGGGGAGTGATGGTGAAGAATATGCGCACTGCTTGGATCCCACTCGTCATTGTCTTGTTCGCCGCCTGCCGCGAAGCTCCAGCGAGTCACAAGACGCAACCCGATGCCGTTCGGCGGACGGGTGCTCCTGCCTCAGTGCAGCGTGACTCGTCCGAGCCTCCAACCAACAATGCTGAAGTGGAGATCCCTGACCTGAGGGACCTCGTGGAATTGCTCGGCAAGCAGAGGGCGGATGTGGAAAGGGTAGTGGGGAAGCCAACGGGAACGATTAGGCGATCGCGTGCCTGCCGAAAGTACTGCGCCGGGGGCCACGCATCGGACGTCTGGTATCGGTGTGATGGCGTCGACTACGACATCAACTATCGAGGCTTTGCGCTATCCCTTGGTTATTCGGACGGTCGGCTTGACGGTATCTACATTTCATTCGAGAAGTTGCCGCTGTGGATGCGCTCATGGAAGTACGCTCTGAAGGCCCTCGGGATCAACACCACGAAACCGCCAGAGCTAGGGATACCGCTTGGCAACACGCGCGAGTCAGCAAAGTGGAGTTCGTGCAGTGGCAACTCCGTACTTATCGTGAAGGGCAGACCATTCGACATCGAGTACTTCACAAGCAAGGACAACACAGGGTTCCTGCAGGTGCAGGACAAGTTCACCATTCCGAAGCAGGCGAAGCGCGTTTCCTTTGACGAAGCCCTGAAGTTGAACGCTCCTCGGTGAGCAGCAGGACCGGAGGTCGAAGCAGGAGGAGCGCGGGGATGGCGGGGTGGGAGGACCTCCAAACGCACCTACGGGAGGCCGGTGGCGACGCCGCAGCGCTGGGGGCGCTCGTGGAGCTGGACCGGCGCGTGCGGCCCGTGGAGAACACCGTCACTCTCCCCTATCAAGACGAGCGCGGCCAGAACCTGCGCGCCCCCTTCGAGCGCGCCACCGACGCGGTGGTGGCCGCTTCGGTGAAGAAGGCCGGGGATACGTGCGAGCTGGTCGACGGTCTCTACGACGAGCTGAACAGCCCAACCCCCTCCTTTCTGCACGCGGGCAACCAGGACAACCAAGATCCCACCCCTCCGAATCGCCTGCTGCGCTACATCAGCATCCGCGCGCTCCTGGAGTACCACCTGCTAGGCCAATCCAGCTTGGGCTACTCCATGGCGAAGCTGCCGAAGACGGGACGGGAACGGGGTGAGACGGCGCTCCGCTGGATCGAGGACCTCCTGCGCGAGCGGACCGGCCCTGGCTCATTCGATCCCGTGCCCCTCTCGGGCGGCCACGCCGTCTGGGTGACGACCGCCCAAGAACCGCCGCATGACGGCCGCTCGGCCGACGAGGTCGCGAAACTCCTGGCCCTGCCGGCCTACATCCAGAGGCGCACCTGCGTGAGCGGGATGCGCACCCCCCAACAACAAAGGTGTGATGATATCGGGCTCGTCGCGCTGGAGTACCCACCACCCTCCGACCTCTACAAGCCCACGGTCACCGAGGGCCTCGACCTGCCCTGCGCCTTCTACCCGGGCGAGCAGGGCAAGCCCCACGGCGAGACCCTTCCCCTCGACGCCGACTTCCGCATCCACACCGATCGCTCCGTGCGTGGCGCCAAGGAGTGGATCCACGCGCAGTGGGAGGTCGTCATTCGCCACGAGGACGCGGATTCTGGCGCATGCCGCGTCGTCTGGTACGGTGGCTTCGACACTTGCGGGGGGCCATGAGCAGACACACGACCGAGCAACTCGGGGGCATCCAGGACCCGAACGAGCTAGCCCGGGCCGTCGTCCGCCGGGTCCGCGAGAAGAAGGGTGCCTTGGGGCGCGATCCCAACTACACGCACGCCGTGCTCCGCCTGGCCCGCTACAGCGAGACCGACGACGCTCTGCGCGAACGCCTGCAAGAGGCGCTGCTGCAGGTCTTCTCGGAGGTCGAGGAGGCCCCCGACATCCGCGACGAGTGGCCCGTGGGCGCCTTGCTGGTCGCGCGCCGCCTGCCCTGGGACCACGAGACTCGCAGGCAGCGCGCGGCGAACCGCGTCCTGGGCCTGCTCCAGCAACAGGTGCTGTCCAGCCGCCCGTCGGCGTGGCGCCTGGGCCCCGACCCCGCCCAGGCTCCGAACCAACCCTCGGCGGCCTTCGTCGCCATCGCCCTGGCCCACGAGCTCGGGGTGGTAGAGGCGTTTGTGGCGTTCGTCTGCAACCACGTGTTGAACAGCCCGTCTACGGCCCCCGCCGATGAGGCCACCGCCCGCGAGCTGGGGGCGCTGCTGGCCTTGCGCCGGTCGATCGCCCGGAGAAACGCCACGCCCTTCGACCGATCGATCGAGACGATCACCGCCTGGCCACCGCATCTGCGCGACGCCGCGTGGTCCACC
This sequence comes from uncultured Myxococcales bacterium, assembly GCA_964478315.1. Classification (GTDB taxonomy): domain Bacteria; phylum Myxococcota_A; class UBA9042; order PHBI01; family JAAZYN01; genus CAYZID01. The sequence continues at coordinate 2,073 of CAYZID010000314.1, read as the reverse complement.
TTCCCGGCGTCGGTGCGGGGCTTGACCGGGAGCACCGAGGAGCTCGTCGGGGAGCTGACGCACGGCCCGAGAACGCCCAACCCCAACCCGCCCTCCCCCGAGCTGGAGCCGTGGCGACGGGCCGCCGCGGCGGCGCTGTCCGGTGACGCGGCCGACCTCACCGGCGAGGTGACCCGCCCCACCCGCACACGTCGGCCCGCGTTCCTTAGGGTCAGTAGGGTCTCGTGAAGACCATCGTCTTCTATAGCTACAAGGGGGGCGTGGGCCGCTCCAGCCTGTTGCTCAACGTGGCCGACACGATGGCGCGGCAGGACGAGCTGCGCATCGTCATCGCGGACTGGGACCTCCACGCCCCCGGCCTGACGCACCTCTACGACCTGGGCGATCCCCGCGGCGACGGCCCCCACCGGGGCGTGATGGACATGCTCCAGGACCTGGCGGGCGAAGCCGAGGAGGTCTTGGACCCCTACGCCCTGGTCCACCCCACCAGGCAGAGTCATCACCTCCCCGGCGCGGGCGAGCTGTGGCTCATGCCGGCCGGGCGCGTGGGCACCGAAGAGTACGCCAAACAAATGGACCTCCTCCACCCCGCCCTGGCGAAGCTGCGCCCCAACGGCAAGCCGCTGCTGGAGTGGATGTTGGAGCGCATCGAGGCAGGCTTCCGGGAGCGCGACGAGCGGCCGCCGGACTACGTCTTCCTGGACGCGCGGACGGGCCTCACGGACATCGGCACCATCCTCCTCAGCCCCGCGGCGGACCGCATCGTCCTGGTTCACAGCCTCAACAGCCAGAACCTGCTGGGTCTGGAGCACACCCTGCGGCGCCTGGTGGGCGCCCTGCCCCGAGGCCAGGCGGCCCACCGGGTCGTCCGGGTGTGCAGCCCCGTGCCCTTCGGCGAGGAGGCGTGGAAGGCCGAGCGCATGGAGGAGGCCACCCGGATCGTGGCCGAGGTCTTCGGCTGCGACCCCACCGAGGCTGGGCGCATGCCGACGGTGTTGGAGATCCCCTATCACCCCTCGCTGGCCCTGAGCGACCGGCCCATCTCTCGCAGCTACCCCAAGAGCGCGCTGACCGGGGTCTACGAGGAGGCGGCGCGGGCCATCGGCTTCGACGACCATGGCCCCGTGGTCGCCACCACCGCCGCGGCGGCCGAGGCCGTCGTCGCCCGGAGAGAGCGGGAGCCCACGGCCCCGGCGGACGGGGATCGGCCCTTCCCGCTGCTGACCAGGATACCGTGGAACGTGGTCAAGCCCGAGGCGCGCCCCGCCGACCTCGCCCCAGGCCCGCGGGTGCCGGCGCTCCTCGACGGCCTGGCCAACACCGTGTCCCTCTCCCAGGAGGAGATAGCCCGCATCCTGGCCAGCCTCGGGACGCTGACGCCGGCCAGGCGGCGCAAGCTGGTAGACATCTTCGAGGAGGAAGTGGAGAAATTCCGTCAGCTCAGCCGCGAGCACTGGCCGGAGCTTTCGGCGCTGCGCGCGGTGTACTGGCAGTTCTGGCGCCGCGCCAGCACCCGGGCGCTCGGGGTGGACGAGTCGCAGAGCCGCGCGCGCTACGTCGCCTTCGTGGAGTCGCTGGACGACGACCTCCTGCGCCGAGAGTGTCTCTACGTGGACGCGCTCATGGCCCGTAAGGGGCGCGACGAGACCGCGCTGGACCGGGCCCGGTCGGCCCTCACGGCCTCGAGCGCGCTGGCGCTGGTGGGCGTCCTTGACGCGCACGACCTGCTGGATTTCCACGAGCGCGACCGCCTCTTCGCCCGGGCCGCGGAAGCCCAGCCGGACGACGAGCGCGTCGCCGAGCGTTGGGGCGTCGCGCTGGCCCACGAGGCCCAGGCCCTCGCCGCCAGGGGCGACCTCCCCAACGCACGCCAGCTCTGGCGCAAGGCTGGAGAGTTGTACCAACGCGCGCTGGACATCAAGCCCGACATGCACGAGGCGGCCAACAACTGGGGCGTCGCGCTGGACGACGAGGCCCAGGCCCTCGCCGCCAGGGGCGAGCTCCCCACCGCACGCCAGCTCTGGCGCAAGGCCGGAGAGCTGTACCAGCGCGCGCTGGACATCAAGCCCGACA
>CAYZID010000313.1:0-6250 GCA_964478315.1 uncultured Myxococcales bacterium | reverse complement strand
CCGCCCACACGCGGGATCCAAAGCCGAATCCCAGAGTAGGTGGCGGATCGGGGCTACAGGTTGGCGAGCAGGGCGTCGGCCTCCTCGCAGGTGGCCTTGACCTTGGCCGCCGACTCCTGGAGCGCCTTCTTCTCCTCGTCCGTGAGGTTGATCTCCAGGACCTTCTCCACGCCGTTCTTGCCCAGCATGACGGGGACGCCCACGAAGAGCCCGTCGATGCCGTACTGGCCCTCACAGTAGGCGCTGCATGCGATGATCTTCTTCTTGTCGTAGATGATGGCCTCGGCCATCTCCAGCGCCGCCCAGGCCGTGGAGGCGAAGGCCGAGCCGATGCCCAAGATCCCCACGACCTCGCCGCCCGCCTTGCGCGTGCGCTGCTCGATGGCGGCCAGCGTGTCGGCGTCCAGGAAGTCCTCGACGGGCAGGCCAGCGATGCGGCACGAGCTGCGCACGGGGACCATGGAGGGGCCGTGACCGCCCAGGACCATGGCCGTGACGTTCTCCACGGACACGCCCGCGGCCTCGGCCACGAAGTAGCGGTAGCGCGTGGAGTCCAGGGCGCCGGCCTGGCCGATGAGCTTGTTCTTGGCGGGCTTGAGGACCTTGTTGATCGTGTAGACGATGGCGTCCAGGGGGTTGGCGACGTTGATGATCGTCGCGTCCGGGCAGAACTCCTTGATCCCGTTGGCCACGGCCTTGGCGATGCGCAGGTTCGTGGTCAGCAGCTCCGCGCGGCTGGGGAAGGTGCCGTCCGGGCGGGCCTTGCGCGGCACGCCCGCCGTGCTGATGACCAGCTCGGCGCCCGCGAGGGCCGAGTAGTCCTTGGAGGTCTCGAAGATGACGTCCTTGCCGAGGATGGGCAGGCCCTCGCGGATGTCCAGGGCCTTGCCGGCGGCGATGGACTGCTTCTTCTGGACCTCCTGCCGCTCCGGCGGATCGTTGGGGTTCACGAAGGGCGCCGGGTCCACGAAGCCGACGTGCTTGGCCAGCATCCGAGAGGCCGCCTCCTGGGCCAGCACGCCGCCGATCGCGCCACCACCGATGATTCCGATCTTGTTCAGCATCTTGGAGCTCCTTGTGTGCTTCCGTCCCGCCGGAGCCGCGCCCTGCGCCGCGCAAGGGGCGCGCCGCCAGCGTCCGCGCGTGTTCGTCCCCGCGCCGCCGGCCGCCTCGGCCTGCCTCGGGGACCTACCACACCGAGCGCCGCCGCCTCAAGGCCCACGGGCTCGGCGCAAGGGACAGCGAACAGCTTATGATTCAATAACTTCCGGTTCGCCCACGGCGCCCGCGTCCGGCGCGACCACGGCGCTGCTCCAGGTGATCTCCACGTCCGGCTGGAGCATCTTCGTCACCGAGCAGTACTTCTCCATGGACAGGCGCACGGCCCGCGCGAGCCGGTCCGGCGCCAGCGTCCCCGTGGCCGTGTAGTGGACGTGGATCTTCTCGTAGACCGCCGGGATGGCGTCGGCCCGCTGGCCGTCCACGTCGATCTCGAGCCCCTCATAGGGCTGGCGGCCCTTGTCCAAGATGAGCGCCACGTCGATGCCGCTGCAGCTCGCCAGCGACACGAGCACCAGCTCCATGGGGCGCGGCCCCTGGTCCGTACCGCCGTGCGCCACGGCGCCGTCCACGTCCACCGTGTGCCCGCTGGGCGTGTGGGCGCGAAAATGGAGACCCTGGACCTGCTGCAACTTCACCTTCATGTGCGCTCCTGCTCGTGCTCGGGGCCCGCCGCCCCTTCGGCCGACGAGACCTCACGTGAGCGAGGGACGATGCCAGCCCGACGGCGCCGGGTCGATGTTTCGGCGGCGGGCGCGACGCTCAGCGCGCTCGACGCCCCGGACGCGGCGCCGGGCGGGCCACGGGGATCTCCTCGGGGGCCCGCAGCAGCGCCGAGCAGTCCCGCCCGGCGGCCAGCCCGCGGCGCAAGGCCGCGAGCTGCTCCACCAGCCCGGGCGGGTTGTACTCCCAGTGCCACGCCTCGGGGAGATAGGGGTAGAAGCCGAAGCGCCGCGCGTGCTCGGCCAGCCACGCGTAGGCGGGGTGGCGGCGGGCGGCGCGCTTGCCAAGCCGGTACAGGCCCAGGTCCAAGGCCAGGCCGGTGTGGTGGGCGCTCATCCCCGGTGCGGCGGTCCACTTCCTCTGCTGGCGCCCGAGCTCGGGCTCGGGGAGGGGCGGCAGCCCGGCGTCCGCCCGGGCCTTGCGCCGCTCGGCCAGGCGGTAGGCCCAGACCTCGGCCTGGAAGGCCACCGAGCGGTAGGCCGAGTGGATGCCCAGCACGCCGCCATCGGCGGCCTCGGTGTCGGGTACGCCGTCCGCGCGCGCGGCGGCGACCATGCGGACCCAGGCGTCGTAGGCGATGGCGTGAGGCCGCGCGGGGCACACACCGGCGGGCGTGAGCTCCGCCTCGAAGGCCGGCTCACCGAAGACCGCCGGGCGCACGCGCCGCTGAAAGAGCCCCCGGGGCCCCCGCGCCACGCCGGAGCGCACGCGGGCCGCCTCCAGGGAGCCCACGAGCGCGCCCGACCGCGGGACAACCGGAGCCACACCGGGAGCGGTGTCCACGACCGGTGCGCTCCGTCAGGGCAGGACGTCTCGCTCCACCTCAGCGACCTCGACCTCGGCCTCGGCCACGGCGGCGAGCTTCTTCTTCCCGAAGTGCTGGGCCGGGGCGAGCTTGTCCTCGGCCCCCTTGGTGAGCCACTTGTGGAAGACGATAGCCAGGAGCGGTCCAGCGATGGCCCAGAGGAACAGCCAGAACCACATGGCCTCGGGGCGGTCCCAGAAGGAGATGTCGGCCCCGTTCGCGATCTTGACGCCGATGCCCTCGGGCACCCAACGCTCCAGCATGTGGCCGCTGAGCGCGCTCACGGTGAGCTTGGCGGCGAACCACGGGACCATGCTCATGCCCAGATAGCTGCCCTCCTGACCGTCCGGCGCGATGGCGGCCGTGTACTCGGTGAGCTTGGGGCTCCAGATGATCTCTCCCACGCTGAGGACGATGAGCATGACGACCGACATGGTGAAGTAGGCGCTGGGCATGTCGGAGCCGAACCACTGCCAAGGCATCATGAGCACCAGCAACGAGAACGAGCTGATGATGGCCCCGAAGACCAGCATCTTGAAGACATTGAACTTGTTGGCGATGGGGATGAACAGGATGAGCCCGCCCACGATGAGGATGGGGTTGATGGACTGGAGCAGACCCATGTCCGTCTTGTGCCCGGCGACGTCCTCGATCATCCGCACCCAGTACTTGGGCATGAGGAGATACATGTAGGCGAACACGGCGCGCACCCCCAGGAGCGCCGTCATGAGCACGATGAAGCGCCAGAAGGCGCTCTCCGTGACGACGCTCTTGACCAGCTCCAAGCCCTTCTTCTCGGGTCCCTTGGGCTTGTCCTCCTCCTCCTCGTCCTCCTCGAGCAGGCGGGGGTTGGAGGAGGCGACGAAGAGCAGCGCGCCCACCGCCGACAAGAGCGCCGCGACGCCAGCCACACCGAAGATCCACGACAGGTCGAGTTCCAACCACTTGCGGACGATGTCCAGGGAGAAGCCGCCCGCCACCGCGCCCAGGTTCATGAGCAGGTACCAGATGTTGAAGGAGGCCGAACGGCTGCGCTTGGAGGAGAAGCGCTTGTTGGCCGCCTGGAAGACCGTCCCCGTCATCGCCATGCCCGGCGCGGACAGCACGAGCAGGATGGCGGCGATCCACCCACGCCCGGGAATGTCGGGGATGAGCCCACAGGCCAAGATCCCGAAGCGCGTGATGAAGTTCAGCGTCTGGGCGATGATGAGCGACTTCTTGACGCCCAACGAGTCGGTGACGAACCCTGCAAAGAACAGGGCCACGGTGATCGACGTCGTGTAGACGGTGATGATGTAGCCGGTGGCGACCTCGTCCCAGCCGATGTTCTCGTTCAAGAACAGGAACACCGCCGAGATGATGGCGAAGTAGGCCAGCGAATCCAGGAAGTTGATCCCCTGGACGACCCAGAAGACGGGCGGGTTGTCCTTGAGGACCTTGAAGTCCAGGAAGTACTGGGTCAGCCAGTGGACGTCCTGCTCGGCGCCCTCGCCCGGGTTGTTCTTCGCTGCCTGCGAGTCGCTCACGTGCCCCTCCTGCGATGGCCCGACCTGGGGACGGGGCGGCGGTCCGCCGCCCACGCGAGCCCCGCGCGAACCGACCACCAGGCGCGGCAGCCGACCTCAGGGCGCCCCCTCGGGCTTGGAACCCGCGGGGCATACCACGATTGCCGCGCGCGCGGAACGCGCTCCCGCGGGAAATGTAGCCCGAGTCCGGGTTCGAAGGGGCGAACGCCGAGCACCCGGCCAGCGCCCCCCATCGGGAGCTCGGCTCAGGGCACCGCTATCTCGCTGGAACCTTCCTCCGCGGGAGGGGCCGCGGGCTGGGAGGATCGCGACGGGGCCTCGGCAGCCTCTGGCTCAGGGGCCCCATCCCCAGCCCCCGCGTCTGGCGCCGCGTCTTCCAACCGTTCTTCCAGCGTGCCCAGGAAGGCGCGCAGCTCGCCCAGAACGTCTCGCACGGCGTCTCGGCGCACGGCGGCGGCCAGGGCCCCGTCGTCCCCGAGCATCACCGTGTCGCCGTCCCCGGCGAGGTCGTCGCTCAGCCCTCCGTCCTGCGCAGCCCGAGAGGCGCGCTCCGCGACCTCACGCGCCGCGGCCTCCCGGGCCACGGCTTCCTCCAGGTCCTCGCGCGCCCGACGCTCGGCGGCCAGCTCCGCCTCCCGCGCCGCCAGCTCGGCCCGCGCCTGCCCGAGCTGTTCGGCCAAGAGCCCGAGCTGCCCGGCGGCCTCCGTCGTCGCCTGGCGCCCCTCGCTCCGCGCCTGAGCCACGGCCTCCGACAGCGCCTCGCGGGCGTGCTCCGCCTCCGCCTCGGCCGCCGCCGCCCGCGCCTCCGCCTCCGCCACCTGGGCCCGGAGCGCCGCCAGCTCCGCCACCGCCTCGGCCGCCTGGGCCTGGGCCTCCGCCGCCCTCACGGAGTCGTCCCCCGACGGCCCCGCCACCGCCAGCTCCGCCGCCGCGCGCGCCGCCGTCGTGGCCGCCTCGGCAGCCTCCGCGGCCTCCTGAGCGCGCCGCTCCGCCTCGGCGGCGGCCTCCTCCGCCGCACGCTGTCCCTCCTGGGCCTCCTGGGCCCGCGCCTCGGCCAGCGCCGCGCGCTCCTCGGTCACCAGGAGCCGCTCTCGCAGCGCCGCCAGCTCGCCCTCCAGCCGCGCCCCCTGGGCCTCCAGCTCCGCCCGCCACTCGGCCGCCGCCTCCAGGGCCAGCTCGCCGTCCGCGACCTCGTCGGCCAACCGAGCGCGCTCCGCCTCCAGCGCCTCCACCCGCCCCTGAAGCTCCCCGCGCTCCGCCTCCAGCGCCTCCACCCGCCCCTGGGCCTGCGTCAGCGCCTGTTGCCGCTCGGCCTCCGCCTCCTCGCGCGCGAAGAGCTCATCACCCAGCTCGTCGCGTCTCCGTTCGACCTCGGCCAGACGCACCAGCGCCTCGTCCCGCGCCAGCTCGGCCTGGACGACGCGGTCCGCCGCCGCGCGCACGTCGGCCCGCGCCGCGGCCAGCTCGGCCCGCAGAGCCTCCACCTCGCGCTCCGAGGCAGCCCGCGCCTCGGCCAGGGGGCGCAGGGCGTCCACCTCCTCCCGCGCCTCGGTCAGCGCCCGCTGGAGCGCCGCCTCCGCCTGACCCGCCCGCGCCTCCTCCCTCGCCAGCGCCGCGCGCGCCTCGTCGCGCTCAGCCTCCAAGCGGTCCAGCCGCGCCTGCACGACCGGGTCGTTCACCACGCCGGGCCGCGTGGGCTCGGGGCGCACGGCGAGCTGCGCCTCCAGCTCCGCGCACCGGGCCTCGGACTCGTACAGCTCGGACAGCGTCCCCTTGAGCTGCTCCTGCGTGGCGGTCAGGGCCGCCCGGGCGCGGTCCAGCTCGTCCGCGTGCTCGCGCAGGAGGGCAGCCATGAGCCCCGTCTCAATCTCGTTGTCGTGGAGGGTGGGCTCGTCGTCCACGTCGGGGGGTGACTCCCGCCGGGCGACGGCGGCGCTCGCGGCCACCGGCGCCGCGTCCACGACCGTGGGCTCCCGGGGCCCCAACACGACACCGGGCTCCTGCCGGCTGGCCCCTCCGCCCCCTCCGCCCGCGGCCGGGGCGGCGCGGCGCGGCTGCCCTTGGGCGACCCGGGCTGGCCCACGCTCGCCCAAGGGCGCCGGGCTTCCGGGGGACGTGGGGATGCGCGGAGGGGGTG
>CAYZID010000312.1:0-6346 GCA_964478315.1 uncultured Myxococcales bacterium | reverse complement strand
GCGCGGTTGCGGGCGCGGGGGCGGGCGCGGGGGCGGAAGCGGGCGCGGTTGCGCGAGCGGGCGCGGGGACGGAAGCGGAGGCGGTCGCAGTCGCGGGGGCGGGAGCGAGGGCGGAAGCGGGCGCGGTCGCGGCGCCCGGATCTCGCGGGGCCGTGCTGGAGTTCCCGCCCCCTCAGCGAGCGCCCAGCGCCCGCGCGGCCACGTGGGCGGCGAGATCGGAATCCGGGAGGATGGCGTCGCCGCGAGCGAAGATCGCGGTGGAGGTGGCCGCGGCCGCCTCGCGCACGGCCGCGTCGATACGAGCCCCCAGGGACGCGGACGTGCCCAGCAGCAAGGGCACGACGTGCACGCGCCGGACACCGGGCGCCGCGGCTGCCGCCAGGATGGACCGCGCCAGGGATGGCGTGGCTCGGCCCGCCCCGTGCCCGATGTAGGCGTGGCCCACGTAACCAAACCCACACGCCAGCAACCCCCGGCCCACGGCACCCAGCAGGGCCTCCCACTGGGCGTGGTGCCGCGACGAGCCGTATGCGCACAGGACCACGCCGTCCTCGCCGGCGGCGCTCGCTCCCACACCCACGCGACGGCAGACGTTGGCGACCAACACCCCCTCGATGGACCCGAGGGAGACGAGCGCGACCGGACTCCCGGGCGCGAGCGGGCGCCGCCCCGCGTCCACGAGGCGGTGCCGCGCGCGGGGCGGGGCGTGCCGACCCAGCAGCGCGACGACGTCCTCCCGGACGTGCGTGGAAGCCGTGAGGAACAGAGGGATGACGACGACCCGTGGGCTCCCCGCCTGGAGCGCGCCGCGCACGGCGTCCAGGAGGGTGGGAACCGACCGCTCCAAGAAGGCCGCCCGAACGGACGCGAAGGCCCGCGCCACCCCCGGGCGGGCCGCTACGTCCCCGGCGAAGGAGGACACGGCCTCCGTCCAAGCGGCGTCGCGGGAGCCATGCGCGGCGAGGACGAGGCTGGGGCGCTCGAGGGTCACCGCGCCGCTACGTGGACGCCACGGCGGTGTCGTCGCGACACCACCTGTCGAGCCAGGCGTTCACCGTGTCGTGCCACAACACGCCGTTCGCGGGCTTGAGGACCCAGTGGTTCTCGTCGGGGAAGTAGAGGAGCTGGCTGGGGATGCCCAACCGCTGGAGGGCCGTGAAGGTACCCAGCCCCTGGGTCTCGGGGAGGCGGTAGTCCCGCCCGCCGTGGATGACCAGCATGGGCGTCTTCCACTTGCCGACGTGCTCGATGGGGTCGTGCTTGGCGTACTCCTCCGGCACCTCCCACGGGGGTGCGCCGTGCTCCCACTCGGGGAACCACAGCTCCTCGGTGTCGAAGTAGCTCATGCGCTCGGACAAGATCCCGTCGTGGTTCACCAGGCACCGGAACCGGTCCGGCCACTGTCCCGCGATCCAGTTGACCATGTAGCCGCCGAACGAGGCCCCGAGCGCCGCCACGCGATCGCCGTCCAGCCAGGGAAAGCGCGCCAGGGCGGCGTCCAACCCCTTGCGCAAGTCCTCCAGCGGGCGGTCGCCCCAGTGCCCGGTGATGGCGTCCGTGAAGGCCTGGCCGTAGCCCGTGGATCCGTGGAAGTCGATGAACACGACCGCGTAGCCAGCGCCCGCGTAGGTCTGGGGGTTCCACCGGAAGTGAAAGTGGTTGCCCATGGAGCCCTGGGGCCCCCCATGGATGAGGAAGGCCACCGGATAGCGCTGGGCCGGGTCGAAGTCCGCGGGCGTCACCGCGTAGCCGTGGACCTCCTCGTCGTTCCAGCCAGCGAAGGTAAACGGCTCGGGCCTCCCCAGGCGCACGTGTTCCAGCAGCTCGCGGTTCAGGGCGGTGAGCTGGGTGAGCCCCGCGCCGTCGTAGCCCACGCTGTAGAGCTCGGCCGGGCTCACGAGGTCGTCGCGCACGAAGAACACGCGGTCGGCCGCCGGGGCCACCGCCGACACGAAGCCGTCCCGAACCAAGGTGCGCACCTCGCCCGTCGCCGCGTCCACGGCAAACAGGGACCGCTGGCCCAGGTCGTCCGCGGTGACCAGCAGCGTCTTGGAGTCGGGCGCCCAGGCGAGGCTCTGGGCCGAGCGGTCCCAGTCCTCGGTCAAGACGCGGGCCTCGCCGTGGGGCCAGGCGCGCACGACCACGCGCAGCCTGTCCGCCTCGAACCCCGGCCGCGACATGGCGAGCCAGGCCAAGGCCCTCCCGTCGGGCGAGAACACGGGCTGCGTGCACACGGCGTGGTTGTCGGCGGTCAGGTTCACGCGCTCGCCGCCTCCGCTGGCCGAGGCATGGAACACGCTGATGTCCGTGGTCCACGCCATCTCGCGGCCGCGGTCGTGGGCGCAGAAGACGACGCCCTCACCGTCGGGCGTGAAGGTGACCTCCTCCATGCCCCCGAAGGGCTTGGTGGGCGCGTCGGCCTGCATCCCCAGGGTCACGGGCACCGCGTCCCCCCCCGCCACGGGCACCACGAACAGGTGCGCGCGGCGCCCGTCCCTCCAGGTGTCCCAGTGACGCACCATGAGCTCCTCGTACACGCGGCCCGTGGCCTTGCGCTTGGCCTCGGCCTCCCGACGCTTCACCGTGTCGGCCAGCGTCGGCGCGTCGGGGTAGACGTCCAGCGTGACGACCAGCGCGGCGCCATCGCGGGACAGCGCGAAGCCGCCCACGTCCAGGGGCAGGTCGGTCACCTGGGTGGCCTCACCCCCGGCGCCGTCCAGGGGCAGACGCCACACCTGGGAGCTGCCCGAGCGGCCCGACAGGAAGAACACCGACCGGCCGTCCGGCGCGAAGCGCGGGCCGTGGCTTCCGGCGGGGTGCGTGGTCAGGCGCCGGGGCTCGCCCCCCGCGGCGTCCACCAGCCACAGGTCGGCCACCAGCTTGTTGGCGTCGTGATCGGTCACCTGGACGGTGAAAACGACGCGCGCCCCGTCGGGAGACACGGCGGGTTCGCCCACGCGCCGGACGCTCCAGAGGTCATGGACATCGAACGGATGGGGGGAGGTGTCGTCGGTCACAGCGGGCTCCGTGGGCTGAGGGTTCCGAGGGAGCCGAATGGTCCCACAAGTGGCCCGAGGCCGCGAGCCCCGGCGCCGGGGCCCAGAGTCTTCTCTGCGCCCAGCCACCTGGCGCCTGGGAATGGACATCCTGTGGGTCGTCCTGGCCGGTGCCGCCCTGGGAGCCCTCGCGCTGCGATAGCGCCACGCCTCCTGGGCTTCGTGGAAAAAGCCGGGACGACCTCGCCAGCCACCGCGCTGGCCCCCGGCGCTACGACTCCGAGCTTCAAGCCCCTCCGTCCGCGCCGTCAGGTCCCGTCGGCGGGCACACCGTCCAGCCAGACTCGGGACCCCGCCTCCATGCCATGACGGCGGGCGAGGTCGCGGGCGAGGGCCCGGACGCGGGCGCGCTCGGCGTCGCTGAGGACGCGGCCCAGATGGCGGGCGGCGCCGCCCAGCGCACGGCCTCCCAGGTGGAAGGGGTGGTAGCCCGTCATGAGGTTCACGGTGGCCCGGGGCGCCACGCGGGCAATGTGCGCTAGCGCCGGACGCGTGCAGCACTCCAGGTGCCCCGGCATGACCAGGTGGCGGACGATGAGTCGATCGCCCCCGCGCGAGAGGGCGAGCTGGGCGAGACGCGCGTCCAGCGTAGCGAGATAGCCCCGCGTGCCGGACAAGCGCAGGGCACAGCGGTCGTCACCGAACTTGTAGTCCACCAGCCAGGTGCCCACGACCCCGCCCAGGCGCTCCACGGCCTCCTCGGTGGTCCACAGGTTCGTGTTCCAGACGACGTGGGTGTCGGGCGGGCACAGGGCCAAGGTCTCGAGGATCGCCAGGACGTTCACGTCGGGGAGGCCGCCCACGAAGTTGACGTTCGTCGCGCCCTGGCGTCGGCGCAGGGCGATCCGCGCGGCCAAGGCCCGAGGCGTGGCGACCACGCCGTGCTCCAGCGGGCGCCGCACGGGACCGTCGTCGCTGCAGAACACGCAGCGGAGGTTGCACCCCGTCATATAGATCGTGTGCGAGGGCACCAGCGCCTGCTCCTCGCCCAGGTGCAGGTACTCCTTGTAGACGCGGGCCTCCGCGCCCAGCCCGCAGCGCCCTGCCGCGCCGACATAGCGGTCCACGCCGCACCGCGCCGCGCACACGTCGCACGCGCGGTAGGCCCGGCGCGCCCAGGCGAGGGCGTCCGTCAGGGCGCCGGGATCGACGCCGGGCGTGAGCTGGGGCCTGGAGGCCGAGGGTGGCATGACTGCGGGCGGACTCCTGGTGGGTCGTGGGTGGTGGGTGGTGTCGCTTGGGTCGGAGCCCTGTTCCGTTGTATATGCGTCCGCCCGCGCCGGGGAGCCCGACGTAGGACGCTCCTCCCGACAGAAGGGAGAGCACCGGCCCGAACGACGCGCCCTTGGAAGACGCGCCCATGGAACAGGAGGCGGCCGTGACGCTGCAAGTCTACAACACCCTCACCCGCCGCAAGGACACCTTCCAGCCCCGCGAGGAAGGCAAGGTGGGGATGTACGTGTGTGGGGTCACGGCCTACGACCTGTCGCACATCGGGCACGCCCGGGTCTACGTGGCCTTCGACGTCGTCTACCGCCACCTCAAGCGCCTGGGCTACGACGTCACCTACGTCCGCAACTTCACGGACGTGGACGACAAGATCATCCAGCGCGCCAACGAGCGCGGCGAGGAGGCCCTGAGCCTCTCGTCCCGCTTCATCGACGAGTTCTACGAGGACATGGACGCCCTGGGCTGCGCGCGCCCCGAGGTGGAGCCGCGCGTCTCCCAGCACATCCCGGAGATCGTCCAGATGGTCCAGGACATCCTGGACAACGGGCACGCCTACGTCGTGGACGGCGACGTCTACTTCGACATCGACAGCTTCCCCGGCTACGGCAAGCTCTCGGGGCGGAAGCTCGACGACATGCGGGCGGGCGAGCGCGTGGCCGTGGATGAGCGCAAGAAGAACCCCTTCGACTTCGCGCTGTGGAAGGCGGCCAAGCCCGGCGAGCCGAGTTGGGACAGCCCCTGGGGCCCGGGCCGCCCGGGATGGCACATCGAGTGCAGCGCCATGAGCCGCGCCCACCTGGGGGACCAGTTCGACATCCACGCGGGCGGCAAGGACCTGGTCTTCCCCCACCACGAGAACGAGATCGCCCAATCCGAAGCGGCCACGGGCAAGAAGCCCTTCGCCCACACCTGGATGCACAACGGCTTCGTGAACGTCGACGCCGAGAAGATGAGCAAGTCCCTGGGCAACTTCTTCACGATCCGCGAGGTCCGCAAGATCTACCACCCCCAGGCCATCCGGTGGTTCCTCCTGTCCACCCACTACCGGGCGCCCATCAACTACACCGAGCGCAACCTGGAGGCCGCCTCGGGGCGCGTCTACTACCTCTACCAGACGCTGGCGGACATGGCCGCGACGCTGGACGCCGCGCCCGACACGGACGACGGCCCCATCCTCTATGACGACCTCGTCACGGGGCTCCCCGCGCGGTTCGCCGCGGCCATGAACGACGACTTCAACACGGCGCTGGCCCTGGGGCTACTGTCCGAGCCCCTCAAGATGGCCAACGTCCTCATGCACAACAAGAAGGGCAAGAAGAAGCAGGGGCGCCTGGCCACGCTCGCGGCGCTCCGCGAGGCCCTGACGCCCATCTTGGAGGATCTGGGCCTGGGCACCCTGCCTCCGGACGAGGTCCACGCCGCCATGAAGGCCCAGCTCCTGGCGCGCCAGGGCCTCACGGAGCAGGACATCGCCGACAAGGTGGCCGCTCGGGCCGCCGCTCGCGCCGAGCGCGACTGGGCCAAGGCGGACGCCGTGCGCGACGAGCTCCTCGCCCTGCGCGTGCAGCTCATGGACACGCCCACCGGGACGGACTGGCGGCCCATCTACGAGGCGGACGAGTGAGCGTCTTGCTCGCGGGCTTCGACGGCGAGGCCGCCGACCGCCTCACGCGGGCGCTCACGGACGCCGGGTACGAGGCCGTGGGCGTCGGGGTGGGCCTGGCGCCCACCCTGGCCGCCGCGTCCCGCCCCCAGGCGGTGCTGGTGCCCACGGGGGCCGTGGGCGCCGCCGTTCGCGAAGCCATCGAGGGCGCCGCGCCCGGCCTCCGGTTCTTCCCCATCCTCCCCGGGGCCGAGCCTCCCCTGGAGGCCCTCGTCGCGGGGCCCCCGGGAGAAGCCGAGGCCCCCTCGGGAGACGCCGAGGCACCCGAGGGGACGGTGGAGGTCGAGACGCCCCCTGCCCCCCCCCCCCCCCCGCCCGCCCCCCCCCCCCCCCGCCCCCGCCCCCCCGCCCCCCGCCCGCGCCCAGGCCACCCCCCCGGCGCCCAGCCACACCCGCC
>CAYZID010000311.1:4057-6372 GCA_964478315.1 uncultured Myxococcales bacterium | reverse complement strand
CGCCCACACGCGGGATCCAAAGCCGAATCCCAGAGTAGGTGGCGGATCTGGGCCGGGCGTGTCGGGGAGTGCTCGCTCGACGGCGGGCAGGCGGCTCAGGGGACGTCGAGCTTTCGCTTGAGGGCGGCTAGGCGATCGTCCAGCTCCAGCTCGTGGAAGGCGCGGTCGTCCTCGCGGTGGGCGCCGTCCAGGGTGGCCGCCACGGAGGGGCTCATGAAGTGGGCCGCCGCGGCGCGGTCGGCGGCGGTGAGCGGGCCGCGGCCGGCGAAGCGGTCGCGGAGGCCCACGAGCTGGGCCTGCTGGTTGTTCAGCCGCTCGATGATGCGGTCGAGCCCGCTCACCCGCTCCTGAGCGGCCCGCACGAGCGAGGCATCTCCCGCCTCCCGGGCGAGCCGCACGCGGTGGGCCCAGGTCTCCCGCCCGGCCTGGGCGCGCGCGAGCTGCCGCTCCACCGTCTTCTGCTGGAGGATGATCTCGCGCAGGTAGGCCCGTCGCAACGCCGTGGGCATGCGGAGGGGGGTCTCGGGTGCTTGGGGCCCGCCGCCGATGTCCTCGAGCTCGTCGTCCCCGGGGGGGCTCGTCGCCGCCGCGCCGAGCTCCTCCGGCGTGGGGCGCCCGTCTCGCGCGGCCGCCACCACGGCTTGGGCCGCGGCCGCCGCGCCACCGCCAGCCAGGGCACGCGTCGCCTCCACGGCCGCCTGGCGGGCCGCGCCGCCGGGGAGCAGCCCCTCGATCTGAACGGCGACCGTGAGGGGGACCTTGGCGTGGGCCGCGGCCCCCTCGCCCACGAGGAGCTCCTCGCCCGGGCTCAGGGGGCCCGGGGCGTAGAGGAGCGTGGGCACGCCGGCCTCCAGGGCCGCCGCGCGCTCGTAGGGGGAGGGGCGCCCCGCCAAGACGGCCGCGCCGCGCACCCAGGGCTCGGGGTCCGCCCCCTCCCGAGGCCGCTTCCCGCGGAGCCCGTAGCCCCCGGCGCGGGTGCGGACCAGCTCGTCCACGCCGGGCCGCCCGGCGGGGAGGAACAGGAGGTCGAAGTCCTCGGGGTGGGCGAGGGAGAGCTGGAGCAGGAAGGGATCCACGTCGCCGGGGCCCATGCGCGCGAAGCTCGCGACGACCAGGGGGCGCTCGTCGCTGAGCCGCCGCGGCGCCACCCCCTCGCCGCCGACCAGGGGCCCACCCGTTCGGGCGCGCGCCCGCCCTTCGCGGAGGGTGGCGAGCTGGGCGAGGAGGGTGGGGTGGGCGACGACGAGGTCGTCCAGGGGCGCGCGGTCCCAGGCGGCCCCCAGATCGTAGTCCGGGGCGACGCCCACGCGCACGGCGTCGGGCCAGGCGTTGGACACCGCTGGGAAGACCCGGGCCGCCACCGCGGGGTCCACGGTGACGACCGCGTCCACGGGAGCCCCTCCCGCTGCCGCTCGGAGCTCCTGGGCGAGGCGCGTCAGCTCCCCTGCGGGCGCCGGGGCGGGCGCGCCGCCGAGGTTCGCCAGGGCACCCGCGGCGTCGGTGAGGAGCTGCTGGAGCCCGGCCTTGAGATCGGTGACCCGGGGCGCGGGCGAGGCATCGGCGGGCCCCCCTCGCCCCCGCGCGCGGCCCGGCTCGCTGAGGGGCGTCACCTGGGCCCCCTGGGCGCGGAGCGCCGCCACGAGATGGGCGAGCGCTCTGGGGATGGGAGCGTCGGCGGCCGTGAGGACGAGGAGCCGAGGTTCGCGCCCGGGCGGGGCCGAGGAAGACGACGAGGCGGTGTGGGTCATGGCGGCATTCTAGCCGCCGGTGGGGCGCGACGCGAGCGAGGGCCGGGCGCCCCGGGCCGGCTCAGGCGTCTCCTCCCGCGCCGCGGTCGCCCCCGTGGGAGGCCGGTCGGGCCCGGGCGACCCGGGCCTCCAGGCGCGCCACGCGGCGCTCGGTGGCGTCGTCGCGCCCGAGCCCCAGAGCGCGGCGCGCCAGGACCAGGGCGCCGGCGGGGTCGCGGTCCAGGCGCTCGCGGACGATGGACAGGGCGATGAGCCCCTCACGGTGCCGTGGGAAGGCGCGCGTGAGCTCCTCCAGGGCGGCGCGCTGCCCGTCGGGGTCGCCCGCGCGGCGACAGGCCGTGGCCAGGAGTTCCAGCGCGTCCCGGCGCCAGGGCGTGGCCGGGAGAGGGGCCGCGACCGCGCGGGCCAGCGCCTCACGGGCCAGCGACGGGGCCTTGCGCCGGAGGAGGAGGCGCCCGAGGTTCACCCAGACGCGGGGATCCGGGGGAGCAGGCGCGCGCGCTTCCGCGCCCGCTTTCGCGCCCGCTTCCGCTTGCGCTTCCGCTTGCGCTTCCGCTTCCGCCTCCG
>CAYZID010000311.1:0-3957 GCA_964478315.1 uncultured Myxococcales bacterium | reverse complement strand
CTTGCGCCTCCGCCCCCGCTTCCGCTTTCGCCTCCGCTTCCGCTTCCGCTTCCGCTTCCGCGCCCGCTTCCGCTTGCGCTTCCGCTTCCGCTTCCGCTTGCGCCTCCGCCCCCGCTTCCGCTTTCGCCTCCGCTTCCGCTTCCGCTTCCGCACCCGCTTCCGCCTCCGCTTCCGCTTGCGCTTGCGCTTCCGCTTCCGCCTCCGCTTCCGCCTCCGCTTCCGCCTCCGCTTCCGCTTCCGCGCCCGCTTCCGCGCCCGCTTCCGCCTCCGCTTCCGCTTGCGCTTCCGCTTCCGCCTCCGCTTCCGCCTCCGCTTCCGCTTGCGCTTCCGCTTCCGCTTCCGCGCCCGCTTCCGCTTGCGCTTCCGCTTCCGCTTTCGCCTCCGCTTCCGCCTCCGCTTCCGCTTCCGCTCCCGCAGCCGTTTTCGCCCCCGCTTCCGCTTCCGCTCCCGCTCCCACGCGCCCCCCGAGGTCTGCGTGGGCGAGGAGGCGCTCGGTGAGCGTCACCATGGACACGACGTCGTGCCGGTTGTGGGTCACCACGTCCCGGAGCGGCGCCGCGTCCGCCGTCCGCAGGTAGTGGTACCAGAGGGAAGGCACCAGGCTCCCAGGCACGTCGTCCACGCGCGTGAAGCCCAGGATCTCGCGCTCGCACGTGCCCAGCCTCGTGTCCTCCCACAGCCCGCGGTAGAGGTTCCGCGCCAGGTGCAGGAGATCGAGATGGGGGCGCAGCTTGAGGCCCACCTCGCGCCGGCTCAGGAAGCGGTGGAGGACCATGCGGGTCTGGAGCACGCTCAGGTCGTAGCTCTTGCCGTTGAACGACACGAGCAGGGGGAAGCGGTCCAGCACCTCCAGCAGCGCGTGGAGTTGGGCCTGCTCCTGGGCCGGATCCGTGAGCAGGAGCTGGCGCACCACGAGCGCGTCCCCCTCCCGGTAACCCAGCCCGATGAGGAACGCGAAGGTCCCCGCGCCGTGCTCCAGCCCCGTGGCCTCGATGTCCAGGAAGAGCGCCTGGCTGGGGTCGAAGGCGCGGAGCTTGGGGTCCCCCGTGAGGACGTCCAGCCCGGCCCCGTCCTGCCCGTTTGGGGCGCGCTCGTACAGCGCCCCGAGCCGCAGGGCGCCGTGTGTCCCGGACAGGGGGAGGCGCTCCTCCACGAACACCGCCTCTCCGAACGGGCCCTTGCGGCGCCGGACCTCCAGGGCGTCTTCCAGCGGCGTGGGCGCGTGGTCCGGCGCCGTGAGGCGCCGGAGCCTCATGGCCAGCGTGGACTCCGCGGCCAGGCGGTCGGCGAGGCGCGTGGGCGCCCGCGGCGCCGGAGAAGCCGGCGTCTCCCCGGGCGCCGCGGAGGGGAGCAGGGCGTCTCGGGGCGCGGTGGAGCCCGCCTCTCGGTCGGCCAGCGTGCGCCGCAGGCGCGCCTTGAGCGTGCGCTTCACGGCCTCACGGCGCTGCGTCTACGGGAACAGGCGCGGCCGGGGTGGAGCGCAGGATCGCCTCGCACAGCGCCAGGGCCGAGGCGCGCACCGTGCCGTCGTAGCGGGTCATGGGCCCCAGGCAGGCCGGGCACCCCTGGCCCTCGCAGCCGCAGCCGGCGAGCAGCCCGTGGGCGCGCGCGACCAGCTCGGGGAAGCGGCGGTGGATCTCGCTCGCGAGGCCCACCCCGCCGGGCATGTTGTCGTACAGGAAGACCGTGGGCTCGAACCCGTCCAGGCGCCCCGCCGGGAGGCCGCCCGCCGGCTCCTCCAGGTGCAGGGAGATCTCCGCGCTGGGATCGCCCACGGCCCGCCCCAGGTCCCGGGTCGCGCACATGAGGAGCACCATGGCCGCCGTGCGCAGGGCGTGGCTCAGCCCCACGAGCCCGTCGATGGCCGTCGCCAGGTCGCCCGGGGCCTCGCGCAGCACGCGCGCGGGCACCGTGAACCACGCGGCCGTCGTGTGCATCTCCAGATCCGGCAGGGTGACGTCGCCGTAGCCGACGTTCTCGTTCGTGTGGAAGCGGATCTTCTTGAAGCCCACGATCTTCGTCGTCACCAGCACCTCCCCGTGGGCCAAGGCCAGGGGGCCCGCGGGGCGCACGTCCTCCTCGTCCAGCACCGACACCCGCGTGTAGGTCATGGCGGTCGTGTAGTAGTCGGGCTTCACGGCCCGCACGTAGGCCTTGTGGTCGTCGTAGTCGAGCTCCTCCACCTGGTACTGCTTGCCGTCCAGGTTGTAGATGGCGTGCTCGTGGAGCGTCGTGTGGGCGGAGCGGAAGTCCACCTCCGCCAGCACGCGGTCGTGGCCCCGCTCGATGACCACGAAGTTCTCCTCGCTCACGCCCCGGAGCCCCACGTGGTTCGCCGGGAAAGCGCGCTCCATCCAGTGGAACCGCCCGCCGCTCTGGTGGAGCACACCGTGGGTCTCCAGGTACTCCAGGACGTCGCGCGTGTCCTCGACGCCGAGATCCGCGAACCCCTCCCCGGGCTCGAAGGGCAGCTCGAAGGCGGCGCACTTCACGTGGTCCACCAGGACGAACAGGTTCTGGGGGTCGATGCGCGCGTGCTCGGGCGAGGCCTCTGTGAGGACGTTCGGGTGGGTGACGAGGTACTGGTCCACGGGCGACGAGCGCGCCACCCAGACCGTGAGCGACCGCCCGGCGCGGCGCCCAGCGCGCCCGGACTGCTGGCGCAGGCTGGCGATGCTCCCGGGGTAGCCCGCGATGACCGCCGCCTCCAGGCTGCCGATGTCGATGCCCAGCTCCAGGGCGTTCGTGGCCACCACGCCGCGGATGGTCCCCGCGCGGAGGCCCGCCTCGATGCGCCGCCTGTGCTTGGGCAGGTAGCCGCCGCGGTAGCCCTGGACGAGGCTGGGCGACACGTCGTGGCGCGCGAGCTCCTCCCGCAGGTACTTGAGGAGGATCTCCACCTGGAGGCGGCTGCCGGCGAACACGATCGTGGACACGCCGGCGACGAGCAGCTCCGCCGCGGCGCGGAAGGCCACGCGGATGTAGCTCTGGCGCACGCCGAGCTGGGCGTTGACCACGGGCGGGTTCGTGGCGATGAGGTGGTGCTCCCCGGTGGGGGCGCCCGACTCGCTCACCTCGTGGAAGGGGAGCCCCGTGAGCGCCTGGGCCAGCTCTACCGGGTTGGCGATCGTCGCCGAGGAGCACACGAAGGTGGGGTCGCTGCCGTGGAAGCGGCAGACGCGCCGGAGGCGCCGGAGGAGGTTCGCCACGTGGCTGCCGAAGATGCCCCGGTAGGTGTGGAGCTCGTCGATGACGACGAACTCCAGGTTCTCGAACAGCTTGAGCCACTTGGTGTGCTGGGGCAGGATCCCGGCGTGGAGCATGTCGGGGTTGGTCATGACGATGTGCCCGTGGTCCCGCACGGCGCGCCGGGCGTCGGGGGGCGTGTCGCCGTCGAAGGTGAAGGCGCCGATGTCCGCCCCGCAGGCGCCGATGAGGTCGGCCACCGTGGCGTACTGATCTTGGGCGAGCGCCTTCGTGGGGAAGAGATACAAGGCGCGCGTCTCGGGCTTGCGCAGGACGCGGTCGATGACCGGCGCGTTGTAGCAGAGGGTCTTGCCCGACGCCGTGGGCGTCGTCACCACCACGTGCTCCCCGCGCAGGACGCGCTCCATGGCCTCGGCCTGGTGGATGTAGGGGCGCTCGATGCCGCGCGCGGCCAGGGCCTCGCGAAGGGCCGGGTGCAGGGCTTCCGGGAAGGTCCCGAAGCGCGCCGGGCGCGCCGGCGTCACCTGGTGGGCCGTGACGTGCGGCGAGGAGCGCAGCTCGTCCAGCAAGGTCTCGAAGCTCTTTCGGTTTTCTAGCAGCATGATCCGGCCCCGCCCGGTCGGGGTGTTGGCGTGAACGAACGTTCAGGGAACCCTAACGGGCCGCGCGGCCCACGGCAACCCCCGCTCCCCCGCTCAGATCCGCCACCTGCTCTGCGGACCGAGGCGCAGGAGGCCGCGTTTGGGCAAG
>CAYZID010000310.1:0-6404 GCA_964478315.1 uncultured Myxococcales bacterium | reverse complement strand
CCCAAACGCGGCCTCCTGCGCCTCGGTCCGCAGAGCAGGTGGCGGATCGGGGTGGCGATGTCCCCTGGGGCGCCCGATGCCGTCCCTGGCATCCCGCCACCGCGCTCGCGGGGCGGGGCGGGCTTCGGGTTTCCGGGGGCGCACGGTTCGGAATCGCAGACGGAGAAACCACCGGGATGGACGTGAGGCGGAGCGTCCACTATGAGTGTCCGGCGCCGCTGAGGGCGCTCGAACGGGACGGAGTAGACATGAGGACACGGGAGACACGGACCGCCGGCGTGGCTCGGCTGGGGATGGCGATCGCCCTGTTGTGGACCCTGGGGGCCTGCGACGCGGGGAACTCCGAGGGGGGCATCGGAGGGGCTGGCGACATCGCGGCGGGCGATGTGCCCGCGGATGGGCAGGCGTCCGTGGACGGCGTCCAGGGTGACACGGCGGGGACCGACGGCGCGGTCGCGACGCCGGACGCGTCCGTCGACGCGGGGCCAGATGGGTCCGATGTGGGCACCTCACCCGACGTGGCCGATGCGTCCGACGCAGCCGGCTCACCCGACGGGATCGTCCTGCCCGAAGGCTGCGGCGTGCAGACGCTCGTGGATGGTGAGGTGCTGACGATCACGAGCGGGACCTCGGAGCCTCTCCATTTCGACGTCCCCGCGGGGACCATCTCGGTGCACATCACGGCGGTTGGGGCGGACCAGGGCGTGACCTACGCGCTGGACACGTGGATCGGTCCCGACGGGCTCCCGCTCATCGATGGGAGCTGGATGAACAACCAGGCGAACCAGGGGGGCATCTGCATGACCTGCGCCGTGCGCGTGGCGCCGTCCTCCGGCGCCGTGGCCGCCATCACGCCCAACAACCCCGACGCCTTCATCGCCGAGGGTGACAACTCCGTGCGCGTCAAGGGGCTCATCAATCCCGACAACCCCTTCGGTGGTGGCGTCCCCACCCCCGCGGATACGACGGTGAAGGTCTACGTCGTCGCCAAGGTCCTCCCGACGCTCCCGAACGCTGGCATCATCAACTTCAACCTCCACTTCACCGGGGCCCAGGGGTGGACGGCGGACACCGCCGAGGACAACGCGGATCTTCAGGCGGCCCTGGCGCGCGTGGCCGAGATTTACGCCCAGGTGGGCATCTCCATCGGCACCGTTCGCTACTACGACGTGGACCCCAAGTACCAGGTCATCGAGAGCATCGACGGCAAGGACAGCGACCTCATGGAGATGTGGGCGAGCACGGCCGATGAGCCCGCGGACGCCCTCAACGTCTTCTTCGTGGACGAGCTCACCGGGCCCTTCGGCAACTTCGGGCTGCTGCTCGGCATCGCCGGAGGCATCCCGGGGCCGGGGAAGGTCCAGGGAACGTCGCGCAGCGGCGTGGCCATCGCCATCAAGCCCAACCCCCAGGTGCCCGTGGGCTACGACACGACCATGGCTCACGAGTGCGGCCACTATTTGGGGCTGTTCCACACCATCGAGCAGAACTTCGGGGGCTTCATGCCCACCGTCTACGATCCCCTGCCCGACACCCCCGAGACGGACGACCAGACGTGGCTCATGCACAACATGGGCTCTGGCGACAAGCTCTCCCCCTGGCAGGGCATCGTCATGCGGTCCAATCCCTGGGTGTGCACGCCCGCCGACACGGAGGCGAACTGATGAAGCGCGCGAACACGATGCTAGCGGTCATGGCGGCCGCTCTGTTGATGGGCTCCCTGTCCATGGTCCCCGGCGCGCGGGCCGCGGTCCCGTCCAAGGACCGAGACGCGGCCTTCGAGCGCGTCTTGAACGGCTTCGAGACGGTCCCCACCCGCGCCGCGCTGGAGCGGGCGTTCCCCGACGCGCGGGCGCGCCTCCTCGCCGCGGCCACGGACGCCACGCGGCGTGACGGCTGGCCGCGCCAGCGCGCCATCACCCTGCTCAACCTCTACCGGGACGCCGGCGTGCGCGCCGCCCTGGAGGGGTTGGCGCACGACGCCCTGCCGCGCATCCGGCGCATGGCCGTCTACACCTTGGGCCGTTCCTTCGGGCACCCGGGCGACGCCAAGCTCGTGGAGAGCGTCCAGGCCGCCATCGCGGACCCCGTGCCCGACGTCCGCGACCTGGCCGTGCGCGCCCTGCGCTGGATCGAGCACCCGGCCGCCCGCGCCGCGCTGGCGAGCCTGGTCAAGAGCCACCCCGATCCCGCCGTGCGCCGGCTGGCCGAGGTGACCTTGGAGCGGTGGACGAAGCGGTGGACGAAGCGGTGGCGGCGGTAGGTTTGCCTTGGCGAAGGTGCTCGCGGATCCTGCGGTCCTGACGCTCTCCGAGGCTCTCCTAGACGCGCCGGGCGTGCCGACCCTCTATTGGGGCGACGGGCTCGCCGCGCTCGCCCCTGCGCTGCGCGCCGCCCCGAGCGCACGCTGGTTCGTGGACGCCGCCCAGGACGACGGAGCGCCTCTCGGGGCTCACGCGAGGCGCGTGGAGTCGGGCGTTCTCCCCGGGCCTCCATGGCCCACCGATCCGCCCTGCCAGCGCATCGCCGCGCGCCTCCCCGGCTCTCGCGAGGCCCTGGCGCTCCTGGCCCGCGTGGCGGCCGCGCGCCTCCCCCCGGGCGGCGAGCTTTGGCTCGCCGGGCACAACCGCGAGGGCGTGAAGTCCGCGGCTCGACGCCTCGCGACCGCGGGGTTCGCGGACGTGGAGACGCGCCTCGTGCGGCGCCACTGCCGCGTCCTCGTGGCGCGCCGTGGTGGCGATCCGGTACCGCCCGTGCCCACGCTGGCGGAGCTGGAGCAGACCTACGTCCTCCCGCGTCCCCGGTCCCGAGGAGCGGAAGCCGCCCCCCCTCCCGTTGAGAGGGCTCGCGGGGAGCTCACCATCGTCAGCTACCCGGGGACGTTTTCACACGGCCGCCTCGACGATGGGTCAGCGCGACTGCTCCGAGCCCTGGGCGTGGCCGACCGCGGCGTCGGGAGCGGCCGCCCCCTGGCTTGGGAGGCCCTGCGGCCCCCGCGGTTCGCCCGGGCCCTGGACCTGGGCTCGGGTGCGGGCGTGTTGGGGGCCTGGCTCGCCGCGGCCCGACCCGGCGCGCGCGTGACCCTCGTCGACCGCTCGGCCGTGGCCGTGGCGTCCGCTCAGGCAACCCTCGCCCGCAACGAGCTGGGGAACGCTCGGGTCCTCCACGTCGACGTAGGCGCGCTGGCGGGGCACGAGGACCCCGTGGATCTCGTCGTCACGAACCCGCCTTTCCACGACGGGCGCCGCGAGGACCGGTCCCTGGTGGAGCGTTTCGTGGAGGCCGCCCACGCCCTGCTGCGTCCAGGCGGCTGGCTCTGGCTCGTCGCCAACCGCCACCTCCCCTATGGCCCCGTGATCCGCGCCCCGTTCCCTCGCGCCGAGGTCGTCTCAGAGGATCGCCGCTACCGCGTCTGGAGAGCGCGCAAGATGTGAGATAACCGCCAGGTCTTCGGTGTTGAGGCGACACGACAGAGGGCCCCCGCGGGGACGAAGCCGGTTCTTGGCAGGTGGGGCGCTCAAACGGGGACACCGGCGGCGAGCGGGGTGGACGTGGGCGGCCGCCCGCGGCACCGTTAGGACCATGAGCCCAGCCCACCGTGTCGCCTCTCACCCGTGCCGCCCGTTGGTCCTTTCGTTCGGGAGCCTCGCGATCCTCTTGGGAGGTTGCCCGGCCCAGGTGGTGGGGCCGCCCCCCGGGGGGCAGGACGCCACCCAGACCGACGGCTTCCCCACGGCCCAGGACGTGGACGCGGGGCCGGCGAACGTCGCCCCTGGGCCGCTCGCGGTGCGGATCGAGCCGGCCGAGCCGCTCACCGAGGACGAGCTCGTCGCCGTGGTGACCGAGGAGGCCGTCGACCCCGACCACGGGCCTGCGCCGCTGAGCTACCTGGCGCGCTGGACCCGAGACGGGGAGGAGACGCCCCAGAGCTCGCTCCACGTGCAGCCCGCGCTCACGAAGCGCGGCGAGACGTGGACCGTGGAGGTCTGGGCCACGGACGGGGAGGCCAACGGCCCCAAGGCCACCGCGACGGTGACCATCGGGGACACGGCGCCACGCGTGGCGTCCGTCTCTCTGAGCCCGGCGGCGCCCACCGAGGACGCCGTGCTGGTGTGCGAGGCGGTGGGCGTCGAAGACGCCGATGACGACGCCGTGTCGCTGGATTACCAGTGGTTCCGAGACGGCGAGCTCGTGGACGGGGCCTCCACCGCGGCGCTCCAGCCCCCGCTGCTGGCGGGCGCAACGTACCAGTGTGGGGCGCGCCCGTTCGACGGCGAGCTCTACGGAGAGCGCGTGGGCTCGAACACGGTGACCGTGGCGCCCCCAGTGGTCCAGACGGAGGCCGTTCTCTCCGTGCAGCCGAGCGCCGTGGACCTCGGCGTCGTGCTCCCAGGCGAGGTGTCCGTCCGCCAGGTCAGCGTCCACAACATCGGGACGGCGGACCTGGCTATCGACGCCGCGACGGTCCAGGGGACCGAGGACTTCGGCCTTCACGGGGACCTGGCCCGGACGGCCCCGGTGGGCGTACCGGCGACCGTAGCCCCTGGGGACACGTGGGACGTCTTCGTGTCCTTCGCTACCGACACCCCAGGGCTCCAGAAGGCCTCCCTGTCGCTGGAGACCAACGCCAAGAACCCCCTGGCGGGGACGGTCCCGCTCTTGGGGGTGGGTGCGACGGCGTGCCTGCTGGCCGACCCCGCGACGGTGGACTTCGGGGGCGCCTATCCTCCCGCCAACATCAAGCGGAAGGTCGTGCTCCGGGCGTGCGGCGCTCTGCCCGTTACGATCGCGTCGATCGCCGTGTCCGGGGCCACGGGCTTCGGCCTCGATCTCGCGCCCCTCCCTGCGGCCCTGCCCCTCACCCTGGCGCCCGGCGAGGAGGTGTTCGTGAACGCGACGTTCACCCCGACCGAGCCCAGCCCCGTGGGTGACGACGGCGCGCCCATCCCGGAGGAGGGGGAGCTGAGCGTCTTGAGCGACGCGGCGAGCCCGGCGCTTGCCGTCCCCCTGCGGGGCTTCGCCGTGGCGAGCGGTTGCCCGGTGCCCGTCATCACGTCCGTGGAGGGGGCCACGGTGGCGCCAGGGATGACCCTGCACCTGAGCGCGGCCAAGAGCATCGGAGCCTACGGCGTGCCCTCGATCGTGAGCTGGGCCGTGCTGTCCAAGCCCGACGGCGCACCCGAGCAGGCGCTGGTGCCCGCCGCCGACGCGGTGGACGTCTCCTACGACGTGTCTGTGCCCGGCGACTACCTCTTCGGGCTCACCGTCTTCGATGAGGTGGGGGCGGACGGGGGCCCGTGCGGGGACGCCGAGCACCCCTGCACGAGCGTCGTCCCCGGGTGCCAGACGGCGGAGTTCCACGTCTCCGCCAAGGAGGCGCCCGCCATCACCGTGGAGCTCACCTGGGACACCCCGGGGGATCCGGACCAGCACGACACCGGGCCGGGGATGGGCGCGGACCTCGACCTCCACCTAGTGGATGGCGGCGGGGAGGGGCCGGACTACGACGGGGACGGGCTGCCCGATAGCTGGTTCGACGAGGACCACGACTGTTTCTGGCTCGGTGGGGAGCCCGACTGGGGCGTTCAAGGGGACGCGGCCGACGACCCGTCGCTGGTCCTCCAGGACGCGGACGGAGCCGGACCGGAGCGGATCGTCTACCCGCTCCCCGTGCCCGGCGGCAGCTTCACCGTGGGGGTCCACTGTTGGAGCGATTTCGGCTTCGGGCCCAGCGTGGCGACGATCCGCGTCCTCTTGTTCGACGAGCCCGTGTTCGAGGTCGGCGATGTCGTGTTGGAGTCGGGGGATCTGTGGGAGGCCCTCACCATCACCTGGCCTGGTGGGGCCATCTCTACGCCCGGGAGCGGCGGGGCCGAGGTCGTGACGGCCTCCTACCCCAACCCGTTCCTGGACTGAGCCCGCGGCGCCCGCCAGGTCCTTGTGTCCGCCCCCGCCCGTCGCCATGATGAGGCGCGGCTCGTCGGGCGGGCCGCTGGGCGGGGGAGGTAGACATGCTCGGTTGGTTGGAGTTCTGCGGAGGTCCCCGCCGGTTTCCGGTGAGGGCCGTGGCGGTGGTTGGGCTCGCGGTCGCGCTGGCGGTTTCGGCGTGCTCGGACGCTGGGACGGCCGGCGGGGGAGGGAGCGTGGACGTCGGCGTGGGCGTGGACGGCGGCGCCAACGGAGACGCGAGCGTCAGCGATCCAGGCGGGAGCCCTGGTGGGGACGTGCTGATGGACGGGGTCGCGGACACGGGCACGGCGCCGGACGCGGACACGGCCTCGGACACGGTCTCGGACACGCTGGCGGACACGGTCTCGGACACGGCCTCGGACACGGTGGCGGACACGGTCTCGGACACGGCCTCGGACACGGCCTCGGACACGGCCTCGGACACGGCCTCGGAC
>CAYZID010000309.1:0-6524 GCA_964478315.1 uncultured Myxococcales bacterium | reverse complement strand
CCCCAGGGCCCCCCACCGCCGCCGGACAAGCCCGTGGACACCATGACGGTGGACGAGCTCGCCGCCGCCGTGCGCTATCACAACCACCGCTACTTCGCCCTGGACGCCCCGGTGCTCTCGGACGTGGAGTTCGACGCCCTCACGCGGCGGCTCCGAGAGGTGGCGCCGGACCACCCGGCGCTGGTGGAGATCCCCGACGACGCGGCGCCGCGCGCCTCGGGCGAGCCCCCGGCGGGCGCCAAGGTGGTGCACGAGCGCCCCATGCTGAGCCTGGACAAGTGCTACAGCGAGGAGGAGCTCCGCAAGTGGGCGGACACGATCGAGGGGGAGATCGTCGCGAGCCCCAAGATCGACGGCGTCGCGGCCTCCTTCCGCTACGACGCGCGCGGCGCCCTGGTCCTCGCCGCCACCCGCGGGGACGGGCGCCGGGGCGAGGCCTTCACCGAGCACGCCCGGCACATCACCCACCTGCCCACCCAGCTCCCCGGCGGCGCCGAGGCGGGCCCCGTGGAGGTCCGAGGCGAGGTCTACCTGCCCCTGAGCGTGTTCCGACGCCTCGACGGGGACTTCTCCAGCCCCCGCAACACGGCGGCGGGCGCGCTCAAGCAGAAGGACCCCAGCAAGACCGCGGCCTACGGGCTGTCGTTCTTCCTCTACGACGTCCTGGGCCGCCCCTTCGAGACCGAGCTGGACAAGGTCGCCTGGGCGCGGGCCCAGGGCTTCACGCCGGCGGAGTCCGCCGAAGTCCCCCGCGACGCCCTCCAGGCCCACTTCGAGGCCTGGGAGGCCCGCCGCGCGAGCCTGGACTACGAGATCGACGGCGTGGTCTACAAGGCCAACCGCACCTCGGAGCACGCGCGGCTGGGGCTCACCGCCCACCACCCGCGCTACGCCATCGCCTACAAGCTCCAGGGCGACCAGGCGACCACGCGCCTCCTGGACGTGGAGTGGTCCGTGAGCCGCACGGGCGCCATCACGCCGGTGGGGGTCGTGGAGCCTGTGCGCCTCTCGGGCGCCAGCGTCACGCGGGCCTCGCTCCACAACCTCTCAATCCTCCGCGAGCTGGGCGTCACGCTGGGCGCCCGGGTCGTGACCGTCCGCCGGGGCGGCGTCATCCCCCACATCGAGCGGGTCGTCGAGCCGGGCGACACGCCCGTGGACATCCCGGCCACCTGCCCGTCCTGCGGGGCCCCCACCGAGGAGCGGCCCGGGCGCGAGGGGATGGTCTTCTGCAGCCACCCCGAGCGCTGCCCGGCGGTCCTCCGGGGGACGATCCAGCACTTCACGCGGCTCGCGGGCATCGACGGGTTCGGCCCCAAGGTCGTGGACCAGCTCGTGGAGCGGGGGCTCGTCCGCCAGCCCGCGGACCTCTACGCCCTCCGGCCCGAGGACCTCACGCCCCTGGAACGCATGGGCGAGACGCTGGCCCGCAAGCTCGTGGACAACGTGCAGCGCAGGCGGCGCCTGCCCCTGGCGACCTTCCTCCGCGCCCTGGGCGTGGACGACCTGGGGAGCGAGGCGGCCGCGTGGATCGCCGAGGCCTTCGGCACGCTGGACGCCGTCCTGGCGGCCACCCCCGAGGCCATCGCGAAGATCCACGGGCTGGGCGACAAGACGGCGGCCAGCATCCGCGCCGGGCTCGACGCCTGGGCGCCCCAGATCGCGGCCCTCCGCGAGTTCGTCACGGTGGAGGACGCCGCGCCGCCAGCGCGGGACCAGGCCCCCGCCGCGGCGGACGATCCCATCGCGGGCAAGTCCTTCGTCTTCACGGGGACCATGGCCTCCATGGACCGCAAGACGGCCCAGGCGAAGGTGCGCGAGCGCGGCGGCAAGACGCCCTCGGGCGTGTCCAAGACCACAGACTACGTGGTCGTGGGCGACAAGGCGTCGGCCCTCACGGGCGACGGGCCCAAGAGCTCCAAGCACAAAAAGGCCGAGGCCCTGGCCGCCCAGGGGGCCCCCGTGAAGCTCCTGACCGAGTCGGCCTTCCTGGAGCTGCTCGGGGAGGCTCCGAGCGAGGGCGGGGCGTCGTGAGGCGCCCGCGGTTTGCCGCGGCGCGCGCGGGTTCGTAGCTTCCCATCGTGAGCACCCCACCACCCAAGCCCGGCGCCCAGCCCGGCGACGCCCGTGCCCCCGTGGCCGAGCGCGACCCCTGGGCCTGGCTCCAGGGCCTCCGCCCGCGGGGGATCGAGCTGGGCCTGGACCGGGTCCGACAGGCCCTGGCCCGGCTGGGCGACCCCCAGGCGGGCCTCACGGCGGTCACGGTGGCCGGCACGAACGGCAAGGGCTCCACGGCGAGCCTGCTGGCGAGCGTCGTGCACGCCGCGGGCTATCGCGTGGGGCTCTACACGAGCCCGCACCTCGTCCACGTCAGCGAGCGCATCCGCGTGGGTGGGCACCCCATCAGCCACCGCGACCTGGCACGGTGGGCCGGGCGGGTGCGCGACGTCACCGAGGGGCGAGACGGGGTCCCCGGCATCCCGCTCACCTTTTTCGAGGCGCTGACCGTCATGGCGCTGGGGTACTTCGCCGAGCGCGACGTGGACCTGGCCGTCTTGGAGGTGGGCCTGGGTGGGCGCCTGGACGCCACGGCGGTGGTGCCGCCGCGCGTGGCGGTGCTCACACCCATCGGGCTCGACCACCAGGCGGTGCTTGGGGACCGGATCGAGGACATCGCGGCGGAGAAGGCGGGGATCATCCAGCCCGGGGCCACGGTGGTCACGGGCGTATCCGAGGCCCTCTTTCGGGAGGTCGTGGGGCCGCGCGCCTTCGCCTTGCGGTGCCCCATCCGGCGCGTGGGCGTGGACTTCCTCTGGCGGTGGCTCCCCGGGGGGTTCCGCTACCGGGGCTGGATCCACCGCCTGGGCCCCGTGCGCCTGGGGCTGCGCGGCGTCCACCAAGGAGGCAACGCCGCCCTCGCCTGCGCCGCCGCCGAGGCCCTGGCCGCCCACGGCTTCCACTTCAGCGCCCCCCAGATGGCCGAGGGGCTGGCCCGCGCGCGGCACCCGGGGCGGCTGGAGCGGCGGGAGCCGCGCGTGGGGGATGACGGGCGCCCGTGGCCGGCCACCCTCCTCGACGGCGCCCACAACGCCATGGGGGCGCGCACGCTGGCGCGCCAGGTGGCGGGCTATCTCCCCGAGCGCCCCCGGGTGCTCGTCTTCGCCGCCCGCCCGGACAAGGACCACGCGGCCCTGCTCGGGGCGTTGGTGCCCACGGTGGACGCCGTGGTGGTGACCTCCGTGCCCGGGGGTGGGATGGCCCCGCCGGACGCGCTCGCGGCGGTGGCGCGGCAGGTGGGCGCCTCCGAGGTCCTGGTCGAGGAGGACCCCCAGGGCGCGCTGGGCGTGGCGCGCTCCCTCGCCGGGGCGGATGGTGGGATCTTGGTCGCCGGGAGCCTCTACCTCGTGGGGGCCGTGCTCCCGCACGTCTGAGGGACCCGGCGCTGGGCGAACCGACTCAGCTCAGCCCCTGCCGCGGCCGAGCACGGCGAGCCCCAAGAGGAGGAGCAGGGCGAGCAGGCCGGAGCCGGAGCCGCCGGGCGCGCCGCCGCGACAACCCGGGCCCCCGCCGCTCCCGCCTGGGAACGGGGTGGGTGCGGAGCCCACGTCCGCGCCGCCCACGGCGTCGGCTTGGGTGCCTCCGGCGTCCCAAGACCCGCTGGCGTCCGGGCCGCCGGTGGGGCCGGCGTCCGGCTGCCCCTGGGTGGGGGCCGCCGCGCACACGCCCACGGTGCCCGCCGCCACGGCGCAGATCTCGTCCCCCGCGCAGGCGGCCCCGGGCGCCGTGCCGCCGTAGGGGTTGCAGGGGCGGGCGCACAGCCCCTCGTGGCACAGGAGGGAGGCGCAGGCCGCGTCGTCGGCGCAGGGCTTGCCGTCGCTGGCGGGTCCCGGCGTGGTGCAGACGCCGTCGGGCCCGTCGGGCTCCACGCGCGCGCACCCGGCGCCAGCGCCGCAGGTGGCCGGCTGGTAGATGGAGCAGGCCGCGGCGCACACGCCGCCCGCGCAGAGGCCGCTGGAGCACTCGCCGTCCGCCGCGCAGGCGGCCCCCTCGGGGACGCAGCCCACCTTGGGCCCGGGCGCGCAGATGGAGCCGGTGGTGGTGGGGGTGCAGGTGGTCCCGCAGGGGCAGTCGGCGTCGGCCTGGCAGGGGGCGGTGCAGAAGGGCTCGCCGCCCCCTTCGAAGGACACGCACGAACCGCTGGCGCAGTCGTTGGAGTATTGGCAGGGCGCGCCGACGGGGGCCTGGCCCTCGGCGGGGAAGCACCCGCCGCCGTCGCCGTTCGTGAAGCCGTAGCAGTCGTAGCCCGCGGGACACGGCGAGGAGGTGTCGCAGGGCTGGGTGCAGACGTAGGTCGTGCCGTCCCCGGCGCACAGCCCCGAGGCGCAGTCCGCGCCGCTGGTGCACGGGGCGCCGATGGCGCCGCCTCCCGTGGGCGGGGGGGCCGCGCCGTCGAAGCAGGCCCCGTACGACTGCCCGGTGAGGGGCATGCACGACTGGCCCGAGGGGCAGTCCGCGTCGCCCGAGCACTTGTCGCGACAGAAGGCGCCGCTGGAGTCCTGGACGCACAGGAGCGACTGGCAGTCGGTGCTGTACTGGCAGGGATCGCCGGTGGGGGCCTTGGGGCCCGAGGAGCCGCCCTGATCGACGAGGCACACGCCCTGATCGGGGGCGTTGGAGTAGGCCACGCACGCGAAGCCGGCGGGGCAGGTGTCGTTGGACGGCTGGCAGGGACTCCCACAGACGCCCGTGCCCGTGGACAGGGGCTGACAGAAGCCGGGGTCGGCGCAGTCGTAGTCGTTGGTGCAGGCGTCTCCCAGGGCGCCGGTGCCCTGGGGGAGCTCGCTGGACACGTCGCCGCAGGTGCCACCCGTGCAGGACAGGATCCCCGCGTAGTACTCCTGGCCCTGGGAGACGGCGACGATGTGCGGGCACTCAGCGTCCGAGGCGCACGTGTAGGCCCCCTTGGGCACCAGGAAGCACAGGCCCTGGACGTCGTCCGCCTCGGGGGTGCGGCTGTTCATGAAGGGGTCGGCGGTGGGGGCCATGGTGGGCGGGTTGCTGGAGTCGTAGCCGCCCAGGACGTGCTGGAGGCCGAAGAAGTGGCCGATCTCGTGGACGGCGACGCTCCGCACGTCGGTGGAGTAGTCGGCGCCGCTCATGCTCCAGGTCTGGAGGTAGCCGTTGAAGGCGATGTCCGCCTCGATGACCGTCCCGTCGTTGTAGAAGACGGGCGAGGTGACCCCCAAGACGTAGGTCCCGTAGGTCCACTGGCTGTTCTCGATCCAGGCGAGCTCGTTCACACCGTTGGTGTCGTAGCCGATGGAGGTGAGCTTGAGGTTGGACGACGGCGCGCCCTCGGTGAACTGGATGGCGCTGCACGCGTGGCCGGTCCAGGCGGCGAAGCTCGCGCGCACCTCGTCCAGGCAGGCCGACGTGGGGAGGTCCGCGGAGCAGGCCGGATGCAGGGAGTAGGTGAGGGCGCTGGTGGGCCAGCGGACGACCTGCCCCGTGTCGCCCCCGGTGAGGCTCACGGAGAAGGCCTGGGCGGGGGGCGGCGCCGCGAGGCCCCAGGCGCCCGCGAAGGCCGCGGCGGCGAGGAGCGCGGTGCCGAGGGAGGTGGGGAGGGCGCGGCGGGCGCGCTCACGACGACAGAGGGGACGCATCATGCGCGGGCCTCCTGCGCAGGACGTCACGGGGCGCTACGGGGCCGTGGTGGGCGCAACCGACGCGGGGCCTGCCGGGGGGAGGTTGGCGTAGATCTCGGCCAG
The DNA here is from genome assembly GCA_964478315.1 of uncultured Myxococcales bacterium. Classification (GTDB taxonomy): domain Bacteria; phylum Myxococcota_A; class UBA9042; order PHBI01; family JAAZYN01; genus CAYZID01. The sequence goes on along the minus strand of CAYZID010000309.1, from coordinate 756 downwards.
CAGGTCGTCGAGGGGCCGCACGTCGCCCAGGAGCTTGGGGGCCGCCACGGGCGTGAGGCGCCCGGCGCCGGGGGCCCCCTTGGGCGTCCGCTGGAGGACGTGGGCGGTGGTGCGGGCCTGGCGCACCCACAGGCCGCTCGGGGTGTGGAGGACGCGCCAGACGCCTTGGGTGAGCCCGGAGGGGATGTGCCCCAGGGAGGTCTTCTCCAGGAACAGGACGACCTCGTCGCCGGGGCGGAAGTGCGGCATCCCGGGGACCAGCATGGTCACCCCGTCGCGCCCCTGGCCGCCGGGGAGGCGGAGGGTGTAGGTCGCGGGGACGTCGACGCCGCGATAGACGTCGAGGATCTGGAGGTCCACGTCGGTGAAGAGGCTGCGGCCCTGGGCGCGCAGATCCACGTCGCGGACGGCCTGGACCTGGGCGCGGACGATCCACTCGCTGGTCCGGGTGAGCTCGGGGACACCCGCTTTGAGCATGGTCGTAGCCTGGGCGGGACCGGCGAGGGTCGCCAGGGCGACGACGAGGCCTGTCACGGGGAGCGCAGGCCGTGGGAGCGAGGGGAAGCGGGCCATGGGGACCTCCAGAACGAGTGCGGCCGAGAGGATACTCGGGCCGCTCTCCCACAACAACCATCGGGGTGATACCCCCGATCCGCCACCTACTCTGGGATTCGGCTTTGGAACCCGCGTGTGGGCGGCGCCGGGCTGCGCGGCCCCACAAGCGGCTGGCCGCTCGACGTGACGCAGCCACGCCTC
>CAYZID010000308.1:0-6581 GCA_964478315.1 uncultured Myxococcales bacterium | reverse complement strand
CGCTGCCGTCGGTCGCCTCATGTGTTGTTTTGTCTCAAGCATGGGACGCCATACGAGATGCTCAGGAGTCTCGTGGGCTCGGAGCTGTGTATCAGAGCCAGGCTCCAGTTCGTCCTCGACACCGCCCGCCGCCACGGCGCCACGGCCGCGGACGCGCTGTTCGCGAGCGGAAGCTCCACCGAGGTGCGCGTGCGCCTGGGTCAGACCGAGCAGGTCAAGCAGAGCGTCTCCAAGGGCGTGGGGCTGCGCGTCTTCTTCGGCCAGCGCTCGGCCACGACCAGCTCCAGCGACCTGCGCCGCGAGGCCCTGGAGGACCTCATCGCCCGCACCTGCCAGGCCGCCCAGGTGACCGCCGAGGATCCCCTCGCGTCGCTCCCTCCCGAGGAGCTCTTCGCCGACGCCCCCAAGCCCGCCGAGGAGCTGGACCTCTACGATCCCGCCCTGGAGGACCTGGACGCCGACCAAGCCATCGCCTACGCCACCGAGGCCGAGGCCGCCGCCCAGAGCGCCGACCCCCGCATCACGAACTCGGAAGGCGCCGAGATGAGCTGGGGCGTCAGCGAGACCCACTTCGCCAACACGCTAGGCGTCTACCGCCACTGGCGCCGGGGCTCGGCGGGCCTTTGGACGGCCCCCATCGCCGAGCACGACGGCGCCATGGAGCGCGACTACTGGTACACCAGCGCCCGCCACCTCGCCACGCTGGCCGCCCCGAGCGAGGTGGGCCGCGAGGCCGCGCGCCGCACCCTGCGCCGTCTGGGCGCGCGCAAGCCCCCCACCACCAAGGCGCCCGTCATCTTCGAGTGGACCGTCGCCAGCCGCCTGCTCGGCGCCCTCGCGGGCGCCGTGAACGGCGGCGCGATCTTCCGCGACGCGAGCTACCTCGTGGGCCAGCTCGGCGAGGTCATCGCCAGCCCCCTGGTCACGGTCCGCGACGACGCCCTCGTCCCCCGAGGCCCCGCCAGCAAGCCCTTCGACGGCGAGGGCCTCGCCACGGGCGCCACGACCGTGGTCACCGCGGGGCGCCTGGAGAGCTACCTCCTGGACGTCTACACGGCGCGAAAGCTCGGCCTCACGACCACGCGCAACGCCTCGCGCGCCCTCGCCGGGACGCCCAGCCCCGCGTCCACGAACTTCTGGATGGACGAGGGCGAGGGCACGCTCGCGGACCTCATCGCCGCCACCCCGCGGGGCCTCCTGGTCACCGAGCTCATCGGCTTCGGGGTGAACACGACCACGGGCGACTACAGCCAGGGAGCCGCCGGGCTGTGGATCGAGGGCGGTGAGATCGCCCACCCCGTCCACGAGCTCACCATCGCCTCCACCCTCCCCGAGATCTGGGCCAACGTGGACCGCGTCGCGGCCGATCGCGATCCCCAGCGCGGCGTCAGCGCGCCCTCCTTCCGCGTGGCCGAGATGACCATCGCGGGGAGCTGACAGCCGCGCCCCGCCCCATGGTGGCTCAGAGCGAGAGAGAGCTCAGAGCTGCTCGAAGTAGAGCTTCCCGTTCGTGCGGGTGAAGACGACCGTCTCCTCGGCGCCGTTCCCGAAGCGCACCAGCGCCCGCCACCGGGGCGCCTTGGTGTCCGAGCGCTGGGCGATGGTGAGGCCGCTCTCGACGTTCTTCACCCACCGCCCCCCACGGCGCCAGAACCCCTCCGGGTCGCGCTCCTGGAGGCTCCGCAGGTCGGCCGCCTGCTCGGGCGTACACAGCGAGGCCAGGCGATCCATGTCCCGGGCCGAGATGGCGCGCGCCACGGCCTCCACGAGGCCCTCCTCGGTCGTGGGGTGCCCCTGAGGGGCCTGGGCCTGGGCGGCGCTCGCCTCGCCCCCGCCCTGGGCTTGGACCGCGGCCTCCGCCTGGGCCGCCTCGTCGTCCGACTTTCCGCACCCGACCGGCCCGACGACGAGGGCCAGCGCCAAGGATAGCGTCAGCCCTCCGAGCCGTTCGGGCCAAGTCCGGCCCCCGTCGCGCAAAGCGGTGCTCCGTGCCCAGCGGCGTCCACGCATGAGAGCCCTCCTCGTGAGCTGGAACCCGCGGCCCCCTCGGGGCTCCTCCCGCTGAGGGACGACGAACGAACGACCGCGGCGGGAGGAGGGTCCGCGCCGCCCGGGCGAGCCCGAGCGGCGCGGCGAGGATCGGGGTGACAGGATTTGAACCTGCGACATCCAGCTCCCAAAGCTGGCGCGCTACCAGACTGCGCTACACCCCGCTCGCCCCCACCTCCGTGCCGCCCCGGCAGGAACCGCCGTGGGGGCCGCCATGTGAGCCGCGCGCGCAGCGTCCCGCGCGACGCGGCGCCAGGAGATTACACGAACACCGGGTCCCGGTACACCCCGAAGACCTCCCGGAAGATGTCGCTCACCTCCCCCAAGGTGGCGTCCTGCTCCAGCGCCGCCATGATGGGCGGGACGAGGTTGTCGCCGCCCCGGGCCGCCTGGCGCACGCCGTCGAGCGCCCGGGCCACGGCGTCGGCGTCGCGGCGCTCCTTGAGGGCGCGGATCCGCGCCACCTGCTCCCGCTCCACGCTGGGATCGATCTTCAGCGTGGGGATGGGATCGCCCTCCTCCTCCTCCACGTACTTGTTCACACCCACGATGACCCGCTCCACCGCGTCCACCCGCTGCTGGTCCTCGAAGGCACTGTCGGCGATCTCCTTCTGGGGGTAGCCCAACTCCACCGCTCGGACGATGCCGCCCAGCTCGTCGATCTTGTCCAGGTAGACCTGGGCGGCGGCCTCCATGCGGTCGGTGAGGTCCTCCACGAAGTAGCTGCCCGCCAGGGGGTCGACGACCTCGGCCACGCCGCTCTCGTCGGCGATGATCTGCTGGGTGCGCAGCGCCAGCTTCACGGCGCTCTCGGTGGGCAGGGCGTAGGTCTCGTCCATGCTGTTCGTGTGCAGGGACTGCGTGCCCCCCAGCACGGCCGCCAGGGCCTGGAGGGTGACGCGCACGACGTTGTTCATGGGCTGCTGCGCCGTGAGGCTCACCCCCGCCGTCTGGGCGTGGGTGCGCAGCCGCCAGGAGGCGGGGTTCTTGGCGCCGAAACGCTCGCGCATGATGCGCGCCCACAGGCGGCGCGCCGCGCGGAACTTGGCGATCTCCTCGAAGAAGTCGTTGTGCACGTCCCAGAAGAAGCTCAACCGCGGGGCGAAGGCGTCCACGTCCAGGCCGGCGTCGATGCCCGCCTGCACGTAGCCCACGCCGTCGGCGATGGTGAAGGCCAGCTCTTGCACGGCCGTCGCCCCCGCCTCGCGGATGTGGTAGCCGCTGATGCTGATGGGGTGCCAGCGCGGCATCTCGCGTGCGCAGAAGGCCATCATGTCGGCCACGATGCGCATGCTGGGACGCGGCGGGGAGATCCACTCCTTCTGGGCGATGAACTCCTTGAGGATGTCCGTCTGGATGGTCCCACCGAGCTTGGCGAGGGGGATCCCCCGCTCGCGCGCCAGGGCGGCGTACATGGCAAGGGCGATGATGGCGGGCCCGTTGATCGTGAACGAGACGGTCACCTCGTCCAGGGGGATGCCGTCGAACAGCCGCCGCATGTCGTCCAGGCAGGCGACGCTCACGCCCTCGCGGCCCACCTCCCCGGCGGAGAGCGCGTGGTCCGGGTCGTAGCCCATGAGGCTGGGCATGTCGAAAGCCGTGGACAACCCCGTCTGACCGTTCGCCAAGAGGTACTTGAAGCGCCGGTTCGTGTCCTCCGGGCTGCCGAACCCCGCGAACTGCCGCATGGTCCACAGCCGCCCCCGGTACATGTTCGGGTAGGGCCCACGGGTGAAGGGGTACTCCCCGGGGACACCGAGCCCCTCGGGGGGCGGGTCCGCGGAGTAGAGATCGTCGATCTCCAAGCCCCCCATGGTCTGGAAGCGCTCCTTGCGCCGCCGGAACCCCTTGGCGGCTTCGCGGTAGGCGGCGAGCACGTCGCGCCCGGTGGGGTCCTCAGCCATGTCCCGTCCTCCTGCGGGCGTCCACCCGCCGTCTCCCAGGGCCTATCCTCCTACCAACGCCGCGCCCGTGGGCGCAACGTCGACGTTGACCGACGGGCGCGGCGCGTGCGAAAGCCTCGGGCCTACCCACCGCGCGAGAGGGTCTGTCCATGTCCGCCAACACCAGCCCCAAGGTCTTCGCCTCGCCCCAGGAGGCCATCGCCGACCTCGCCCCGGGCGCCTCCATCTTGGTGGGCGGCTTCGGGTTGTCCGGAAACCCCGAGGCGCTCATCGATGCCCTGGCGGCGCGGGGGACGGGGTCCCTGACGATCATCAGCAACAACTGCGGGAACCAGGGCCAGGGGCTCGCCGTCCTCCTCAAGAACCGCCAGGTCGCCGCCTGGAAGGGGAGCTTCATGGGCGGCAACCCCGACATCCAGGAGCAGTACGCGGCGGGCCTGGTGGACGTGGAGCTCATCCCCCAGGGCACGCTGGCCGAGCGCATCCGGGCCGGAGGCGCCGGCATCCCCGCCTTCTTCACGCCCACGGGCGTGGGGACCATGGTGGCCGAGGGCAAAGAGGAGCGCACCTTCCACGGGCAGCGGGCCATCTTGGAGGAGGGCATCACGGCGGACTGGGCCTTCCTGCGCGCCCGCCGCGGCGATCCTCTGGGGAACCTGCAGTTCTACGGCACGACCAAGAACTTCCAGTACGCCATGGCCATGGCCGGGCGCGTGGCGGTAGCCGAAGTGGACGAACTGGTCCCCGTGGGCGCGATCCCCCCCGACGAGGTCCACGTGCCCAGCATCTTCATCCAGCGAGTGGTCGAGGTCCGCCAGCACCGCGACCCCATCGAGTTCCGCACGACGCGGCCGCGGCCGGAGTAGGGGCTCCGCCGCCCGCGCACCGAGCGCCGCGCTGCAGCGAGCGGCCCCCTCAGTCCATGAGGGGCACGTCGTCGCCCAGGTCGGCGCGGGTGACGCCGGGGGCGAGCTCCATGACGGCGAAGGCCTCGCCCCGGGGCTCGAAGACGCCCACGTCGGTGACCACGCGGCGCACGCAGCCCAACCCGGTCAGGGGCAGGGTGCACACGGGGACCAGCTTGGGGGCGCCCTTCTTGGTGCGGTAGGTGCTGATGACGACGACGCGCTTGGCGCCACTCACGAGGTCCATGGCGCCGCCCATACCCGTCACCAGCCGCCCGGGCACGGCCCAGTTGGCGATGTCCCCCGCGGCGGAGACCTGCATGGCGCCCAGGAAGGCCAGGTCTACGTGGCCGCCACGGATCATGGCGAAGGACGTCGTGGAGTCGAAGGTGCTCCCACCGGGGACGACCGTCACGGTCTGCTTGCCGGCGTTGATGAGCTGGGGGTCCTCCTCGCCCTCGTAGGGGAAGGGGCCCATGCCCAGCAGGCCGTTCTCGGAGTGGAGCAGCACGGGCAGCTCATCGGGGCCCGTCTCGGGCAGGTGGTTCGCCACCAGCGTGGGGATGCCGATGCCCAGGTTCACGACCATGCCCGGCCTCACCTCTTGGGCGGCGCGGGCGGCCATCTCGTCTCGCGTCCAGCTCATGAGCTCACTCCTCTCCGCGCGGGCCGTGGTCCCCGTTCGCCGCGCGCTGCATGGCGCCCAGCTCCACGCCGCGGTCACGCGCCGCCACGACGGCGTCGGCCAGGAGGGCTTTGAAGCCCCCCGCGGCGAGGACCTTGAGGGCGGCCTCGGTGGTGCCGCCGGGCGAGGTCACGCGTCGCCGCAGCTCGGCGGGATCTTCGCCGGTGTCGCTCACGAGCCGGGCGGCCCCCAGGACGGTCTGCTTGACGAGCGCCTCCGCCAGCTCTTTCGGGAGGCCGGCGCGGGCGGCCCCCTCATAGAGCCCTTCCAGCAGGTAGAAGATGTAGGCTGGGCCGCTGCCCGAGACGGCGGTCACGGCGTCCATGTGCTCCTCGGTGACCTGGAGAGCGATGCCCAGGGCGCTGAAGAGCTCGGCGGCTTGGAGGGCGTGGGCGGCGTCGGCGTGGGCGCCCAGGCAATAGCCCGCGGCGCCCTCGCCCACGAGGCTGGGCGTGTTGGGCATGACGCGGACGACGGGGATGGGCTGGCCGATGGCCTCCTCGATGGCGCCCACGGGGATGCCGGCGGCGATGCTGATGACGGTCTGCTCGGGGCGAAAGGCCTCGCGGACCTCGGCCAGCGTGGGCAGCAAGTTCTGAGGCTTGACGCAGACGAGGACGACGTCGGAGGCGCGGACGAGGGCGGCGTTGTCGGTGGTGGTGCGCACGCGCAGCTCGGTGTGCAGGCGCACGAGCGGCCCCTCGCTGCGGCGCGAGGCGATGATCTGGGTGGGGCGCATGAGGGAGGCCTTGAGGACGCCGCGGATGACCGCCTCGCCCATGTTGCCGGCTCCCAGCACCCCAAGCGTCTTGTTGACGTACACGGTGACGCCTCCTTGCTCCGGCCCTCACGGACTCGTGATCGAGCGGGCGGCGCGGACCATGGCACACCCCCTGGACGCGCCGCAACACCGAGGGCCGGCGGTGCGGAAGCGGGTGCGGGTGCGAATGCGGATGCGGGTGCGGGTGAGGGTGCGAAAGCGGGGGCGGAAGCGGGTGCGGGTGCGAATGCGGATGCGGGTGCGGGTGAGGGTGCGAA
>CAYZID010000307.1:0-6604 GCA_964478315.1 uncultured Myxococcales bacterium | reverse complement strand
CGGTCACGTGCCACCAGCACGCTCCCTCCTCGCGAAACCACCTGAAATCACGACGTGGTGCCTGGCTCGGTCCGCCCTTGTGAATCAAGCTTCTAGGGGGGGATGCCTTGGGGCAGGGGAGGGCGGTGTCGTCAGTGGACGGTCGCGGTGCCGTCCTGCAACGGGTTGGGCGGCATCGCGGTCTGGATGCCCGAGGGGCTCGTCCGGCGGCGCGTGCGGCCGGTGGCCGTGCGGTGGCCCCGGCGGTGTAGGGCGGGTTCCACTCGGTTGCGCCCGCCCTGCTTGGCCTCGTAGAGGCGGCGATCCGCGGCGCCGACGAGGCTCGCCACCGTCGCGCCTTCGCCGCCGCGGGCCACGGCGTAGCCCAGGCTCACGGTGACGCGCACGCGCTCGCCGATCGCCGTGAAGTCCGTGGCCTCGACCATCCCCCGGACGCGCTCGGCGCAGGCCCACGCCGCGCGCGCGTCGGCTTCGCGCAGGAGCACCGCGAACTCCTCGCCCCCCACGCGCCCCACGACGTCCTCACCCCGCACGGACTCGGTGAGCGTCCGGGCCACCTGGATGAGCACGTGGTCCCCGGCGGGGTGCCCATAGGTGTCGTTCACGCGCTTGAAGTGGTCGATGTCCAGCATGACCAGTGCCATCTTATCCTCAGGGTCCTGGAGGTTGTTGAGCTCGCTCTGGAGCTGGAGGGTGAGATAGCGCCGGTTGTGGACGCCCGTGAGCGCGTCGCGGATGGATGCCTCGTAGAGCTTCTTCTGTTGCTCGATCTCGGCGGGGGCGTGGTAGCCGAACCGCAGGGCGGTCCGCGTCCCGAGCGCGATGTGGCTCCCCGGGTGCAGGGCGAATCGCTGGCCGGGCGTGCCGTCCACGCGCACGCCGTTGGTGGAGTCCAGGTCCTCGAGCACGACCGCCTGGCCGTCCACGATGAAGCGGCAGTGGACGCGGCTCACCTGCTCGTCGTCCAGCACGATGTCGCATTGGCGCCCGCGCCCCACGAGCGTGCTGCCAGGCTCCAGCACGAACAGGGCTCCGGCGAAGTCCCCCGCCGTGACGACCGCGCAGGGCTTGCGGTCCGTGGCCGTCGCCCAGACCTGCCACTTGGGGAGCTGCATCGTCGATCGCTTCTTGCCCTGTGCTGCCATCGTCGTCTCCCCGTCCCTTCCTTTGGGCCCTACCATCGCGGGCCCCCTACATCTCACAGGCTGCACGGATCCAGCCGAGCTCAGCCGCTCCTGCCAGCGCCCTCGGCGTGGGACGCGGTTCGGTCGACCAGCGTCACCCGGTTCTTTCCCCCCGCCTTGCTTCGACGTTGGGCCTCTCGCACCTGGGCCAGGAGGTCTTCCAGCCGGCCTGTCTCCCGGTCCAGCAGGACCGCCGCGGCGCTCAGGGTGACGGTTCGTTCCTCGCCGCCTCCTACGTGCACCGGCGCGGCGGCGAGCGCGGCGCGCAGGCGCTCGGCGACGGACCCCAGGGAGGCGGGGCCCACGCCGCGCAGCAAGACGACGAACTCGTCCCCGCCCACGCGCGCCAAGGCGTCTCCCTGGCGTGTGGCTGCGCGGAGCCGCGCAGCGACTGCGGTGAGCACGCGGTCCCCCCCCGCGTGTCCCAGCGCCTCGTTGACGGCCTTGAAATCGTCGAGGTCCACGAAGATGGCGGCGAGGGTGCTGCCGGTCTGGAGGCTCCGGGCCATCTCCGCCCGGAGCCGACGCGCGAGCCCGCGCCGGTTGAGGGCGCCGGTGAGGGGGTCGAGGTGCGCCTGGCGTTCCAGCGAGGCGTTGCGCGCGGCCATGCGCGCTAGCTCATCGGCCTGGGCCAGGGCCGCCACGCGCGAGGCGGCGAGGGCGCGCTGGAGCTTCCGTTCTTGGCGCTTGGCCTGGGCCAGCGCGCGCTCCAGCAGTCTCACGCGCGCTTCGAGCGGCGTCAGCTCCGATCCGGTCGCTGCCGCCAACGCCGGTGCTGGTGCCGCGCAGGGGCGCGCCTCCATGTCCGGTGCGCAGGCGCTCAAAACGTCACCACCTTGGAGACGGGCCCCGCGCGGTCCACGACCGCGGGCAGGTCCACGGTCTCCGCGCTGGGCCACAGGGGGCTCGGGAGCTCCTCCGTCACGCAGGGCCCGCACACCAGCAGCTCGCCGCCGCTGGCGAGGAACTTCTCCACGTAGGAGTCCAGCGGCGCAAAGCCGGCGGCCGAGATGGCGCGCGTGTGGAGTCGGGACGCCCAGCGGACACCCTCTCCGGCGAGGTACACCGTGACCGTGTCGCCCGCGTCGAGCGCGGCGCACGCCCAGGCGAAGGCCAGCGTCGCGCGGACGCCGCCGTCGCCAGCGCCGTGCGTCACGATGAGGAGCGTGTCTGAGTGCGGCTGCATGGGGGCTCCTGGGTCGCTGCGACCAGGAGGCTGCACTCCGCGTGCCAAGGCGCGGTCGGTCTGGGCTTCCGCGCTAACGGCCGGGAGTCCGAAGGAAAACGCTCACGCCACGGAGGCGGGCCACGCGCCCTGGGGGGGGCGCGCTGTTCCAGGGCGGAACACCCCCGTTCCGGCTCGGGCCACGCGCCTCCCAAGGCGGGGGGCCTACGCGACGATGAGCCCTCCGCGGATCGCCAGGCGGACCAGGGCCGCCACCGATGGGACCTGGAGCTTGTCCATGATGTGCTTGCGGTGCACGTCCACGGTGCGCGGGCTGATGCCCAGGGCCTCGCCGATGGCCCGGGACGTGAGTCCGTCGACGACCAGGTGCAGGACCTCGCGCTCTCGCCGGGTGAGCTTGTCGAACAGGCTCGCGGTTTCGGCGGGCTCGGGGGCGCTCGCTCGGCCGCCCTCGACGTCGGGGGGCGCGCCGCGCAGGCCCAGGCTCTCGGCGAGCTGCTGGCTGACGAAGCGCACACCGCGCGCCACCTCGCGGATGGCGTGGCCTAGCTCGGAGAAGGCGGCCGTCTTCACGACGTACCCGTCCGCGCCCGCTCGAAACGCTCGCTGGACCCAAGCCAGCTCCTCGTGGAACGAGACGGCGACGACCCTGGGGGGGGCGTCCAGGGCACGGATGGCCGCCGTGGCGTCCAGCCCGTTGAGCCCCGGGAGGGCCAGGTCCATGAGCACGACGTCGGGCGCCTCTTGGGAGGCCGCCTCCACGGCGGTGCGTCCGTCGCCCACCTCCCCGACCACCTCGAAATCCCGTTGTCGGGAGAGGAGCGCCCGGAGGCCGTCTCGGAAGAGGCGGTGGTCGTCGGCGATCAAGACTCGAATACTCATGGCATGTGCCCTTGGTGGTCCGCCCCGGTGGGCCTTCCGTTCTTGCCCCGTGGGATGAAGACGGCCGCCCGGGTCCCGCCACCGGGCGCCATTCCGAGCTGCAGGCCGCCACCCACCTGGCGGAGCCTAGCGCGGACGGTGAACAGACCCAACCCCCTATCCTTGTCCTCGCCCCCGTCGTTCGTCCCTGGGGTTGCCCGGGGCCCCTGTCCCTGGAGCCCGATCCCGTCGTCGATGACCTCCACGAGCGCGCCCTTGGGGCCCCAGCGCAGCGTGACGTGACATCGCTCCGCGTCCGCGTGGCGCGCCACGTTGGCGAGGAGCTCCGCGACGCTGCGGAACAGCGCCAGCGCTCCCCCCGAGACGAGGGGGACCGGGGCGCCCTGCTCGGTGAACTCGCACGGGATCCTGTGCCAACGCGTGAGGCGGTCCGCGAGCTCCGCGAGCGCGGGGCTCAGACCTCGGCTACGCAAGGTGTGGGCCGCCATGGAGCGGGACGCCGAGCGCAGCGCGCGGATCCCGGCTTCGAGCTCCCGCGCCGTCTCGTGGAGAGGCTCGGCGTAGGCGCGGCGGGCCTCGTCGGAGGCCAAGAGCTGGAGGCGGAGCAGGGCGGCCGTGAGGTGCTGGGCCGCCACGTCGTGGAGCTCGGATCCCACCTCCCGCCGCACGCGCTCATCCGCGTCGACGGCGCGTGCCGCCACGGCGTGGACCGCCGCCCAGGCGCTCTCCAAGTGGCGCCTGGCCCGGTCCGTCGAGGCCAGGACGTGCCCCACCGACACGACGGAGCCCCCTGGGACTTTGCCGCCCGCGGCGAGGACGTGATTCCAGCGGACCGGGAGGCCCGTCGGGAGCGTCCCCCGCGTCACCGCGCCGAGCCCCCGCGGATCCTCCAGGAGCGCCTGGACCACCGACGGGGGCTCGTCCCCCAGAGCCTCTGCGGGCCATCGGTCACCCAGACCAAGCCCCAGCGCGCTGCTCGTCGCCTCGTCGACGTGCGTGAGGCGCCCGCCCAGGGTCCAACGGACCACCAGGTCGGCGCTCGGCTCCTCCCATCGCGGTGCTTCGGCCATCGCTTCTGCTGGGAGCTCACCGGTGAGGTCCGCGCGACGCAGGTCGGGGCACGGGGGCGCGTCCGGTTCGTGCGGATTGTGCGCCAGAACTGCCCCGAGGGCTTCGATCAGCGTGGCTTCCCACGGGCTTGGCCCCCCGGCATCGGGCGCGGGGCCGCCCTGCCGCGCCAGGGCCCCGAGGAGATGCCCCGCCCGCAAGATCGGCGACACTCTGATCTCTCCCGCAGCCCACGCGCCCACTCCCTGCCCGGGAACCGTGCGCCAGGTCGTGCTGGCTCCCTCCTCTCCGAGCGCCCTTCGCCAAGACGGCGGGAAGGGGCGTCTGCCGGTCGCCGTGCGGGGTGGCCAGGCCGCGACCTCGACGAGCGCCCCGCCCTCCTCCGCGCGCCAGAGGGCCACCCGTGAGGCCCCCCAGCCCAAGGCCGCGGCCTCCAGGGCCGCCTTGAGGCTTGCGTGCGACCAGGGCTGTTGGCTCAGCGCGAGGTGGGCCGCCAGGCGCATGAGCGCGCTCCGTTGCACTGCCTCCGGGGTCGGGTTCGCGGGCTCGGGAGGGAGGTCCTGGGTCGGGCGGGGTGGCATGGGATGCTCCTGGGCACGGCGTAGCCCGCGCGGGAGTCTATCCAAGCCGTCCCTATTACGCGACCTTCGGGATGTGCCGTCCAGCGGTGGGAGCCGGCGTCCGTCTGCGGGGAGGCTGGCGCCCCCGGGTCCCCCTGGGCGCAGAGGGCAGGGGGGGAGCGTGCGCCCAACCAGAAGGCGGGTGAATGGGGCTGGCGGGAGGCGCCGCGATGTGGTCTCTTACGGGACCATGAGAGAGCTTCAAGCACCCCGCTCCCGTGGGCACGTGTTGGTCGTCGATGACGACGGCGGCGTTCGAGACTACCTCCGACGTTGGCTGGAGCTGTCCGACTATGACGTGACGGCCGTGGAGTCAGGGCCTCGCTGTCTGGAGGCCCTGACGACCCTCCTCCCGGACGTCGTGCTCCTGGACATCAAGATGCCCGGCATGAGCGGGCTGGAGGTCTTGCGCAGGGTCCACGCGCGGCATCCGCTGCTCCCCGTCATCATGGTCACCGGCAACACGGACTCCGAGACCGTCGTCGAGGCCATGCGCAGCGGAGCGCACGACTACCTGACGAAGCCCGTGGACGAGACCAAGCTCCTCGTGAGTGTGGACAACGCCATCCAGGCGGGGGACATGCGGCTGCGCCTGCGGTCCCTGGAGCGCGAGGCGGAGCAGCGCGGCTACGGGGCGATCATCGGGGAGTCCGACCCCATGCGCGACCTGTTTCGGCAGATGGACCACGTCGCCGCCTCGGATCTGACCATCCTCATCTTGGGCGAGAGCGGAACGGGCAAGGAGCTCGTGGCGCGGGCGCTGCACGAGGCGAGCGGACGGCGGGACGGCCCCTTCGTCGCCCTGAACTGCGCCGCCATCCCCGAGACCCTCCAGGAGTCCGAGCTCTTCGGCCACGAGCGAGGGGCCTTCACGGGCGCGAGCCGACAGCACATCGGGCGATTCGAGCAGGCGGACGGCGGGACGCTGTTTCTGGACGAGGTCGCGGAGTTGGCCTTGCCGTTGCAAGCCAAGCTGCTTCGCGCCATTCAGGAGAGGGTCTTTCGCCGAGTAGGGGGGCAGCGCGACATCGCCTCGGACTTTCGCCTCTTGGCGGCCACGAACCGGGATCTCGAGGAGGAGATCGAGGCGGGCCGATTCCGAGAGGATCTCTACTACCGCCTGGCCGTGTTCGAGCTCACGGTGCCGCCGTTGCGCGAGCGGCCGGGGGACGTCGTGCGGATCGCGCGTGGGCTGGTCCAGCAGTGGGCCGCGGAGCGCGGAGGAGAGCCGCCGACCTTCGAGCCCGCGGCCATCGAGGTGCTGGAGCGTTACCCGTGGCCCGGGAACGTGCGCGAGCTCTTGAACGCCGTACGGCGGGCGGCGACGCTGAGCCGGGACGGAGTCCTCCGGGCCGCCGACCTGCCCCCACGGGTGTTGCGAGGGGTAGAGAGAAGGGCCGCGGAGCGTGGCGCTGGGGGCGCGGCCGGCGGCTCCCCGGAGGAGGCCCCGGATGAGCCCGAGGTCTTCAACCTCGAGGCCTTGGAGCGGCAGACCATCGTCCGCGCCATGAGGCGCACCGGGGGGAACCTGTCGGAGGTCGTCCGCCTGCTGGGGATCGGTCGAACGACCCTCTACCGCAAGCTCAAGAAGTACAACCTGCGCGACTGATCCCAGATCCGCCACCTACTCTGGGATTCGGCTTTGGATCCCGCGTGTGGGCGGC
>CAYZID010000306.1:0-6624 GCA_964478315.1 uncultured Myxococcales bacterium | reverse complement strand
AAGCGGGCGCGGGCGCGGATGCGGGCGCGGGCGCGGATGCGGGCGCGGAAGCGGGCGCGGGCGCGGATGCGGGCGCGGGCGCGGATGCGGGCGCGGAAGCGGGGGTGCCGGGATTACTCTCGGTCCCGCTAACAGTCTGAAACCGTTGGGGGGGGGCTGAGCTCAGAGGAAAGCGGGAGCGTCGGCGGGCGCGGTCGAGGGTGCGGGCACCGGCGCTCGGACCATCACCTCCGCGGGTGCCGCTCCCGCCAGCCCACCGCCACCAGGGCCGCCCCGGCCACGACGAAGCCCACCGACGCGTGCTCGAACAGGAGGTGGGTGATGTCGTGCGACGGGCAGTGGAGTTGGAGCGCCGTGAAGGCCATGAGGCCCCCGGCCGCCGCGGCCGCCGCCATGCGACGGCCCGTGGCGTGCCCTGGACGCTCGAACAGCCACACGACGCCCATGGCCGCCACCGTCATCAGCGTCCCCACGATGAGGCATGTGGGGAGCCCACCGTGTCCATGTCCATGCCCGTGCCCATGCCCGCCGACGGAAGCGATCGACGACGCCCCGGTCGCCCAGAGGTCCGGCCACAGCGCGAGCACCACCGGGACCCCGAGCGCGAGGACGATGACACCCCAGGCCAGAGGCCCGAGCGGGCGAGCGTGGTAGCCGCGCAGCGCCACGCTCAGGGCGGCCGCCGCCAGCCCGCCCAAGGCGACGAGGAGGACCACGACCCGGGTCGCGTCAGCCCAGGTCTCATCCGGGCGGAGCCCCATGAGCCCCGCCGCCAAGCCCAAGAGCCCCCCCAGCGCAAGCACCACGCCCACCAAGCGAAGCCACGTGGGAGCCTCACGCAACCGCTCCACGGGCCCGGGGGTACGCTCCACGGTCTCGGCGGCGATGGCGTCGAAGAGGTCGGGGGGGAGCCCCGGCGCAGCCGCCTCCCGAGCCAAGGCGGCGCGGTCGGCCTCCAGGGCCGTGCGCACCTCGCGCGGGGGATCTTCGGGGGCGTCGTCGGGAAACTCGCGGAACATCTCGTCCTCGGTACGGCGGGAGTCGCTCACCGGTTACCCTCCCGTGGTGGTTCCCCCCCGCCCGAAGGGGCCAGCATGGCGCGCAGCCGCTCGTAGCCCCGGTGGGCGCGGACCTTCACGGCGGACACGCTGGCGCCCACGACCTGGGCGATCTCCGCGAAGGGCATGTCCTCGTACCAGTGCAGGAGGATCACCTCGCGCTGGTTGTCCGGGAGCGCCGCCAGCGCCCGGCGCACCAGCCGATCCGTCGCCGTGGTGGCCGCGGGCTGGGTGGTGAGTTCACCGTGCGCCACGGGGTCATAGGACGTCTCGGGCTTCCGAGCGCGACGCCGAAAGTGCTCACGCCGAAGGTTCAGGGCGATCGTGTAGATCCAGGGTCGCAGAGGCCGCCCCTGCTGATAGTCGCGCCGCGCGCGATGGAAGTGGAGGAAGGTCTTCTGCACCAGGTCCCGCGCCGCCGCCTCGTCGTGCACGGACCGCATGAACAAGCCGTACAGCCGTCCGCTATAGCGCCGGTAGAGATCCTCGAAGGCGCGCCGGTCCCCCTGGCGCACATAGCGGTCCATGAGCACCTCGTCTGCGGGCTCGGGCGCCGCCCCCGGGCACACGTCGCCGCCTACTCCTGGGCGTCGCGGCCAAGGAGACGCCCCACGGCGTCCACGATCTCGGCCATCGTCGTGCCCGGCGTGAAGACCTCCTGGACACCCGCCGCCTTGAGGGTGGGGATGTCGTCCTCGGGGATGATGCCCCCCACGAAGACCGCCACGTCCTCCGCGCCCTGCTCACGCAGGAGCCGAATGATCTCGGGGACGAGATGATTGTGCGCGCCCGAGAGGATGGAGACCCCCACGAGGTCCACGTCCTCTTGGACCGCGGCGCGGGCGATCATCTCCGGGGTCTGGTGGAGCCCCGTGTAGATGACCTCGTAGCCCGCGTCTCGCAGCGCCCGCGCCACGACCTTGGCGCCCCGGTCGTGCCCATCGAGGCCGGGCTTGGCGATGAGTACGCGATGTCGGCTCGTCGTCATGATGGACCTCCTCGTCCCAATCTCCGGCGGCGCGTCCACCGGGGTTCGTGGCTCGCCCCGTGGCGTCAGACCGCGAACTGCCGCAGCACCTCGCGCGCGATGACCAGGCGCTGGATCTCGCTCGTCCCCTCGAAGATGGTCGTGACGCGCACATCCCGATAGTAGCGTTCCACGGGGAACTCCGTCGTGTACCCGTAGCCGCCGTGGATCTGCACCGCCTCGTCGCACACGCGCTTGGCCCCCTCCGTCGCGAGGAGCTTTGCCATGGCGGCCTCGCGCGTAAAGCGCTTGGCGGCGGGCGTGGCGCCCGTATCGTCGTAGCCCGCCCGCTCCTTGAGCCAGGCGGCACGCTGGACCATGAGCCACCCGGCGTCTAGCTGGGTGGCCATGTCGGCCAGCTTGTGCTCGATCGTCTGGTGTCGCGCCAGAGGCTTTCCGAAGGCCTTGCGGTCCAACGCGTAGGACGCCGCGGCGTCCAGGGCCGCCCGAGCGATCCCCGTGGCCATGGCGCCGATGGTGATGCGCCCCCCGTCCAACGCCGTCATGGCGATCTTGAAGCCGTCGCCCTCGCGCCCCAGGAGGTTCCCCACCGGCACGCGGCACCCGTCGAGCCGTACGGACACCGTGTTGGAGCCCCGCAGCCCCATCTTGTGCTCGGGCTTACCGAAGCTCAGCCCCGGCGCCCCCGGCTCTACGAGGAAGGCCGAGATCCCCCTTGGCCCGGCCTCGGGGCCCGCCGTGCGCGCCATGACGATGAGGACCCCGGCGTAGGCGCCGGAGGTGATCCACATCTTCTCCCCATCGAGGACCCACTCGTCGCCGTCGCGACGCGCCGTGGCCCGCAGGCTCGCGGCGTCCGAGGCGCTCGTGGCCTCCGACAAGCAGAAGGCCCCGGCCACCGATTCCCCCGAGGCCAGGGGGGGCAGGTGACGCTTGCGCTGGGCCTCGTCGCCGAAGCGGTAGATCATCTCGGCGACCATGTTCGTGACGCTCATGGTCACGGCCGTGGACGCGCACGCCCGAGCGACCTCCTGGAGCGCCACGCACAGCGCCACGGTCCCAAGCTCCGAGCCGCCATAGGTCTCGGGCACGTTCACCGCCAAGAGCCCCAGCTCCCCGAGCTTGCGGAAGGTCTCCACGGGGAAGCGAGAGGTGGCGTCCAGCTCCGCGGCCTGGGGCTGGAGCTCGCGCTCCGCGAAGGTCCGTGCCAGGTCGCGGACCTGGGTCTGGATGTCGTCGAGCTCGAAGTTCACGGACGTCCTCCTGTTGCCTCCCCGCGCCGCGCGCCGCCGCGCGCCACGAGGACCCACGGACGGCGGGCGCTACATGCGCGCCGCCGCCTCCTTGAGCACCGCGCGGCCGATGACCAGGCGCTGGATCTCACTCGTCCCCTCGTAGATCTCGGTGATGCGCTGGTCGCGGTAGTGGCGCTCCACCGCGTACTCCTGGACGTAGCCATAGCCGCCGTGGATCTGCAGCGCCTTGTGGACGGCGCGGTGGGAGGCCTCCGCGGCGAAGAGCTTGGCCATGGCCGACTCCTTGCCGTAGCGCTTGCCGGCGTCCTTGAGGGCGGCGGCCCGCCAGATGAGCAGGCGCGCCGCGTCGAGCTCGGTGGCCATGTCCGCGAGCATGTTCTGGATGCTCTGCATCTTGGCGATGGGCTTGCCGAAGGCCCGCCGCTCCTGGGCGTAAACGGCCGCCTCCTCGAATGCGGCCCGCCCGATCCCAAGCGCCTGCGCTGCGATGCCGATGCGCCCCCCGTCGAGCGTGCTCATGGCGACCTTGAAGCCCTGGTCCACACCGCCCAAGACCTCGTCGTCCGTGGCGCGGTAGTCCTCGAAGATGAGCGAGCACGTCCCCGACGCGCGGATCCCCATCTTCTCTTCCTTCTTGCCCCGCGTGACGCCGGGGCGGTGGAGGTCCACCAGGAAGCCCGTGATGCCGTGGACGCCCTTGGCCTTGTCGCTCATGAAGAAGGCCACCGAGGTGTCCGCCTCGGGCCCGTTGGTGATCCAGTTCTTGGTCCCGTTGAGCACCCACCCGTCGCCGTCACGCGTGGCGGTGGCCGTCTGGTTCGCAGCGTCCGAGCCGGTCCCGGGCTCGCTGAGGGCGTAGCACCCCAGCTTCTTCCCCTGGGCCAGGGGCTTGAGCCACCGTTCCTTCTGGGCGTCCGTCCCGAAGCGCAGGATGGGATCGCACACCAGGGAGTTGTTGACGCTCATGATGACGCCCGTGGAGGCGCAGGCCGCGGAGATCTCCTCCATGGCGATGACGTAGGACACGATGTCCATGCCGCTGCCGCCCCACTCCTCGGGCACGGCCATGCCCATGAGCCCCATCTCGCCCATCTCCGCCACCAGCTCGGCCGGGAAGCGGTGCTCTTGGTCGTTGCGGGCCGCCTGGGGCGCCACGCGGTCCTTGGCCCAGGCGCGCACCATGTCGCGCAGCATGACCTGTTCTTCGGTGAGGTCGAAGTTCACGGGGGAGCTCCTTACGGGGGGGAACGGGGGCGAGTGTCGGGACGGTGGTCCGGGGGCTACCGCCCGGTGAAGCGAGGGTCGCGCTTGTCGAGGAAGGCGCGCGTGCCCTCGCGCATGTCCTCGGTCTTGAACATGGAGCCGAAGAGCATGGCCTCGAACTCCATGCCCACCTCCAGCGTGAGGTCGTAGCCTCGGTTCAGGGCGTGCTTGGCGGCCCCCACCGCGAGGGGCCCCTTCGTGGAGATCGTCGCCGCCACACTGCGGGCCAAGCTCATGAGCTCGTCCTGGGGGTAGACGGCGTTGGCCAGCCCGATCTCCAGCGCCCGCTGGGCGCCGATGATCTCCCCGGTGAAGATGAGCTGCTTGGCGATCCCGCGCCCCACGATGCGGGCCAGGCGCTGGGTGCCGCCGAAGCCCGGGATGAGCCCCAGGTTCACCTCCGGCTGCCCGAAGCGCGCGTTGTCGCTCGCCAGGATGAAGTCGCAGGCCATGGCCAGCTCGCACCCGCCGCCCAGCGCCCAGCCGTTCACGGCGGCGATGACGGGCTTGGGTACGCGCTCGATGAGCGCCGTGAGGGTCTGGCCCAGGCGCGAGAACTCCTCCGCCTGCTCCTGCGTCATCTCGGCCATCTCGGCGATGTCCGCGCCAGCCACGAAGGCACGGGAGCCCGCGCCGGTGAGGATCATCACCCGCGCGTCCCGGTCCTGCTCGAAGGCCAGGAGCGCGTCGTGAAGCTCGCCCAGCGTGGCGCGGTTCAGCGCGTTCAGCGACTTGGGCCGGTTCACGGTGAGGGTGACGATGGAGTCTTCGCGGTCGTACTGAAGGTACTCAAGGTCCATGGGACACCTCGTTGGGAGTGACTCGCTGCGCGCGCCCGAGCGGCGCGCGCCGGGGAGGGGCACAGGGGAGCGGGAGCCCACGGCGACCCCGAGGAGGCCGTCCCCCCCCGTGCCACCGCGGGTCGGCCGTGCTCAGGAGTAGCGGAAGAACCCGCGCCCGGACTTCTTGCCCAAGCGCCCCGCCTCCACGTACTGGCGAAGCAGCGGACAGGGGCGGTACTTGGGGTCACCCAGCCCTTCGTAGAGGACCTCGGCGATGGCCAGCACCGTGTCCAAACCGATGAAGTCCGCCAAGGTCAGCGGCCCCATGGGCTGGTTGGTCCCCAGCTTCATGGCCGCGTCGATGTCCTCGGCGGAGGCGATCCCCTCGTAGAGCGCGTAGACCGCCTCGTTGAGCATGGGGATGAGGATCCGGTTGACGATGAACCCCGGGAAGTCGCGGGAGACGACGACGGTCTTGCCCATGCGCTCGGCGGCGGCCCGCGTGGCGGCGAAGGTCTCGTCGGAGGTCTCCAGCCCGCGGATGATCTCCACGAGCTTCATGACCGGCACGGGGTTCATGAAGTGCATCCCGATGAACCGGTCCGCGCGCCCCGTGGCGGCGCCGAGCTTCGTGATGCTGATGGACGAGGTGTTCGAGGCCAGCACGGCGTCCGCCTTGGCCACGGCCGCCACGTCCGCCCACACCTTGCGCTTGATGTCCACGTTCTCGGTGATGGCCTCGACGATGAGGTCGCGGTCGGCGAGGTCACCCAGCTCGCGCGTGAGCGTGATGCGCTCGGTGGTCCGCTCGAGCTGGTCGGGTGAGATCTTGCCCTTCTCCACCAAGCGCGCCAGGCGCCGCTGGATGCCCGTATGGGCCCGCTCGAGTTGGTCCGGGTCCAGGTCCTGCACGACCACGGACATCCCGCTGAAGGCTGCCACCTGCGCGATCCCGGCGCCCATCTGGCCGGCCCCGATGATCCCCACGGTCTCGATATCCACGCGACTCCTCCGCTGCTCGTGAGCTTGGCTCGTGACGTTCGGACGCTCGCTCGGGGGGCGCCGCGGCGACACCGACGGCGGCGCAGCCCGCCCACCCGAACCCACCCGCGCGACGCCTAGCCGGCGGGCCCCCACGGACACCGCCCGCGACGCGGCGACACCCCACGGGACCTTGGCCTCTAGCACCGGCCTCCAAAGGGTGTCAACGACCTCCGACGTCCCCAAATCCGCCGGGGCTCCGTGGCGGGGCGCTGGCGAGGTACGAAGGCCCCGGG
>CAYZID010000305.1:0-6637 GCA_964478315.1 uncultured Myxococcales bacterium | reverse complement strand
GAGCAGGTGGCGGATCGGGGCGGGCGGTGCCCGCTTGACACCGGGGAGGGGGGTATCTAGCGTTCCCCGCGCTCAGCCGCGCCGCTGGCTCACCGGGGTGCTCCCGGGCGGCTGCGGTGAGAGGCCGTCGGCTTGGGCGCGAGGGCCGACATCGAAAGTGGGAAGCAGAGAGCCGGAGTTCGGGAGGAGGACGCGATGAGGATGAGGACCCTAGTGCGTGGGACGGTCGTCGTGGGGCTCACGGCGTGGATGGCCCTCGGCGCGGGCTGCGACAGCAGCTCCGACACGACGACCGACGACGCCGTGACCGCGGACACCCAGGACGCCGGCACCGGAGACGAGGGGACGACCCAGCAGGACACCACCGCGACCCCGGACACGAACACGCCCCCCGACACGTCCCCGGTGGAGGACACCCAGCCAGCGCCCGACACGGGGACCCAGGACACGGGGCCCAAGGACACCAGGACGCCCGACACGGCTCCCCCGGACACGGCGAGCCAGGTGACGACCTGCTTGGAGCACCTCGCGTGCGCCACGGACGCGTGCGCCCAGGCCTCCGAGGCCGACGTAGCCACCTGCCTCGCGGGCGCCGAGGGGACCTGCGGGCTCTCCGGCGACGGGGAGGACGAGGAGGTGGCGACGGCCTTCGCCCTGACCGAGTGCCTGGCCAACGCCTCTTGCCCGGTGGACGGGACGAGCAAGCAGTGGAAGTGCCTGGCGGCCAACTGCCTCACCGAGGACGCCGCCTGCCGCGTGGGCACGACGAGCTTCGGCACGGGCAACTGCACGGACACCCGCCAGTGCTTCGCGGGCTGCCAGCCGGACATCTTCGGCGAGCCGGACTACGCCTGCCTGCGCACCTGCGCCCAGGTGGGTACGGAGGAGGCGCTGACCATGTATCTGCGCCTCCAGTACTGCCTCGACGAGCAGTGCTGGGACTCCACGGACAAGGTCACGTGCGAGCAGCAGGCCAAGGGCAGCTTCTGCCAGGTCGAGGAGAGCAACTGCTCGGGGAACCTCGGCTGAGGCTGGGCCGCAGGCACCGCACGGATAGCGGCTTGGGGCCGCTCCGGGGGAGCCCGGGGCGGCCCCTTTGCGTCGGGGCCCCACGAGGGAGCCTCTGGCGCCGGAGGCGAAGGACCTCAGCCGGGGCGAGGCCCGAAGATGGCGGTCCCCACGCGCACGAGCGTGGCCCCCTCGGCGATGGCGGCCTCGTAGTCCGACGACATGCCCATGGACAGCACGAGCGGGCCAGCCGCGAGGTCCACGCGGTCGCGCACGGCCTCTCCCAACGCCCGGAGGCGTGCGAAGGCCGCGCGCGGCGCGCCCCCGGGCACGGGGCGGGGGATGCACATGAGCCCGCGCAGGCGCAGGGTGGAGGTCGAGGCCACGAGGTCGGCCAGCGCGTCCACGTCCTCGGGGGCACAACCCGCTTTCTGGGGCTCGGCGTCGATGTTCACCTGGAGGAGCACGTCCAGGGGCTCCCGCTCGGGCTCCCTCTCCCGCTGCCGCTGGAGGCGCCGGTCCAGCGCCTCCAAGAGCGCCGGTCGGTCCAGCGTGTGCACGAGGGCCGGGCGCGAGGCGGCCAGGTAGCGGGCCTTGTTGGTCTGGATGGGGCCGATGAGGTGCCAGCGCAAAGCGGCCAGACCGGGGTCCCCGAGGCGAGCGCGCCAGGCCTGGACCAGGTTCTCCCCGAAGACCCGCTGCCCGGCGGCGGCGGCGGCGTGCACGGCGGCGTCGGGGTGGCGCTTGCTCACGGCCACGAGCTCTACTGTCTCGGGGGCCCGGCCGGCGGCGCGGCAGGCCGCGTCGATCTGGGACCGCACGCGGGCGAGGCGCGCCGCGATCTGGGATGGGTCGACCGCGCTCGCGGGGCCCTGCCCGCCCTCGCCTGGCGCGCTCACTTGCCGTAGGGCAGCACGTCGTAGGCGCCCATCTCCTCCATCATCTCCACGAGCTGGCACATGGGCAGCCCGACGACGTTGGTGTAGGAGCCGATGATGGAGTCCACGAGGTAGGCCCCCACGCCCTGGACGGCGTAGGCCCCCGCCTTGTCCATGGACTCGCCCACCGAGACGTACTTGTCGATCTCCGCCCGCGTGAGGGTCTTGAACTGCACCTCGGTGCTCACCGCCTGGACGCCCTCTTTGTCCTTCTTGAGGTCATGGATGCAGAAGCCGGTGATGACGCGGTGACGACGCCCGCTCAGCTCCGAGAGCATGGCGACCGCCGCGGCGGTGTCCTGGGGCTTGCCGAGGATGGTCTCCTCGTACACGACCACGGTGTCGGCCCCCACGACCCAGCGGCTCTCGGGGTGCCGCGTGGAGGCCGCCGTGGGGCGGATGGGCTTGCCCGCCGAATCGGTGGGGTAGAGGGTGGTCTGGAGCCGCTCGACGACCGCGAGGACCTTGGCCCGCGCGATGCGCTTGACGAAGTTCTCCGCCGTCTCACCCTCGTCGCGCACCTCGTCGATGTTGGAGGGCACGACCTTCACGGGGATGCCGAAGCGCTCCATGAGCTCCCGGCGGCGAGGAGAGGCCGACGCGAGGATGACCTGAGAACCCAAGCTGCGCACCTCCTGATGCTGACTCCAAGGGTGCGGTGGGCCCCCAAGCGGCCAACCGCAGAGAACCGGGAGCGGCGCGCCGGGTGCCGGGGGCGCTCATGACGCGACCCGGGCCCCGGCGGCCACGGCGTTGCCTCGCTAGATCTTCTTGATGGCGTCCGCGTAGAAGCCGTCCAGCACGTCCATGTACCGCTTCTCGACGACCTTGCGCTTGACCTTGAGGCTCGCGGTGAGCTCGCCCTCCTCGATGGACCAGTCGCGATCGAGGATGGCGAACTTCTTGATCGTCTCGTAGCTCGCCAGGGTGCTGTTGAGCTTGTCCACGGCCTCCTGGACCATGGCGATGGTCGTGGGGCTCTTGGCGATCTCAGCGATGGACTTGCCGCCGAGGCCATGCTCCTCCGCCCAGCCCTGGATCCCCTCCTCGTCGAGGGTCACGAGCGCCGTGCAGAAGTTGCGGCGGTTGCCGTGCACGAGAACCTGGCTCAGGTAGGGGCAGAGGGCCTTGAGGCTCCCCTCGAGCTTCTGGGGCGCCACGTACTTGCCACCCGAGGTCTTGATGAGGTCCTTCTTGCGGTCGGTGATGCGCAGGAACCCGTCGGCGTCCAGCTCGCCGATGTCGCCGGTGAGGAGCCAACCGTCCTCGGTGAGCGTCTCGGCGGTGACGTCGGGCAGGTTGTGGTAGCCGCGCATGATGCCGTCGCCGCGCAGGAGGATCTCACCGTCCTCCTCGGCGATCTTCACCTCGGTGCCTGGCAGCGGCGGGCCCACGGTGCCGAACTTGAAGGTGTCCGGCCGGTTCACGAAGCTCGCCGCCGAGGACTCGGTCAGCCCATACCCTTCGAGGATGAGGATGTCCGAGGCGTGGAAGAACTCGGCCATCTCCATGGACAGGGGCGCGGAGCCCGAGATGAAGAACTTCACGCGCCCGCCGAACTTCTCCTTGAGCTTGGAGAACACGAGCTTGTTGGCGACCTTGTACTTGAGCGCCAGCAGCCCCGTGGGCTCCTGGCGGGCCTGCCGCAGCTTGGAGACCTCGCGCCCCACGCCCACGGACCAGTTGAAGATGGTCTTCTTGAGGCCGCCGGCCTCCTCCACGCCCTGGACGACCTTGTTGTAGACCTTCTCGAAGATGCGCGGGGCCGCCGCCATGAAGGTGGGCTTCACGACGCCCAGGTTCTCCACCAGCTTGGGGATACGCCCGTCCACGGTGGTCACGAAGCCGATCTGGATCTGGGCGGCCTCCAAGACCTTGCCGAAGCTGTGCGACAGGGGCAGCCACAGGTACTGGTGGTCGCTCATGTCCAGGATGCCCATCTCCGCGATGCCCCAGCCCTCGTAGGACCAGGCGCTGTGGAGCAGCTCCACGCCCTTGGGCTTGCCGGTGGTCCCGGAGGTGTAGATGAGGGTGGCGAGCTCTTCGGGCTTGAGGGACTGGCCCATCTCCTCGAACCAGCCGGGGTTGGCGTCGTTGTACTTCTTGCCCGCGGCTTCCAGCTCCTCCAGGGTTATGACCCAGCCGTCGTGGCCCGCCGTGCCGTCGAAGACGATGATCTTCTCCAGGGAGGGCATCTCATCGCGGACCTTGAGGAGCTTGGCAACTTGCCCATCATCCTCGGCGAAGACGAAGCGCGTGGCGCTGTCGGCGATGATGTACTGGCACTCCTCGGGGGTGTTGGACGGATAGATGGTCGTCGTCGCGCCCCCCGCGCCCATGATCCCGAGATCGGCGAGGATCCACTCCACCCGCGTCGTGGACACGATCCCGGCGCGCTCCTCGCGACCGATCCCCAGGCTGGCGAGGCCACAGGCGATGTGCCGCACCCGCTCGCCCGCCTCGGCCCAGGTCATACTCCCCCAACCAGTCCCGTCGGGGAACTGGTACGCGCGGGCGTTGGGCGTGGCAGCGATGCGATGGAGGAACATCGCCGGGACGGATGCAAAACGCTGATTGGCCATAGGTCTCCCCCTGGTCTTGGACGAAGGCGCGTGTGTGTGGCTCGCCCCTCGGCGAGCGTTGGATGTGTCTATCATCATTCGCGCGCGCCGGGTAGAGCACGCCAGCGCGCGCCCCTCGGCGCTCAAGCGTCGCCGCCTTGGGGCGGCACGAGGCGCACGGCGACCTCGTCGTCCTCGATCACGAGCCGCGCGTGGTCGCCGGGTTCCACCTCGCCCGAGAGGATGGCACGCGCGATGGCCGTCTCACAGGTGCGCTGGACGGCCCGCCGCATGGGGCGGGCGCCGTGGGCGAGATCCCAACCGCCGTGGTCGATGAGGTGGTCCACGACGGCGTCGTCGATGTCGTAGCGGATGTCGCGCTCGGCGGCGAGGAGGCGAGACGACTCGGCCACGAGGAGGCGCGCCACCTGGGCGATCTCCGCCCGCCCCAGGGGTGCGAAGGCGCACTTCTCGTCGACCCTCCCCCAGAGCTCGGGCGCCAGCTTCTTCCGGGCCGCTTCGAGCATGCGCTCGCGCTGGGCGGGCCCGAAGGCGGCCTCGTCCCCCCCCTCCGCGAAGCCCACGCGCCGCGTCTGCCGCAGGACCTCGGAGCCCTGGTTGGACGTGAGGATGATGACCGTGTTGGACAGCGAGAGGGTCTGGCCGCGCGCGTCGGTGATCCGCCCCTCGTCGAGGATCTGCAGGAGGATGTTGAGGACGTCGGCGTGGGCCTTGTCGATCTCGTCGAAGAGGATGAGCTGGTAGGGCCGCCGCTTGAGGGCCGCGGTGAGCTGCCCAGACTCCTCGTGCCCCACGTACCCGGGGGCCGCGCCCAGGAGCCGGCTCACGGCGTGGCGCTCCATGAACTCGCTCATGTCCAGGCGGGTCATGGCGTCCTTGGAGCCAAACAGGAAGTCGGCGAGGGCCTTGGCCGTCTCGGTCTTGCCCACGCCCGTGGGGCCCAAAAACAGGAAGGAGCCGATGGGCCGGTGGGAGGCGAACCCCGCGGAGTTGCGCTGGATGACCTCGGCGATGCGCGCGAGGACGTCGTCCTGGCCGATGATTCGCTCGCGCAGGAAGGGCTCGATGGCGAGGACGCGCTCGGCGTCGCTCATGAGCAGCCGTTCCACGGGGATGTCCGCGAGATCGCTCACGACGGCGGCTACGTCACCCACCTCGACCGTCTCGTGGCCCATGCGCACGGCGCGGGCCGCGGCCGTGTCCACGAGGTTGATGGCCTTGTCCGGCAGGCGCCGCTCGACGATGTAGCGCTGGCTCAACCGCACGGCCGCCTCCAGCGCGGCCGGCTCATAGATGACGCCGTGGTGGGCCTCGTAGCGGTCGATGATGCCCCGGAGGATGGCGAGCGTGTCCTCGGCGGAGGGCTCGTCCACGGGGAGGGGCTGAAACCGCCGCTCCAGGGCGGGGTCGCGCTCTACATAGCGGCTATACTCCGGGCCCGTCGTCGCGCCGATGCATGGAAACTCGCCCCGCGCGAGGGCCGCCTTGAGGTCGTTCGCCGCGTCCAGGGGCCCATCGCCGCCGCCCGCGCCGATGAGCGTGTGGAGCTCGTCGATGAAGACGATGACCCTCCCGGCGGCCTCCTTCACCTCATCCTTGAGGCGCGCCATACGCCGCGAGAAGGAGCCGCGCAGCTCGGTGCCGGCGACGAGGGCGCCCACGTCGATCTCGATGATGACGCGGTCCTTGAGGGCCTCCACGCGCTCGCCGTGCTCCAGCATGGCCACGGCGAGGCCCTCGACGATGGCCGTCTTGCCCACGCCGGGATCGCCCACGAGGCAGGGGTTGTTGGAGCGGCGCTTGTTGAGCACGTCGATCATGGCGTCGATGACGTCCTGGCGCCCGATGACGGGATCCAGGCGTCCCTCGGCGGCGGCGAGGGTGAGGTTGCGCCCGATGCTCGTGAGCATGGGGAAGGTCTCGGGGTCCAGGACGTGGGCGAGGTCGGGTTGGGCGCTCTCGTCCGGGCCCGCCTCGCGGGCGGCCTCATCGGGGGAGGCGCTGGGCTCCTGGGCCTCGGCGGCGCGCGCCGCGCCCCCGCCGGCCACGGGCAGGGGCAGGATCCTGGCGGGCGGGCGGGGGAGCTGGGGTTCGGGCTCGCTCAGGGCC
>CAYZID010000304.1:3618-6659 GCA_964478315.1 uncultured Myxococcales bacterium | reverse complement strand
CAAGAGCAAGCCTGGCGACGGGAGACGTTGCGAATCATGCTTCCAGAAGCTTGATGCACAGCCCCTTCCCGTCGCGGGCCCATCACGGGTGAACGCCATGGCACGCGCGAGCGTGCTCGTGGCGCCCGCCGCCCCATCTGGAACGCACCTCGGCCGCGTGTCCGGAGTCCCCTGGGCTCCCGGTGACGAGTTCGGCAGCTACTGGCAGGTGCAGTTGAGGGTGATGTCCACGTTGCCTAGCTGAGACGCCTCAACTGCCTCACTGACAAGCAGCCAGGCTGTTGGGTGGGCTGTGGTTGTGAGCGGACCGAGGAATGCTGGATCCTGCCCCCACAAGAAGCCTTCGGCGACACATGCGTCGGGCAAACAGTCGGGACCTGTCAAGATCGTGTCCAGGATCAAGTTCGAACCGGCCGTCGAAGGCACGATCTGCACCTCGTAGTTCCCATCGCAGGTGCCCGGATCGAGTTCGTAGGCAAGTTGGTGCTTCGTTGAGTAGTCTCCGCTGCCAGAGCTGCATAGCCCACCGTGCAGAGAGGAGAGGATCCCGATCGGCGCCGTCGTCAAGTCCTGGTTGGTCAAGGTGTCGCCGCAGTGGAGGGTGGCGGTGACGGTGCTGCACGCCTGGGCGCAGTCGGGGGAGGCCTGGCAGCTCGGGTCGTCGCAGTCCGTCTGGCCGTTGCCGTCGTTGTCGATGGTGTCGGCGCAGTCGGTCTCTACGTCGCACTCGGGCGCGTCGGTGCACGCGGGATCGAAGCAGTCCGTGGCCCCGTTGCCATCGTTGTCCAGGCCGTCCGTGCAGGAGTACTCCGTGTCGCACAAGGGGTCGCCCGCACAGTCGTCGTCGGCGCAGTCCTTGAGACCGTCGCCAAAACTACCATCCTGGTCCACGCCGTCACCGCAGAACGTCTCCACGGATTTCCCGCAACAGGAGGCTGCCACGCGGAACTCGCCGTTGTAGCCCTCCCGCCCGTCGACCACGAGGTACAGCGCACCGCTCGCGGGCAAGTCCGCCGTGATGGTCAGGCGGCCCGCCCCGTCCATGGTCGCCCGATCCAGGCAGGCGCCCGGCCAGCAGGTGCCCTCCTCGGGGTCCAGCAGGAAGACGTCCACGAAGTCCGTCCCCGCCTGGGAAGGATCGGTGAGCTCCACGGAGAACTGGCTGCCCTCACATGCGGTGCCGGCCACGCTCGTCTGCACCTTGAAGACCCGTTCGAAGCCCTCGTAGCCCGTGGTGGCGTCCGCGCACGCCCCGTCGAGCCCGCTGTAGCCGTCCATCGTGTTCG
Organism: uncultured Myxococcales bacterium; assembly: GCA_964478315.1. Classification (GTDB taxonomy): domain Bacteria; phylum Myxococcota_A; class UBA9042; order PHBI01; family JAAZYN01; genus CAYZID01. Next base: position 5,373 of record CAYZID010000304.1, on the reverse strand, counting down.
TGCCGTCGGTGAGGGTGCCCACGATGGCCTCACCACAGAGCAGATCTTCGGGCACGCAGGTCTTGGGGCAGACGTCCGTGCCGCCGCACTCGCCGTTGAAGCACACGTCGTCCTCCGTGCACACGTCCCCGTCGTCGCAGGGCACGGGCTCGGGGTTGGGCTGGTCCTCACACTGGCCCGTGGCGCCGTTGCACACCGACACCAAGCACGGATCCTCCGGCGCCGTGCACCCCGCGTTGGGGTCCGGTGCCCCCGCAGGCGGCTGGCACTTGCCGTCCACACACACGTCCGGGAGGTTCGTGCAGAGGTTCGTCGTCAGGCACGCGACGCCCTGGGACCACGCGTAGCAGCCGTTGCCCTGGAGCTTGCAGACCTCCACCTGCTCGCCCGTCTCCGCGCAGCGGGTCTCCCCCTCGGTGCACTCGTTGGCGCAGCCCCCGTCCGGCGCGTCCCCCGCGCCGCCGTCCCCCGCGCTGCCGTCCCCCGCGGCGTCTTCCACCGCGTCGCCCTGCCCGCCGTCCAGCGCGGCGTCGGCGCTGGCGTCGGCGCCGGCGTCGGTGCCGGCGTCTGCGTCTGCGGCCACGTCCTCGGGGCCCGGGGCGTCGGCGGACCCGTCCACCGTCGTGTCCGTGAAGATGTTGAGGTCGGGGAGGCCCGTCCCGTTGGGCTGCGAGGGGCAGGCGGCCAACAGGCCCGCGGCGAGCAGCGACAGGGGGAGGGGGGCGAGGGGCGACAGGCGGCGCGTGATGTCCTTCATGCGGCGATGGTAAACAGCCTCCCCCGCGAGATCCAGAACACACCCTCGCCGCGCTGTCGCCCGGGGGCCCGCCGGGCGGCTCCAGCCTTGCGTTTGCGCGCGCGACGCTTGACCGCCGGGGCCCTTTGCCGTTTGGTAGGGGCCAACCGTCTGCCGGGGCCGTCGCCATGTCCTACACGCCGATGTTCGAGCGGTGGTTCGTCGAAGAGGACGGCCACGAGCTGGAAGTCCTCCTCGACCTCGGTCGGGGCGAGGACTACCCCCTCACCGACCTCCCGTGGTTCTTCGGCGTCCGCATCCCCATGGTGGACCGCGACGACCGCGGCCAGGCCACCGACACCGAGGCCCGGCGCCTGGACATGGTGGAGCGCCGCGTCCGCGAGGTCGTCCGCGACCGCGATGGCCTCTACGTGGGACGCCGCACGGGGGGGGGCAACCGCGACCTCATCTTCTACATGCCCTCCCGCCCCCGCTCGTCGGAGGACCGCATCCGGTCCTCCATCGGGATGGAGATCCTCTTCATCAGCCACCACGACCCCGCGTGGGCCGCTTACGAGCAGATGCTCCCCGGCGACCGCGAGTGGCGCCTCATCGAGGACCTCAAGGGCATCGACGCCCTCCTCAACGCCGACGCCCATCCCGAGGCCGTCCACGAGCTGGAGCACCGCGTCCAGACCTCCAGCCCCAAGGGCGCCGAGGCGCTCGCCAGGCTCTTCAAGAAGCTGGAGCTGGAAGACGTGGACATCCGCGGGGAGCGCCCCGAGCTCGTCGTCTCCGGCATCCAGCGCGCGCCGCTGGACCACGCCAAGATCCACCGTGTGAGCTGGATCCTGGACCGCAAGGCCCCCAAAGCTCGCGGGGAGTACTTGGGCTGGACCTCCACCCCCGAGCTGGAAGGGCCCGGTGGGGACGACGACCCCGACGACCTCGACGGCCTCATCGACGAGGGCATGAACGCCCTGCTCAAGGCCCTCGGGGGCGGCGAGGGAGAGCCCAGC
>CAYZID010000304.1:0-3518 GCA_964478315.1 uncultured Myxococcales bacterium | reverse complement strand
GCCCACTGAGGTTCCCCGCCTCGCCCCCCACGCACGCTCACCCACCAGCCGCCAGAGCCCAGCGCCCACTGAGGTTCCCCGCCTCGCCCCCCACGCACGCTCACCCACCAGCCGCCAGGAGCCTCTCATGAGATCGACACGCACGTCCGCCGGAGCGTGGCACATGGCGGACGTCAACGCCGTCGTCCTGGGTGGCGGGCGCGGAGAGCGCCTCAAGCCCCTCACGGCCGCCCGGGCGAAGCCCGCCGTGCCTTTCGCCGGGATGTACCGCCTCATCGACATCCCCATCTCGAACTGCCTCCACGGCGGCATCGACCACATCTTCTGCCTCACCCAGTACCAATCCGCCTCCCTCAACCGTCACGTCGCCCAGACCTACCGCTTCGACGTGTTCTCCTCGGGCCACGTGAGCGTCCTCGCCGCCGAACAGACCGACACCGAGGGCTCCGACTGGTACCACGGCACGGCCGACGCCGTGCGCAAGCAGCTCCACCGCTTGGACACGAGCCCCGATGGGGACGTGGTCATCCTCTCGGGGGACCAGGTCTACCTCATGGACATGGCGGACCTCGTCCTGCACCACCGCGACATGCGCGCCGACGTCACCATCGCGGCCACGCGCGTCACGGCCGAGGACGCGCGCCGCTTCGGCGTCATGCGGGTGGACGAGGAGGGCATCATCACGGAGTTCGCCGAGAAGCCCTCCGACCCCGCCGTCATCGAGCGCTTCACCGTCCCGGACGCCAGCGCCGTCACCGACGGCCGGACCCACCTGGGCTCCATGGGCATCTACGTCTTCCGGCGGCGCGTGCTGGAGGAGCTCCTCGCAGAAGATCCCCGCAACGATTTCGGAAAACACATTCTCCCCTCGGCCCTTGGCACCCACCGCCTGGCCTCCTACCCCTTCGACGGGTTCTGGGAGGACGTGGGGACGATCCCCAGCTATCACGCCGTGAACCTGGGTCTCACCGACGCCGTCCCAGACTTCAACCTCTTTCACCAGCAGCTCGGTCTGTACACCCGCGCGCGCTTCCTCCCGCCCGCCAAGATCGGCGACGCCGTGGTCCAGCGCGCCCTCATCGCCCCAGGGGCCATCATCGGCGACGGCGCCACGGTCCAGCAGTCCGTCGTGGGTATCCGCACGGTCGTCGGACCGCGCTGCGTCTTGGACCGCGTCGTGTGCAACGGCGCGGGCGCGTTCGAGCTCCCCGACCCCAAGCACCCGGAGGAGGGAGCTGGCCGCGTTCGCCTGGGTATTGGGCGCGACAGCATCCTGCGCAACGTCATCGTGGACCGAGACGCCCGCATCGGCGCTGGGGTCCACCTGGTGAACCGCCGCCAGCTCCAGGAGTTCGAGGACGACTACATCCGGGTGCGTGGGGGGATCATCGTCGTGCCTCGCCAGGTGGAGATCCCCGACGGTTACACGTTCTGAGCACACATCCCCGAACGCGCCCGGGCAGCGAGTCACGTCGCTGCGCCTCCCTCACCCGCCCCGGCGCCCTGCGCCACCGAGGTGACCACGCCATGATGCCCGCCCGCCTCGCCACCCTGAGCTGCCTCGCCCTCCTGTTGCCCGCCGTGGCTCCCCCGGCCCGAGCCGCCGAGGCCCCTTTCCCCCTCAAGACGCCGTTGACCCTCTCGGCCGCCGGGGGGGCCACGATCCAGACGCCGGCCTGGAAGCCCAGCCGCCCCGCCACCGCCGACACGGCCATCTTCGAGCACGTGGGACCGCCGAGCGAGCCCGTCTACGTGCTCGTCGCCACCATCGAGGAGGGCCCCGGCTCGCCCGTGGACTGGGCCGCCGTGCGCGACAACATGGTCGCCGAGGCCGCCAAGGGCGACGCCAAGCTCAAGCTGGAGCTGGACGGCCCCTTCCGCGGTGCCCTTGGCTGGTCCGGCCAGCGCATGAAGGGCACGCTCGTGTCCGACGGCGCCACCCTCCAGGTCACCGTCGTCTCCCTGGTGCGCCAGGGGCGCCTGCTCACCATCAGCGTGCTGTCGTCCAAGGAGAGCCCGCTCGCGAAGCCCCTCGCCGAGCGCGTCGCCGCCACCGCCAAGACCGCGTCCGAGTAGACGGCCCCCCGGGCGCCCGTTCGGCCCGGGTTCTGCAAGACACGTGCGGGCGCTTGCTCGCGTAGGAGGCCGCCATGCGCGCCGAGATCCTCGCCATCGGCAACGAGCTCCTCGACGGCTCCCTCGCGGACACGAACACCGCCCGCCTCGCCGGCCTCCTGCGTGCCCGGGGCCTGGCCGTGCACCGCGGTCAGACCGTCCCCGACGAGCCCGACGCCATCGTCGCGGCCCTGGCGCACGCCGCCGCGCGGAGCGACCTCGTGCTCGTGACCGGCGGGCTGGGCCCCACCGAGGACGACCTCACCGTGGAGGCCGCCGCGGCCTTCGCGGGCGTCCCCTTGGAGACCGACCAGGCCATCCTCGACGCCCTCAAGGAGCGCTACGCCGCCCGCGGCTTCCCCTTTACCCCCAACAACGCCAAGCAGGCCCGCCTGCCGCGCGGGGCCGTGGCGCTCCACAACGCGGCGGGTACGGCCCCCGGTGTGCGCCTGGAGCACGCCGGCGCGACGTTCTTCTTCTTCCCGGGCGTGCCGCGCGAGGTTCAGCGCCTCGCCGAAGACCACCTGCTGCCCTGGTTGGAGGCCCACGCCCCCGTGCGCCCCGTGGAGAGCCGCGTCTTCAAGACCTTCGGCAAGACCGAGTCCCAGGTGGCGACCCTCTTGGAGCCCCTGCCCCGCGACCCGCGCGTCCACGTGGCCTACCGCGCCCACTTCCCCGAGATCCGCCTCACCCTCCACGCCACGGACGCCGACGCCGACGCCCGTCGCGCCCTCCTGGACGACCTCACCCGCCACGTCCGCCGCCTGCTGGGCCCCCTCATCTTCAGCGAGCGCCCCGGCGACACCATGGCCTCCGTCGTGGCCCGGGCGCTGTCGGCGCGCGGCCTCACCCTCGCCACCGCCGAGAGCTGCACGGGCGGCCTCCTCGCCAGCCTCCTCACCGACGTCCCCGGCGCCTCCGCCTGGTTCATCGAGGGAGCCGTCACCTACGCCAACGAGTCCAAGCTGCGGCGCCTGGGCGTGGACCCCGCGCTGCTCCAGCGCCACGGCGCGGTGAGCGAGGCCGTCGCCCGCGCCATGGCCCAGGGGCAGCGCGCCGCCACGGGCGCCGACCTGGCCGTGGCCGTGACCGGCATCGCTGGCCCCACCGGTGGCACGGAAGACAAGCCCGTGGGTACCGTCCACCTAGCCCTCGCCTCGGCCGAGGGGACCACCCACCTCCACCGGCGCTTCCCCTTCGACCGCGGGCGCAACCGCCTGGCCTCCGCCTGGGCCGCCATGGAGCTCGTCCGCCGTGCCGTGCTCGAACGCTGACGCCATCACCGGACCTCTCCCGTCCGCGCGCCCGCGCCCCGATCCGCCACCTGCTCTGGGATTCGGCTTTGGAGCCCGCGTGTGGGCGGCGTCGGGCTGCGCGGCCCCACAAGCGGCTGGCCGCTCGAC
>CAYZID010000303.1:0-6662 GCA_964478315.1 uncultured Myxococcales bacterium | reverse complement strand
CGGCGGAGGGGCCGGATGGCCCCGGCGGCTTGGGGGCGGGCGGTGCGGGTGGCCGGCGCCGCCCTCGCGGCCGCGGCGTCGTTGGGTTGGGGGGGGCTGGCGCGCGCCCAGTTCACCCCGGGGAACACCACCGACCTCCAGGCGGACCCCTTCGAGGCGGCGCCGTCCCAGGGCGTGGACTCCTTGAACCTCCTCACGACGCGGACGCTGCCGCACCTCATGCCGTCGTTCGGTCTCTTCGTGCACTACGCCAAGGACCCGCTGGTGCTCAGCAAGGGCGACGACCCCGACCGGGTCGTGGGGCGCCTCGTGGAGTCGTCCCTCCAGGGCGAGCTGTGGGCCTCGCTGGGGCTCTTCCAGTGGGTGGACCTGGGCGTGGTCATGCCCGTGGCGCTGTTCCGCAGCGGTGGCTCGCTGGAGGGCTTTGGCGGGGCGCCCGGGGAGACGGTCGCGGGCGTCGCGGCGGGTGATCTGCGGGTCATCCCCAAGCTGCGCCTGGTGAACTGGCAGCGCGCCGGCGGGTTCGGGCTGGCCCTGGCCGCGCCCGTGTGGCTGCCCACGGCCTCGGGGCCGTTCCTGGGGGATGGGGCCGTGCGCGCCGAACCCTCACTCGTCCTCGAGTGGCGCCACCGCTCGGGGTTCGCCATCACCGCCAACGCCGGCTACGCCTTCCGGCCCACGCGGCGCATCCAGAACTACGTGCGCGGGGCCGCCGTGCGCTGGGCGGGGGGGCTGGAGATCCCCACCGGGACCGGCGTGCTCCAGTTCCTGGCCAACGTCTCGGGCGAGGTCTCCATGGTCCAGGACCGGGCACCTTACAATCCAACACAGGCCGTGGACGACGGGCGCGCGAACCCGCTCGACGCCGTGCTCGCGTTGCGCTTCCGGCTGCCCCAGGAGTTGGTCTTTCAGCTCGGGGGCGGGCTAGGGCTCACCAAGGGCGTGGGGAGCCCGCTGTTCCGGGCGTTCCTGTCCTTTGGTTGGGCGCCCAGCTCGGATGACGTGGATCTGGATGGCATCCGCGACGCCGAGGACGGCTGTCCCAAGGAGGCCGAGGATCCCGACGGGTTCCAGGACGCCGATGGCTGCCCCGACGACGACAACGACAACGACGGCGTGCTCGACCGCGACGACGGTTGCCCCAACCAGCCCGAGGACCGTGACCAGTGGAAGGACGAAGACGGGTGTCCGGACGAGGACAACGACGGCGATGGCATCCGGGACGCGGATGATGAGTGCCCGGTCCGCGCCGAGGACATGGATGGCTTCCAGGACGCCGACGGGTGCCCGGATGAGGACAACGACGCCGACGGCCTCAAGGACGCCGCGGATAGCTGCCCCAACGAGGCGGAGGACCGCGACGGGTTCCACGACGAGGACGGGTGTCCGGACGAGGACAACGACGGCGACAAGATCCTCGACGTGAACGACCGGTGTCCCATGACGCCGGAGACGTTCAACGGCTACCAGGACGCGGACGGCTGCCCGGACGAGAAGCCCAAGCCCAAGGCGCCGCCCAAGCCCTCCAAGGTGCGGGTGACCAAGACCAAGATCGAGATCTTGGAGAAGGTCTTCTTCAAGACCGGCAAGGCGGACATCAAGTCCAAGAGCTACCCCCTGCTGCGCGAGGTCGCGGCGGTCATCGTCCAGCACCCGCAGATCACGCGCATCCGCGTGGAGGGGCACACCGACAGCCGCGGCCCGGCGCGGTACAACCGCAAGCTCTCCCAGGCGCGGGCGGAGTCGGTGCGCGACTTCTTGGTGGAGGCGGGCGTGGCCCCCGAGCGCCTAGAGGCCAAGGGCTACGGCGAGGACAAGCCCATCGAGTCCAACAAGACCAAGGCGGGCCGGGCGGCCAACCGCCGGGTGGAGTTCACCATCGTCGAGGTGAACGGCAAGCCCGTGGGGCCGGGCCCGGTGATCATCGAGAAGACCGAGAAGGTGAGTGAGTAGGCCCGCGCGGGCGCGAGGCGGGAGGGAACCCATGGACGACAGCACGAGCCGGAATCTCCGCGGACGGCCGCCGACCCGGCCCATCACGAGGCTCGCCGGCGTGGGCCTGGCCGTGCTCGCTGTCGCGCAGGTCGGCTCCCCGATCGCTCGCGCCGACCTGCCGGACGTCTCCTTCGACCCGGCGAACGCGCCGGTCTACTCGCACACCACCGGAGACGTCTCGCGCACCTGGACCTGGCACTGCGACGACCCCAGCGACGATTGGCCGCTGACCCAGCGCTGCCGCGTCTTCGACTTCACGTTCGGGACGCTCTACTCGGGCCAGGAGGTCATGCTCGTGGACGACGACTGCGGCACGGCGGACACCGACCCTACGACGGTGACCTACGACTACGCCGTGCCGGCGGGAGACCTCCAGACGGACCACCTCTACGCCTTCGCGGCGAACTGCAAGGACGCCAAGGGCTACACGTTCACGCGTTGGGTGCCCTTCTGGTACGACACATCGCCGCCCACCGTGGCCATCACCGCGGGGCCGTCGACGCCCACGCCCGAGACCTCGGCGACCTTCTCGTTCACCTGCGACGACACCTCGTTCAACTACGACTTCGGCAACGGGGCCCCCGCCTGGTGCCGGTTCTATTGCGCCCTGTACGACGACGACACGAACCAGGTGCTCCACGCGGCGGCGCCCTGCGACGTGAGCCAGGTGACCGCCGCCGACACGGTGGGCACCCACACCTACGACGGCTTGGGGCCGGGGACCTACCGGTTCGAGCTGTACGGGCGTGACCGAGTGCAGCTCGAGAGCGCGACGGAGACCTACGTCTGGACCGTGTATGTGCCCGACACCACGGCGCCCGACACGGAGATCACGGACAAGCCGCCGGCGGCCACGCGGTCCACCGAGGCGACCTTCGACTTCACCTGTTCGGAGGACGGTTGCACGTTCGAGTGCACGCTCGAGGACGACGCCGGCATCGAGATCTTCGCGGGCCCCTGCACGCCCGGGCAGACCTTCACGGTCCCCGGCGACGGCCTCTACACCTTCGTGGTGTTGGCCTCGGACGCCCAGGGCAATCAGGACCCCGACCCCACCACGGGGACCGTCTCCACTTGGACCTGGCGGGTGGACAACGTGCCGCCGGTGACCGCGCTGGACGGCTGCCCGGGGGATCCGTCCAACGACCTGAGCCCGGCGGCGACCTTCTCGTGCGAGGACGATAGCCTCCCCTGCACCTTCCGCTGCACGGTGCGCGCCGCGGACACGGGAGAGGTCGTGTACCAGGGCGCGTGTGAGTCGGGGCAGCCCCTGGACCTGGGCGCGTTGGGGGTGGACGACGGGGGTTACACCCTGGAGGTCACGGCCACGGACGCCGCGGGCAACGAGGACGCGGACGGGGCCGACGAGAGCTGCACCTGGACCCTGGACACCCAGCCCCCGGACACGGAGATCCTCACGGGCCCCCCCGCAGCCACCAACGCCCTGGCGGCGCCCTTCACCTTCGCGTGCGACGAGCCTCCGTGCACCTTCGCCTGCACCCTGACGGGGCCCGCCGGGGCGGCCGATCCCGCGCCGACGGTGTTCGAGGGGGCGTGCGAGTCCGGGGACACCTTCACCGTGCCCGGCGAGGGCGCCTACGAGCTGGTCGTGCTGGCCACGGACGCGGCCGGGAACACGGACCCGGACCCCGACGCCGACACCGTGTCGCGCTGGGGGTGGAGCGTGGACACGACCGCCCCCGAGGCGCCCACCATCACGAGCCCCACAGAGGGCGAGACGCTGGGTGACTGTCGCCTCGTGGTGACCGGGACGGCCCTGGCCGGGGACACGGTGCGGGTGCGCGTGGACGGCGAGGTCGTGGGCGAGGTCCAAGCGGGCGGGGACGGCGCGTGGACCTTCGAGGCCCCGGACGGGGACTGCCTGGCGGACGGGGGGCCGTATACCGTCACCGCGGTGGCCGTGGACGCGGCTGGCAACGAGAGCCCGGAGGCCTCCGTGGAGGTGAGCGTGGCCCAGGACAGCGACGGCGACGGGCTCCCCGACGCGGCCGAGGCCACGGCGGGCACCGACCCGGCGGATCCCGACAGCGACGACGATGGGTTGTGCGACGGGCCGGCGGCGGTGGTCGCGCCAGACGGCGCCACGGTCTGCGCCGTGGGCGAGGACATGGACGCGGATGGGGTCGTGGACCCCGCGGAGACCGATCCCACGAAGGCCGACACCGACGGCGGGACGGTGAGCGACGGCGACGAGGTCCTGGTGAACCACACGGATCCCCTGAACCCGGACGACGACCTCTGCGTGCTGCCCGCGGACTGCGACGGTGATGGCGTGAGCGACGCCCAAGAGGAGGAAGCGGGGACCGATCCCAAGAACGCGGACACGGACGGCGATGGGCTGTCCGATGGCGACGAGCGGCGCTGGGGCACGGACCCGCTCTCGGGCGACACGGATGGCGATGGGCTCGGGGACGCCACGGAGGTGCAGGGAGGCGTGGGCACCGATCCCGGCAACGCGGACACGGACGGCGATGGGCTGTGCGACGGTTCGGCGACCATCCCAGACGTCTGCGTGGCTGGGGAGGACATGGATGGGGACGGCGAGGTGGGGGCCGGGGAGACGGATCCCACCGTGGCCGATACCGACGAGGGGGGCGTGGACGACGGCGACGAGGTGGCGCGCGGGACCGACCCCTTGCTCGGCGCGGACGACTACCCCTTCCTCGTGGGCGGGGCCGGCGTGTCGGGCTGCGGGGCCGCCCTCTCGGGGCAGGCCGGTGTGGGCTCGGGGGGCCTCGCGCGGGGGCTCCTCGCGGGGCTCCTCGTCGGGTTCGCGCTGGCCCTCGTCCGCCGTCGCCGCCGGGCTCGTGATGCCGGGCGTCGAATCTGCTAGGCTCGCGCTGCGCCTCGCGGTGGCCCCAAGGTCCGCCCCGCGAGGGGCGCCGTGAACCCACCGCCGGACGTGGCTCCCAGGAGTACCGAACCATGGCCGAACCCACCGACGACGCCATCCTCTCGCCGGGCCCCGACGCCCCCGCCGAGCCCTATTTCGCCATCATGCACGTGGACGCCCAGGGCGCCACCGACGGCAACCTGTGGACCTTCGGCAAGCGCATCATGCTCTTTCACGACGGGGACCTCGCCCAACGGGTGACGGACTCGCTCAACAAGCCCGGCGGAGAGGTCCAGTACGGGCGCCGGGGCGTCACCGAGGCGCACCTGGAGGCCATCCAGAAGCTCGTCGAGGGCACCGAGGTGGAGCTCTTCGTGGTCATCGGCATCGACGCCAAGGGGACCATCGAGGCCGTCCCCCTGGCCGAGCACCAGGAGATGCTTCCGCCGCCGCTGCCGCCGGCCTGAGACCCCACCGGGCTGCTCGCGCTGGCCGCGCGGGGGCTGCTCGCGCGCGGGGTTTTTTTTGACCGCCGCCCGGTTGGCCTCCACGATCCTCGCGCGACACTCGTGGGTTCTCCGGGGGACGCCCGGCGCGGGTGCGCGGCGAGGGCGGGATGACCACGAGCCAGTTCCCTGTGACCGATACCAGCCGCGAGCTGCCGGTCTTCGCGCTGCCCGAATACGCCCTGTTCCCCCACACCTTGGTGCCCTTCCACGTCTTCGAGGAGCGGTACTGCGGGATGCTGGAGAGCTGCCTCGCGGAGCGGCGCCTGCTGGTCGTGGCGGGGCTCAAGCCCGGCTGGGAGCGGGCGGCCAGGCGCACCGGGGGGGAGAGCCTGGGACGCGGGCAGGGGGACGGGCAGGCGCTGGAGCACGAGCCCATCCACGAGGTCGCCGGGCTGGGACGCGTGCTGTCCGATCGGCGCTTCCCGGACGGGCGCTACAACGTCTTCGTGCACTGCATCGCCCGCGTCCGGGTGGTCCACACGCACCGCGTGGCCCCCTACCGGGTCGTGGACGTGGAGCGCTTGCCCGACCTGGACGAGCGGCCCGACGAGGCGCTGTGGCAGCGCGTGCTGGCGCTGGCGACGGGGCTCGTGAAGGCGCTGGGACCCTCGGGCGCCGCGCTGGGCAAGATGCTGGGGTCCAGCGACGATCCGGCGGTCCTCACGAACCGCCTGGCGTCCATCCTCGTCACCGAGCCCGCGGCTCGCCAGGCGCTGCTGGAGACGCTCTCCCCCGTGCGCCGCGCGGAGGCCCTCGCCCGGCGCCTGGCGGCGGACCTCATGGAGCAGGCCGAGGTCGATCCCGCCGGCCCCGCCTGGCTGAACTGAGGCCTGCGCGACGCCCCGGAGGGGGGCTCGCGGACGCGCGACGGCGAGAGGCCGGGGAGATCCTTCTCGGAGCTCGGGCGTCTACATGGCCCGTGCTCCCCGGCGGCGGCCGTCGGGGACCTCTCACCCCCTCCCGGCGGGCCCTCGTGGCTGTCGCCGGTGTGGGTGTCTCTGGACGGCTCGGTGGCTATACTCATGGTCGTGACGATGGACCGACAGGAGCTCGAAGCCCGGCTCGTGGAGTATCTCTACGACGAGCTCGAGCCCGGGCAGCGGGCGGCCTTCGAGGAGGCGCTCGAGCGCTTCCCCGAGCTGGACGCCGAGGTTCGCGCTTGCGCCCGCGTCCGGGCTCTCTACGCTGGCTTCGGCGACGAGCGCGCCCCTCAGGGGGCCCTCTATGCGGCCACCCGAGCTGCGCGCCAGGCGCTGGCCGACGATGAGTCGGGGGCCTGGTGGGGGCTCCGCTGGGGAGGGCGG
>CAYZID010000302.1:0-6669 GCA_964478315.1 uncultured Myxococcales bacterium | reverse complement strand
CCCAAACGCGGCCTCCTGCGCCTCGGTCCTCAGAGCAGGTGGCGGATCGGGGCCCCGCGCTCCTCGTTGATCCCACTCGGCGATCACGCCATGATCCACCCGCTCGCACACACGACGCCCCACCGTGAGGTCCCCATGCGCCCGACCCTCGCTCCGCCCCCAGCCAGCCTCCTCCGCACGCGCGCCGCTCGCGTCTCCGGCCGGCTCACGGCCCTCGTGAGCCTCAGCGGGCTCCTGGGCGCCTGCCTCTCCCCCGGGACGCCCGGGACGACCACCGGCATCACCCCCATCAACCAAGACGGCATGGTCCTGACCGACGGCTACACGGCCGACGTGGCCGGGGCCGACACCGGCCCCGCGGACACGCCCCCCGCGCCCGACGCCGCCGCCTGGGAGGTCACCACGCCGGACGCCCACACCCCCGACACCATCGTCGCCCCGGACGTCGCGCCGCCGCTCGACGTCCCCCCGCCGGACGGCACGGTGTGCGTCCCCTCCTGTGGCGACAAGGAGTGCGGCCCCGATGGCTGCGGAGGCGTCTGCGGCGTCTGCGCCGCCGGGGCCGAGTGCTACGCGGGTCAGTGCGTGGGCCTCTGCACGCCCCAGTGCGGCGGCAAGGAGTGCGGCGACGACGGCTGCGGCGGCTCGTGCGGCGCCTGCGCCGCCGGGGCCGAGTGCTACGCGGGTCAGTGCGTGACCGTCTGCGTCCCCCAGTGCGACGGCAAGGAGTGCGGCGATGACGGCTGCGGCGGCTCGTGCGGCGCCTGCGCCGCTGGCGGCCAGTGCGTGGACGGAGCCTGCACGCCCGACCCCTGCCAGCCCAACCCCTGCACGTTGCCGCCCGCCGCCGTCTGCGACGGTCAGACGGCGCGGACCTGGGAGCCGATGGGGGTCTGCGAGCCGTCCCCCTACGGCGGCGCACCCCACTGCACCTACCTGGTCGCCGGGGAGGACTCCTGCGCCGACCAGGGCCTCGTCTGCGCCACCGGCAAGTGCGTGCCCCCGGATGATCCCACCAACTACGAGCCGGGCCCCTCGGCCTCCTACGTCACCGAGCTCCACGTGGCCAACCAGCAGGGGAACCCCGTGTGCTGCTTCGACCTCGACGGCGACGGCACCATCGACAACGCGCTCGGCGACCTCCTGGACTCGGCCAGCAGCCTCCTAGGCGGCGCCTCGGGCGTGGACGAAGACCTGGCCGCCGCCATCCAGTCCGGCGACCTCGCCATGATCTTCGAGTGGAAGGGGTTGGACGTGCCCCCGGGCGGCGGGAACGGCACCCTGCCCGAAGACGACGCGGTGGAGGTGAACCTGTTCCAGGGGAGCGGCGGCACCTACGCGGGCAGCTTGGACGGCAACGGGACCTGGACCGTGACGCCGGGCAGCTTCATCCCCGGGACGGCCCAGCCCGCCGGCGCCGTGGGCGCGGGCTCCATCGTCCTGGGCGGTGCCCACGTGGGGCCCGGCAACATCACCCTGCCCTTGCCCCTCCTGGGCGTGGTCACGGACATCCAGATCGCCCCCTCCTACATGGAGGGGACCACCTTCTGGGGGGCCAACCTCGTGGGCCTCGACGTCCTGGACGGCAAGCTCGGCGGCGCCGTGCCCATCGCCGCCGTCTACGCCGCCTTCAACGCCTACGTGGACGACATGTGCCCCTGCCTGGGCCTCACCGATGGGCTCATCACGCCCACGTCGGACGGCGGCGGCCAGTGCAACGAGGCCCCCGGCTTCTGCGGCGACTCCTCATGCGACCAGCTCGCGCAGATCTGCCCCTTCGTCGTCAGCATGATCGCGCCCGACCTGGACGTGGACGGCGACGGCACCTACGACTCCCTCTCCGTGGGCCTCACCTTCGAGGCCGTGAGCACGAACATCGAGGGCGTTGCGCCCTGATCGCTCGCCTCCCCACGCTCACGCTGGACGGCCCCGGGAAAGTGTCGTAACGCTCGCGCCCCCCATCGCCAGGGGCCCCATCGAGAGGAACGAAGGGGGCGTCGGCCGGCGTGGGGCCCCCGAACCCCAGACGCCGCCCACCGGGCGGAGGAGCGTGGACGCATGGCGCTGTCGAGCAAGGTCACTTGGAAGGACGGGATGGCGTTCGAGGCCGCCATCGGCGAGCACACCTTCACCATCGACGCCGGCGCCGACGTGGGCGGGCGCGGGCTGGGGCCCGCCCCCAAGGCGCTGACCTTGACGTCCCTCGTAGGCTGCACGGGCATGGACGTCATCGCCATCGTCCGCAAGATGAAGCTCGTGGACCGCATCACCAGCTTCGTCGTCGAGGCCGACGGCGAGCTCAGCGACAACCACCCCAAGCGCTACACCGACATCACCGTCTACTACCGCTTCGAGGGAGACCCCGAGCTGCCCCACGACCGCCTGCTGCGCGCCGTGGAGCTGTCCGAGGACCGCTACTGCGGCGTGAGCGCCACCCTCAAGCCCCAGGTGGAGATCCGCTCGGTCGTGACGCTCAACGGCGAGACGATCTCCGTCGGCTCCTGAGGGGCCGCCGTCGGGCGCCCCCAACCCGGCCACCCTCACCCGGACGGCCGGTCGGCGCTCAGCACCCCGTAGGCCACCTCCGCCAAGCGGCTCGCCGGGTCCAGGGCGATGCACTCGTGGAGCCGCGCCTTGGCGCGCTCGCGCTGGCCGTCGCGCCACTCGAACATGCCCACGTAGAACAGCGCGTGGAGGCGGAACAGGTCGCGTCCCCCGGGCAGGTCCGAGATGCCGTCGCCGTCCTCGCCCTCGGTCCAGGCGACGACCCGGCGCAGATCCGCCACGGCCTCCGCGTCGTTCGTCGCCAGGCCCGGGATGGCCGTGAGCACCCGCCCGCGCGCCAGCAAGACCTCCGCGTCCTCGTGCGGCAGCCCGCCCCGCTTGCCGCGGCTCTGCTCCGTGACCTCCAGCGCCTCGCGCAGCGCCTCTCGCGCCTGGGCCAGCCCCACGGCGGACGCCGCCTTGAGCCCCAGCGCCGTCCCCAGCAGCGCCGTGGGGAGGGCCGCCTCGGGGTCCAGCGCCACGGCGCGCCGGCACACGTCCACGCCCGCGCCCGTGCTCCCCGCGAGCCCCAGCGCCACGCCGTGGTAGGCGCGGCTGGAGGCGTCCTCGGGCGCCGCCGCCACCGCCTGATGGAGCCAGACCTCCGCCTCCTTGTAGCGCCCCAAGGCGAGGAGTAGCCGGCCGAGACGCTGCTTGGGCGCCGCCGCGCCCCCCTGGGCCTCCTCCTCGAAGCGCCGGACGGCCTCGTCCAGGTGGTGCCGTCGCACGAACAAGGCGCTCGGGACGTAGACCACCTCCGCCGTGACCCGCGGAAACCGCGGCGTGGGGCGCGTGAGCTGCCGCGCCACGCGCCGGAGCGCCGCCCGCCGCACCGCCGCCAGCAGGTCCGTGACGTGCGCGTGGCGCCGCTCCGCTTGGGCCCAGGCGCTGGGGAGGTCGTCCTGCCCCCCCACCGTGCGGGCCAGCGCCGTGGCCTCCAGGCCGGCCACGCTGGCGGCGAGCTGCCCCAGCCGGGTGACGGCGTGGAGGGACAGGCCGTGCTCCACGAGCTGCTCCGCCGCCCGGGCGGCGTCCACCGCCACCGGGTCGAACGCCTCCCCGCCCGTCTCCGCGCCCGCGTCCTCACACAGCGGCGACAGGACGCCCGCGTCCAGGAGCGCCGCCAGCGTGTCCCGCTGGGCGCCGGCCTCGCGCAGCAGGGTGTCGCGGTCCACCGGAGCGCCGTCGTCGATACCCGGCAGCGCGGGCGCCCCGCCCACCGCGGCCAGGACCGCGCTGGGATCGAACGAGGCGCGCTCGAACGCCCGGCGGATGGCGTCCAGCGACAGGCCGTGGTCCGCGCGCA
The DNA here is from genome assembly GCA_964478315.1 of uncultured Myxococcales bacterium. Taxonomy (GTDB): domain Bacteria; phylum Myxococcota_A; class UBA9042; order PHBI01; family JAAZYN01; genus CAYZID01. Next base: position 2,819 of record CAYZID010000302.1, on the reverse strand, counting down.
GGGCGCGGATGAGGCGGATGAGCTCGGCGTGCCGCGGTGCGTAGCGCGCGCGCACCGTCCCGGCGCCCTCGACGGGCGGCGGGAGCAGCCCGGAACGCAAGTAATAATGAATGGTTTGGCGGTTCACGCCCGTGGCCCGCACGAGATCGCGCATGGCCCACGGGCTTGTGTCTTGCTTTGTCATACGGCCTTTGTATAGTCCCGCGCGTCAAACGACGGGGAGCGCCGCGCCGCTTTCCACGCGGCCCGGACGGTGCCTCCCCGAACCGTCGCCGTCCACCAGTCCTTGTCCAAGGATGCCACATGTCGGCTCGATTGGATTCCCTCCGGGCGGAGGTCGAGGAGCTGAGCCTCGCCCTGCTCGCCAAGCTGAGCGAGCGCGCCGCCGTGACGGTCGCCATCGCCGAGGAGAAGCGGCGCCAGGCGCTTCCCACGCGGGACCTCGCGCGGGAGGCGGCGCTCATGGCGCGGCTCCGCGAGGCCAACCAGGGCCCCTTCGACGACGACACCATCCAGCAGCTCTTCCAGGACATCATCGACGCCACGGTGGGGCTCATGGACGGGCGGTCCGTGGGCCGCCGCCTCCGCGTGGCGTCCGCGGGGCGTCCGCCGCGCACCGTGCGGGTGGGGGGCCACGCCCTGGGGGACGGGCTGGCGCGCTACATCGCCGGTCCCTGCGCCGTGGAGAGCGCCGAGCAGATCGACCAGGTCGCCGCCCACCTGGCGGCCATGGGTGTGGAGTTCCTCCGCGGGGGGACCTACAAGCCGCGGACCTCGCCGTACTCGTTCCAGGGGCTGGGGCGCGAGGGGCTCGACCTCCTCGCCGAGGCCGGGCGGCGTTACGGCCTCGCCACGGTCACCGAGGCCACCGGGCTGGACTCCCTGGCGCTCGTGGCCGAGCGCGCCGACGTCATCCAGATCGGCGCCCGCAACATGCACAACTACGACCTCCTGCGGGCGGCGGGCGAGACGGGCAAGCCCGTCCTCCTCAAGCGCTCCTTCGGCGCCACCGTCGAGGAGTGGGTCCTGGCCGCCGAGTACGTGGCCCTCGCCGGGAGCGAGGACATCATCCTGTGCGAGCGCGGCATTCGCACCTTCGCGCGGGAGACACGGGCGACCCTGGACCTGTCCGCCGTCCCCCTGGCCCGCGCCAAGACCCACCTGCCGGTCATCGTGGACGTGAGCCACGCCGCCGGGCGCCGCGACATCCTCGCGCCCCTCGCCCGCGCCGCCTTCGCCGCGGGCGCCGACGCCGTGATGGTCGAGGTCCACCCCGACCCCGACGCCGCTCGCAGCGACGCGGCGCAGCAGCTCTCCCTGGAGGACTTCGAGTCCCTGGTCCGCGACGTGGCCCTGGGGCTCGCCCGCCTCACCCGCCAGCTCACACCCGCGCCCCGGGCGGCCACGGCCGGCGCGCGCGCCACCGGCCCGGAGGGCGACCCCGACTGGGCCCCCCTCACCCCCTCAACGGTCCCCTGCGGGGACGGAGCTACGCCATGCGCCTGAGTGTCGCCTGCAACTTCGACGACGCCCTCATCGACGGGCTCGACGGCTACCCGGTCTACGAGGTCTACGGGAAGGTCACCGCCGACTATGCGGGGGGCGGGCGCCCGTCCTTCTACCTCCCCACGGCCAACCGCCAGACGGTCGAGCGCACCGTCAAGAAGGTCCACGACAAGGGCATCCGCTTCAACTACCTGCTCAACGCCTCGTGCATGGGCAACGCCGAGTACACCCGCGAGGGCCAGCGCCACCTGCGCGAGACCCTGGACTGGGTGAGCGACATCGGCGTGGACAGCGTCACCGTGGGCAGCCACATCCTGCTCAAGATGATCAAGCGGAACTACCCCTCCCTGAGCGTCCGCATCAGCGCCCACCGCTTCACGGACACCCCGCGCAAGGCGCGCTTCTGGGAGGACATGGGGGCGGACACCATCGTCCTCAACGAGACCGCCTTCGCCCGGGAGTTCCGCCTCCTGCGCGCCATCCGCGAGGCGGTGTCCTGCGACCTGTCGCTCATCGTCAACAACTCGTGCCGCCAGGACTGCGCCATCGCCGGCAGCCACGCCTCCAGCCTGAACCACGCCTCCCAGAAGCGCCGCGGCGCCGGCGGGTTCCCCCTGGACTACCACATGCTGTTCTGCCTCCAGTATCGCCTGGCGGAGCCCGTCAACTACATCCGCGCCAACTGGATTCGCCCCGAAGATCTCCACTACTACGAGGAGATCGGCATCGACAACTTCAAGATCGTCGAGCGCAACACCCCCACGCCCGACCTCCTGCGGCGCGTCAAGGCCTACTCCGAGCGCCGCTACGACGGGAACTTCTTGGACCTGGTCTTGCCCTTCAGCTACCCCGAGCGGTCCTACACCACCAAGGCGGCGCGCGAGGCCTACAGCACCAAGCGGGCCGTGAAGCACTTCTTCAAGCCCAGCAAGTTCAACGTCACGAAGCTCACGGACATCGTCAAGCTGGGCAAGCAGGTGGGGCTCCTCTACCCACGCCAAGGCCCCTCCCCGGTCGTCCTCGACAACCGCAAGCTCGACGGCTTCATCGAGCCCTTCCTCACGCGCTCCTGCATGGAGCGCGACTGCGAGACGTGCCGCTATTGCCACGAGGTGGCCGACCGCGCCCTGGAGATCGACGAGGACTTCCGCACCGAGGCGCTGGGGCGCTTCAACAAGATCCTCGACGGGATGTACGACGGTTCCTTCTGGAACTACAAGCCGAGCGACCTCGTGGACGCCGCCCGGGAGGTGACGAACGCCGCGCGCCGCCAGGTGGGCCGCGTCCTCCCCTCCATGGCCCCTCCCCCCGAG
>CAYZID010000301.1:0-6690 GCA_964478315.1 uncultured Myxococcales bacterium | reverse complement strand
CTCAGATCCGCCACCTACTCCGGGATTCGGCTTTGGATCCCGCGTGTGGGCGGCGCACGGCGGCGGCCCGGGCCGTGGGCGTTCCCGCGTCCTCCGCCTCCCACAGGGCCAGCACGGCGGCGGCGGCGGCCAGGCCCTCGCGGGGATCCGCCACGCGAGCCAAGAGCTCCTGCCGCCGCTCGACGCCCGCGCGGTAGAGAGGATCCCCGTAGTCGCCCAGCCACAGCCACGCCGCGCCCGGTGACCGGGCCACGTCCCCCAGGAGGGCCAGGCCGTCGGCGGCGAGCCGCGCCCCGGCGATGGGGTCGCGGCGCACCGCGGCCGTCTCGGCGCCCCCCAGGAAGCCCACGGCAGCGCGCAGGGCCGGGAGCCCTCGCGCCGCCGGAGGGAGGCGCCCGAGCTTCTCGCGGAGCCCCCGGAGGGCCGACCGCTGCCGGGCCAAGGCCGCATCCAGCCGGGCCAGCGCTGGGAAGGGGGAGGGCGCGGAGGCGGGAGCGGGCGCGGAAGCGGGGGCGGGTGCGGAGGCGGGTGCGGAAGCGGAAGCGGAAGCGGGTGCGGAAGCGGAAGCGGGTGCGGGTGCGGAAGCGGGTGCGGAGGCGGAGGCGGGAGCGGGCGCGGATGCGGATGCGGAAGCGGATGCGGAAGCGGGTGCGGGTGCGGAAGCGGGTGCGGGTGCGGAAGCGGGTGCGGAGGCGGGAGCTGTCGCGGAAGCGGCCTCGGGAGCGGTCGCGGGGGCGGAAGCGGAGGCGGAGACGGAGGCGGGCGCCGGTGGCCGCTTGCCCCTGGGCTTCAGGTCGGGCTGAGCGCCCTCACACGCGGTGGGGAGCGCGGCGAGGGCGCCCAGCGTGAGGAGGGAGAGCGCGAGCGGGCTCGCGGAGCGGCGACGAGAGGAGCGGCGAGGGGCGCGGTGTGTCATGCCCCGGAGCCTACCCCATCGCCCCGCGGCGCTGAAGAACCCCGGCGGGGGTCAGAACGCGGCCTTGACCTCGGCGAACAGGCGCGAGTTGCTGGCCTGGGCGGCGAGAGGGGTGTGCTCGTCCTCGCCGCCGAAGCCCACGGCGCCCAGGGACAGGGACACGGCGTCGGCGGCGTCCCAGGACACGAAGGCGAGGACGAAGAAGTCCACGTAGGTCACGCTGAAGACGCCGGTGAGCTGGGCGTGGAGGGTGTCGGTGAGGTCCGCCCGGAGGTTCAGCGTCAGGCTGTGGGCCAGGGCCTCGGGGACGAAGGGCGGGGGCGGGCCACCGCCAGCCAGGGCGCGGGACTCGGCGGCCGCGTCGTAGCCCAAGAGCGCCGTGAGGGCGTACTGAGCGCCCAGGGACAGGTCGTCCAGGGGGCTCCAGGTGAGCCCGGCGACGGCCTCCACGCGGTGGTTGCGGACGTGGGGGTCGGTCCCGTCGGCGTCCTCGCCGAGCTTCAAGGCGGCCTCGGCGTTGAAGACCACGGGGCCCAGGGCTTTGGACAGGTCGGCGCCCAGCATCCACAAGGGGTCGTAGCGGCGCTGCCAGGTGAAGCTCGTGGGGGGGCCGGCCGGAGGGTCGCTGGCGAACACCGGCTGGAGGATGAACGACGGCATCTTCTCGTAGCCGCGGAAGGCGCTCACCGACCAGTCCAGGGCCCAGGAGGACACCGAGTGGGTGAGGCGCAGGCCCACCTCGCTGTGGTCCGCGCGTGGCGAGGGCAGGCCGGGGTCGATCTCCTGGACCGGGATGCCGGCGATATTCGAGGGCGCCGTGGGCCCCAGGCGGCTGGCGCGGAACAGGGGCACCCACACGAGGTCCAGGGCCAGGGCGTCCGTAGCGTACCACTGGAGTCGGGCGGCCACGGGGGCCAAGCGGTAGTCCTCGATCTGGCTGGACATGTCCGGGTAGTCCCAGGGCGTGATGACGTCGGTGGGGTTCACCCAGGTCGTGCGCCCCCAGAAGATGAACTGCTGGCCCAGCTTGAGGTCCCAGTCGCCCCAGGACAGGAGGACCCAGGCCTCCACGGGGTAGACGTCCAGGCCCTGGCCGCGGCTCATGGGTTGGTCGCGGTCGAGCAGACGGCTGTCCAGCTCAAAGTCCACGGCGCCAAAGTAGCGGACGTGTGCGCCCGAGGCCCCGCGGACGGCGAACTGGAGGCGCGTGCCCACGCGGTCCAGCTCCCAGGGGTCGGCCAGCTCCTGGAAGGCGAACCCGCTGACGAAGCCGCCCAGGGCGGGGCCGTCGCCCGCGCGGGCAGGGGGCGTGCCCCACGCGGTGGCGGCCACCAGGGCCGCCGCCAGGCCCAGCGTCCGCGCGGAGGGGGCGGGGAGGAGGCGCCTCACCGCACGCCGCGCCGTAGAGCACGCTCGGTGAAGGTGCTGTCGGCCACGCCCTGGTTGGTCTTGAGCTCCTCGAAGACCATCTCGCTCTGGTGGCCCGTGGTCTTGTCCACGGCCCGCATGCGCGTGGCGAAGGGCACGCCGTTCACGTCCTGGAGTTCCAGGACGTCCAAGTGCTTGAACAGAACGCCGTCCTCGTCGAAGTAGTCGGCGGCCAGGGTCACCAGGCGCGCGCGGTCCACGTACCAAATCACCTTGGAGTATCCCGTGTTGCGCTTGACGTCGGCGTTGGCGGCCTCGCCCACGACCACGGCGCAAGGCACGGCCTTGCCTTGGAACGGAACGTCGCGCTGGCCGTCCAGGTGGAAGCGCCAGTCGCGCAGCTTGGGGCGCCCGATGTCGTAGTAGGTGAAGTCGCTGGACATGAAGTTCCCGCCGCTCCCCGAGGCGCTGATGCGCTTGACGCGGCGCATGGCGGCCAGGAACAGGCGCCGGTCGTCCTGGCCTTCCTCGTGCTCGATGAGGAGGAAGCCCATGCCGCGGACGTCGGCGGGGGCGAGGAAGCGCATGAGCATCCGGCTCTCGCCACGGTCGTTCTTCTTGGACCACATCTCGATCTCGCGCGTGCGCGTGTCGCCTTGCTTGTCGCGCAGCTCCAGGCGCACCTTGGCGGTCATGTCCCGCCAGGAGGCCCGGTGGAAGACGCGGTCCATGAGGGACCGGGCGTCGTCCGCTGCGGGAGCGGCGGCGCGAACGTGCGGGGTGAGGGCGGCCGCGGCCGTCAGCGCGCCCACGAGGAACAAGGCCGAACGTCGAGGCGAGCGGTGCGGGTTCATGAGGACACCTCCTTGGGACCTGTCGAGGGGTCGGTGTGGGGGCCAGCGTGCGAGCCCGTGAAGGCGCGCGGCTTGAGCCACGCGAAGACGATGGGCAGGAGCGTCAGCGCGCCGAAGGCGCTGGTGAGCATGGTCACGGCGATGAGGAGCCCCATGTGGGCCACGCCGCGGTAGGCGCTGAGGGTCAGGGCCGAGAAGCCGGCTGCCACGGTGAGGGCGTTCATGGCGATGGCCACACCGCTGTCGCGCATGGCGGCGGGGATGGCCTCGTCGAAGCCCAACCCCGCCCGCCGCTCGTGCTGGACGCGGTGGACGTAGTGGATGGCGTAGTCCACGCCCACGCCGATGGCGATGGAGCTGGTGGTCATGGTGATGAGGTTCAGGGGGATGCCGGTGAAGCCCATGACGCCGAAGTTGAGAAACAGGCTGAAGAACAGGGGGATGGTGGCGAAGAGCCCCAAGACCGCCGAGCGGAACAGGAGCGCCGTCACCAGCCAGACCAGCAGCAGCGACGTGACGATGGACCACCCTTGGCCCTTGACGACGGCCGCGTTCACCGCGCGGATGAGCTCGGCCATGCCGGTGAGCTCGACCTTGGCGACGGGCTTGGAGGCCGCAGGGGCGACGGGCTTGGAGGCCGCGGGCTTGGCGCCCCCCTGGGTGGTCGACGCCTGGCCCTGGGGGCTCGCGCCGGCCTCCGAGCCGGGCGCCTGGAAGTGCTCGGCGATGTAGTCACGCAGGGAGCGGGCCACCTGGTCCAAGACGGTGGCGCGGTCGCTGTCCAGCGTGAGGTCGATCTTGGACGAGGAGAAGTCGGTCGTGACCATCGTGGCGAAGTCGCCGGGCTTCCCGCCCACCAGGTAGGCCTCCAAGAGCTGGGCCACGACGGCCCGGCCGTCGACCTCGAAGGGATCGGCGTGGTGGATGACGCGGCGCGTGCCGTCGGGGTCGGCGACCTCCTCGTCCCAGCGGTCGACGAAGGTCTCCTTGGGCTTGGGGATGCGGAACTGCTTGGGGTCGTCGTCGCTCACGGCTTTCATCATCTGCTTGATGAAGGTCGTCAGCGAGCGCACCGAGCCCACGTGAGGTAGACCGGCGGCATAGGCGGCCAGGTCGTCCATGGCTTGGAGCAGCGCGGGGTCCTTGATGGCGTCCGGGTGTCCCCCTTCGACGACCAAGGTCAGGCCGATCGCCCCGCCGAAGCGGTCGTTGATGAGGTGCGTGGAGGCGTGGAGCGGGTGCCCTGGGCGGAAGTTGTCCAGGTTGGACATCTCCGAGCGTACCAGCGTGCCGCCGTAGATGGCGAGGGCCACCACGGCGGCGATGGCCGCCAGGACCCAACCCTTGCGGCGCACCAGCCAGCGGGCGTAGCGGGCGCCGGCGTCCTCCAGGCGCTCGAAGCGGGCGCCCTGGGGGCGCTGGCGCTGGGCCGAGCGGGGCAACGGGAGGAGCGCCAGCGTGGCGGGGATGAAGACGAGCGACAGGCCCAAGGCCACGAGGACGCCGAAGGCGGTGAGCAGGCCCAGCCGCATGATGGAGTCCACGCCCGAGACGTTGAGGGCGAGGAAGCCCAGGGCCGTGGTCAGGCTGGTGAGGACCACGGGCCGGTTGAGGTCGGCCATGGTGGCGCGCACGGCCGCAGCGGGCCCGGAGGCGTCCCGGGCGCGCGTGTAGTAGCCCTTCAAGATGTGGATGCCGTCGGCCACGCCGATGGCGATGAGGAGGATGGGCAGCGACTCGGTGGAGTGGGTGAGGGGCTGCCCCAACCAGCCGGACAGGCCCAGGGTGGCGAGGACGGCGCCGATGACCACGGCGAGCGGCAGGGCCACGCCGCGCACGCTGCGGAAGGCGATGAGCAGGATGAGGAGCACGATGCCCAGGGCGGCCGAGGACAGCATCCCCATGTCTCGGCCCATGATGCGCTTGGCCCAGTACATGGCCGCCGGGCGGCCAGCCACGAGGAGCCGATAGCCCTGGCTCGCCGCGGGGTCTTCGGCCACGGCGAAGACGCGCCCGGCGACGTCGGCCTCCCGGCGCCCGGCCTTGATGAAGACCACGAAGGCCACGGCACCCCAGTCGCGGCTGACGATGGAGCCCACGAGCCCAGGCATGGAGGCCAGGCGGTCGCGCCACCGCTGGACGTCTCCGGGGGTCTTCGGCAGGGGGTCGGCGGCCGCGCGCACGTCCATGGTCCCGGTCCCCGCGCCCCCGTCGGTTCCCGGGCCGGCCGGCACGCCGCGGATGATCTTGGCGTTCGTGGGGCCCAGGACCGACTGGACGCCGTCCACCTCCTCCAGCGTCCGGGTGAGCGCGCTCAAGCGCCGCGCCCCCTGGGGCGTGAACAGGTCCGGGTCCTCCACGGCGACGACGAGGACCTCCTTGGCGGGGAACATCTCCCCGATGCGGTCGTAGAGCTGCTTGGCCGGGAGGCTCTGAGGGAGGTCTTTGGTGACGTCGGTGTCGGCCGTGAGGCGGCTCAGGCCGGCGCTGAGGCCGCCCACCACGAGCAGCGAGAGGCCCAAGGCCGCCCAGGGACGGGCCAAGACGCGGTCGGTGAGGCCTGCCCACATCACGGAACCTCCGGGGTGTCGTCGGGGGCCGGGCTCGGGGCGACTCCGCACAGGGTGCGCAGGCCGTCCACGAACAGCGCGATCTCTCCATCGAGCGCCGGCACGCTCGTGGACGCCTCCGGGGCGCCGGCGGGCGCGCCTTCGATGCGCGCTCCCAGCCCCAGAAGAAAGCTGGCGACGAGCCGCGGCAGCGTCTCGGCGTGGTGGGCGGGGAGGCGTCGGCTCACCTGCCCCATGGCGCGGCCCAACAGGGCGTGGGAGCGCCCCACGGCGGCGGCGGCCTCCGGGCCGGCGAGCTCCCGAAAGAGGTCCGGACCCGCCGTGGCGGTGCGGCGGTGGACGGCCGCGAACTCCGGGTGGCGCGCGAACAGGTGGACGGTCTCGCGCAGGTAGATGGCGATGACCTCGAAGGGGTCTGGCTCCTCGGCCATGGCGGCCGTGACGGCCCGCCCCAGCTCCTCGGCGGTGGCCCGGAGGAGGTCGCCAAAGAGGGCGCTCTTGGTGGGGAAGTAGTAGTAGAGGCTGGCCTTCCCCAGCTCGGCCTCGGCGGCGATGAGGGCCATGGTGGCCCCCTCATAGCCCCGGCGCCCGAAGACGCGCGTGGCCGCCGCCCGGATCTTCTCCACGCGCTGGGCGCGCTCTCGGGCGCGCCGCCGCTCGGCGGCCGTTCGAGGCTCCGCCGAAGTCCCGGGATCCGGGGCCTCGGGTGGGGTTGCGTGAGGGGTTCGGCCCATCGTTCGACCTCCGGTTCCTTTTTCGACCAATGGGTCGAACGGCATTGTGCGCGCCCTCGGGGGCCGACGCAACCCCGAGATCGATCCGGACGACGCGAGACACGCGCGCGTTCGGGGGGGCGCAGGTGGTCCTCACCGGCCAGGACCTCGGCGGGACCTACGTCTACACGGGCGACGACAACAACCACGGCCAGGTCACCCCAGATCCGCCACCTGCTCTGCGGACCGAGGCGCAGGAGGCCGCGTTT
>CAYZID010000300.1:0-6816 GCA_964478315.1 uncultured Myxococcales bacterium | reverse complement strand
TTTGGGCAAGGAGGCAAGCGGCTGGGCGCGGAGGCGTGGCCGCGTCACGTCGAGCGGCCAGCCGCTTGTGGGGCCGCGCAGCCCGACGCCGCCCACACGCGGGATCCAAAGCCGAATTCCAGAGCAGGTGGCGGATCGGGGGGGCGGTGGCGGCGTGGACAAGGCGTCGCGGTTCGCCTTATGGTCTCGGTGCGCCGCCACCAGGGCCCTCTAGGCGGCGCCCGATTCGCGCCGCCACGAGGTCCGTCCCGCCGTGCTTCAGCTTGTCTTTCGAAACGACGATGGTCAGAAGATCGCGATCCCCCTGCGCGCCGGCGAGGTGATCACCGTAGGGCGCAAGCCCTCTTCGGTCTTGCACACGAAGAACCCTTCGGTCAGCCGGAACCACGCCAAGCTGTACGCGGATGGGGACGAGTGGGTCATCGAGGACCTCGGGAGCTCGAACCACACCTACGTCAACGGCGAGATGGTGCAGCGGGCGACGCTCAAGCACGGCGACGCGATCCGCTTCGGGGACCTCGCCGCCCGCATCCGGGACGCGAGCACCCGGCGGAGGCCAGCGTCCGACGCGGGCGCGAGCACGGGGGCCCGTGAGGCGAGGTCGCGGCGGGGTGAGCGAGAGGACCGCGCGGCGGCGCTGGAGCGGCGGCGGGCGGAGCGCGAGCGACGGCGCGCGGAGCGCGAGCGGCGGCGGGCCGCGGAGGCCGGAGGGGGCGCTGCGTCCGAGCCTCCGGCGTCAGCGCCCGAGCCGCCGTCCGAGCGACGGCGCGAGCCGGCGGCCGAGGAGGACCCCAGGGCGGCGGCGCGCGCCCGTCGGCGGGCGGAGCGCGAGCGGCGGCTGGCCGAGCGGCGGGCTCGCCGGGAGGCCAAGGAGCGCGGGGAGGCCCCCAAGGCGGCCCCGTCGGCGGCGCCAGCTCCCGAGCCCGCGCGGTCGGCGCCGGAGCCGGAGCCTCCCAAGCCCAGGGCGAGGGCGCGGGAGGAGCGCGCGTCCCGGCGAGAGGAGCGGGAAGGCCGCGCGGAGCGGGGCGGCCAGGACAGCGCGGCCGAGGCGCGGCGGGAGCGCGCCGCCAAGCGGGCGGCGGCGGCGGCGGAGCGGGAGGCCAAGGAGGCGCTGAGCAAGGCGGAGCGAGAGCTGGAGGAGGCGCGCCTGCGCATCGAGGAGCTCGAGGGGCGGTGCCGCGAGCTGGAGCAGCGTGAGGAGCGCAACACCGAGGAGCTGGACGGCTGGCACGAGCGCTACAACCGCGTGCGGCAGCAGGCCTCGCACGCGCAGGACATGGTGGAGCGGACCCGCGAGGAGCTCGCGGAAGCCCAGGAGCGGGCGGATGAGCTAGAGCGCCGCGTGTCCGAGCTGGAGGCGGACCTCGCGGGGGCCGAGTCGTCCAAGGCCGAGACGGCGGAGCTCATGAGCGACCTCAAGGCCAAGGTCGTCCAGAAGGATCGACGGATCGACGAGCTCCAGCGAGAGCTCGATCTCATGGAGTACGATCTCCGCAGCACCCGGGAGGAGCTAGAGGCGCTCCAGGACTCGTTCAACCACGATAACTCCCAGCAGCGCCAGCTCGAGCGCGAGCTCCAGCTCCTGCGCGAGGTGATCTCCGAGAAGGAGAACGTCATCCGAGAGCTCAAGCTGGAGATCGAGGACCAGAGCCGCCAGATCTACGACCTGAAGATGGGCACTGGGGTCAAGGATCTGGAGGAGGCCCGGAGTGAGGTCCTGGAGAAGTTCTTCGAGAAGAACCGCGAGGTGGACGAGCTCAAGGAGAGGCTCCGGAAGTTCCAGCACCTGGCGAAGGAGGCCAAGAGCCAGACCGAGGAGCTCCAGCAGCGGCTGGAGGAGCGGCGCGACATCACGGCGCACCCGGACTTTCAGCGGCGCACGCGGGAGCTGGAGCGGGTCAACGGGGACCTGGAGGAGGCGCGGGAGGAGATCGAGCGGCTGCGAGAGCGGCTGGCCGAGTTCGGACCGGAGGCCAAGGCGCGGCTCGACGCGCAGATCAACTTCCTGGAGCGAAAGAACGACGCCCTGCAGGAGAAGCTGGACGACGCCCTGGCCCAGCTCAAGGGGGGAGGCAGCGCGGACCGGGACCTCCAGCGGCAGCTCGACCAGGCCATGGCCCAGAACGACCGCCTGGAGGAGGAGCTGGAGCGCGCGCGGGCCCGGGTCTCCGATGGGGACGAGGGGCTCCGCAAGCAGCTCGACCAGGCCATGGCCGAGGTGGACCGTCTGGAGGAGGAGTTGGAGGAGCTGCGCGCGGCTGGGCCGCCCGTGGCGGCAGGCGGGGACAGTGGGGACGAGGTGAGGGCGCTTCGCAAGCAGCTCGACGAGGCTATGGCGGAGGTGGACCGCCTGGAGGAGGAGCTGGAGGAGGCCAAGGCCGGCGGCGCGGGCGTCACCGGGGAGGTGCGGGTCGACCTGGCGTTCAAGGCGAAGGCGGCCGAGCAGGTGGAGGCCGTCCTGGACATCTACAGCGGGTGGAAGTCCAACATCAGCCTGCTCAAGACCTATGTGGACGAGGCAGAGGACGAGGCGCGCGAGGGCGGAGACATCGCCGGTGCCGTGGAGAGCATCCGAGAGGTGCTCGCGGTGCTGCTGGCGGACGCTGGCGATCTGCGCCAAGAGCTCCGGGAGCTGGAGGACGCGCTGAGCTGACCGGCGCGGATCGGTCGAGACGGTTGAGAGACACGCGCCGCCGGGGCACCCCACCCGGCGGGCTCGGGCGCCCGTGGCGGCCGCTCGGACACGGGTGAGGGGACCACGAGCAACAAGCGAGACAAGCCATGCCTAAGGAATACGGAAGCCGACAGGAGCTGGAGTTCCTCATCCGAGCCCGCTACGGGCTCATCTACGTCGTGTCCCCGGAGGAGGAGCGCGTGGAGGCCGCCATCCAGGCCATCGGGGAGGCGCGTCAGCGCAAGGTCCTCGTGTGGTCCATCACCGAGGGGTTCGTGTCCCTCGATGGGGGATCTTCCTTCCAGGACATCAAGGATCCCCTTCGGGCGCTGGACTTCGTCGTGAACTTCGAGGACGACGTCATCTGCATCCTCCGAGACTACCACCCCTACCTCAAGGACCCCTCCGTCGTCCGCCGCCTGCGCGACGTCCACCGGGAGTTCAAGGAGAGCGACTACAACCAGCACCTCGTGCTGTTGAGCCCCATCTTCTCGGCGCCCATGGAGATCGAGAAGGACCTGGCGGTCGTGGACTACGACCTCCCGGACCGCGACGTGCTCGAAGAGATCGTCTGGAAGGTCGCCCAGAGCGTCCCCGACGAGGTCCACCTCGCCGTGCGCGATGACACCGTCCTGCGCGAGCAGGTCGTCGAGGCGGCCTTGGGCCTCACCGCCGAGGAGGCGGAGAGCGTCTTCGCGAAGTCGCTCGTCAAGACCCGCGACTTCGACATCGACACCATCCTGGCGGAGAAGAAGGGCATCATCCGCAAGTCCGGCATTCTGGAGTTCTACCAGACCGACGAGACCTTCTCCGGTGTGGGCGGGCTCGAGGTGCTCAAGGCCTGGCTCAACAAGCGCAAGGCGGCCTTCCGGCGCGACGCCCGCGACTTCGGGCTGCCGGCGCCCAAGGGCATCCTCCTCATCGGCGTGCCCGGGTGCGGGAAGTCGCTCGTGGCCAAGGCCATCGGCGCCGTGTGGCACATGCCCCTGCTGCGCCTGGACGTGGGCAAGGTCTTCGGGAGCCTCGTGGGCTCGTCCGAGGAGAACATGCGCAAGGCCATCAAGACGGCCGAGGCGGTGGCCCCGTCCATCCTCTGGCTGGACGAGCTGGAGAAGGGCTTCAGCGGCACGGCCTCGTCGGGGCAGACCGACGGCGGCACCACCGCGCGCGTGTTCGGGACGTTCATCACCTGGCTCCAGGAGAAGGACTCGTCCGTGTTCGTCGTGGCCACCGCCAACGACGTCTCGGCGCTACCCCCCGAGCTGCTGCGTAAGGGGCGCTTCGACGACATCTTCTTCGTGGACCTGCCCAGCCCGTCGGAGCGGGGGCAGATCTTCGAGATCCACATCGCCAAGAAGGACCGCGACCCCAAGAAGTTCGACATCCCCGCCCTCGTCTCGGCGGCCCAGGGCTTCAGCGGTTCGGAGATCGAGCAGGTCATCGTCAGCGCGCTCTACGACTGCTACGAGGACGACAAGGCTGAGCTTACGACGGAGCGCGTGCTCAAGTCCGTCGAGGAGATCATCCCCCTGTCGTACACGATGAAGGAGAAGATCGACAACATGCGCGAGTGGGCCAAGTCCCGCGCGCGGCGCGCCAGCCTGGAGGATGACTCGGCCCGCGAGCTTGGTGGTCGCAAGCTGGAAATCTAGCGCGCCCGTTGGCACCCTGAGTCCCCGGGCGCGTCGAGCCGAACCATGGCCGCCGCCCGGGGGGTGGTCCCCGCCCAAGGAGAGCAATCATGTCGCACTTCACGTCGGTCAAGACGAAGATCAAGGATCTCACCTGCCTCATCCGGGCCCTCAAGGACCTGGAGTTCGAGTTCACCCAGGCGGAGGAGCACCAGAAGGTCCGCGTCCGGGGCTATCAGCGCCAGGACACCGAGGCCGAGCTGTCCATCCACGCTTCCAAGACCTACGACATCGGCGTGAAGCTCGAAGCGGACGGGACCTACGCCTTCGTCGCCGACTGGTGGGGCGTAGAGACCACGCGCGGCATCACCGAGGAGGAGTTCCTCCAGCGCGTAACCCAGCGTTACAGCTACCACAAGGTGATGGAGGAGGTGAAGAAGGCCGGCTACACCATCGAGAGCGAAGAAGAGACCGAGGAAGAGACCATCCAGGTCCGCGTGCGGACGTGGAGCTGAACAGGGGGAGCTGAGCCATGGCGACGCACAAGGATCTCATCATCACCATCGGTCCCGACGGGAACGTGAAGATCGAGGTAGAGGGCGTGAGCGGTAAGGACTGTCTGGAGTTCTCCAAGTTCCTGGAGGATGAGCTGGGTGAGGTGACCGAGCGGGTGCGCACCAGCGAGTACTACCAGGAGGAGGAGGAGGAGCTGCACATCAAGACCAGCGGCTCCTGAGCCGACCGTGTCCCGAGACCCCGAGGCCGCGGACACGCCCACGGTCGAGCCCCAGCCCCACGGAGCCGAGCCCCAGCCAGGGGGCGAGCGCGGCGCTGGGTTCGCCGTGACCCACGACCCCTTCGAGCCGCACCTGCGGTTCGCTGGACGCACCGGGATGCGGCTTCGTCCCTGGATGGATCGCCCGGGCCCCAGGCCCTTGGAGCCCATCGACACGCACGCCGACAAGTTCGTGGACTTCGACGTGCTCGAGGCGCTCGCGTCCTTCCGGGGGCTGTTCAAGCTCCCCGTGGAGATGCATCCGGACAACTACCCGTCCAGCGTCCAAGACCAGATGCGGGAGCTGGAGCCCCAGTTCATCCTGCGGAACCTGGGGCGCGTAGAGCGCATGGACGAGGGGCAGGGCCGGCTGCCTCTCCAACACGATCGCCCGGCGCCGGGCATCGACATCGACGCCATCGCCGAGCTCCGCTCGGCGCGCTATGAGCCGCCCGAGCTGCTCGAGGAGACGAACCTGGACGTCGTGAGCAGCCTCACCGCCTTCCGGCGGCACTTGTATCGAGACGTCCGGTGGGAGCGGCACTTCTCGCGCGAGATCCGAGAGGACTTCGACGGCCCCATGTGGCGCTATGAGCCCCCCCCGGAGGAGCCAGCGGAGGCCCCGCCCCACGGAGACGGCTCCCCGGGCGATGAGCCCGCCGGGGGCGACGCCCACACCGAGGCGGGATGAGGCACGGCGTCGCGCTGCCCGGAGAAGCCCGGGCCTCCGTCGTGGAGCTCCGCCGCCGCCTCCACCGGCTGCCCGAGCTGGCCTTCGCGGAGCGCGAGACCCAGCGCCTGGTTCGCACCCTGGTGGAGGGGCTCGGGCCCGCCCGCGACGTGGGCGGCACGGGCCTGGTCGTGGACCTGGGGCCGCGGGACGCCCCGCGCGGGCTCCTCCTCCGCGCCGACATGGACGGCCTCCCCGTGACCGAGGCGACGGGGCTCCCCTTCGCGTCGGTCCACCCAGGGCGCATGCACGCCTGCGGTCACGACGCCCACATGGCGGCGCTCATCGTGGCGGGGCGCCTGCTCGCCGCGGACATGCCCCCGGGGCTGCGGGTGCGACTGCTCTTTCAGCCCGCCGAGGAGGGGGCGGGTGGCGCGGAGGCGTGCGTGACCGACGGTGCCCTGGAGGGGATGGACGCCGCCTTTGGCCTCCACGTGTGGAACGAGCTCCCCCTTGGGACCGTGGCGCTCCCCGACGGGGGCGTCATGGCCGCCGTCGTGGAGCTCACGGTGGTCGTCCGCGGCGCCGGCGGCCACGCCGCCATGCCCTCGCGGTCCCGGAGCCCCGTCCCCGCCGCCGCCGCCTTGGTGGGCGCACTTCACGCGCTCCCGGGCGAGGTGGGTACACCGGGGGACCCCGTCGTCGTGACGGTGGGCGCCATCCAGGGAGGCGACGCCTTCAACGTCATCCCCGACGCGGTCACGCTCCGCGGGACCGTGCGCGCCATGAGCGCCCCCACCGAGGCGCGCCTGGAGGAGCGCGTCCGCGCCCTGGCGGCGGGGGTCGCCGCGGCCCACGGGGTCCACGCGGACGTCACCTGGGTCCGGCACTGTGGGCCCACGGTCAACGACCCGGCGGTCGCGGGCCTCGCCCGCGCCGCCGCGCCCCGGGTCGAGGGAGTGGACGCGGTCCGCGCCGACTATCGCACCAGCGCGGGCGAGGACTTTGGGGCGCTGGCGGAGCGCCTCCCGGCGGCCTTCGCCCTCGTGGGCGCCGCCCCCCCGCC
>CAYZID010000299.1:0-6835 GCA_964478315.1 uncultured Myxococcales bacterium | reverse complement strand
GCTCGTCGGGCTCATAACCCGAAGGTCACAGGTTCAAATCCTGTCCCCGCTACCAACACGAGGCGGGCTCTCCGAGAGGAGGGCTCGCCTTTGTTGTATCTGCCCGCCGCGTCCCTCGCCGGCCGGACGCGCGCCGCCGGACGACGAGGGGGCCGGCTTCAGGCCACGGCGCCGGTCACGGCGGGCTTCGCGGACACGGGCGTGAGCCCCCCGAAGCGCCGCTCCCGGCGCTGGAACGCCTGAACGCACGCGCCCAGGGCGGCGCCGTCGAAGTCGGGCCACAAGGTGTCCACGAACAGCAGCTCGGCGTAGGCGCTCTCCCAGAGCATGTAGTCGCTCAGGCGCTGCTCACCGCTGGTGCGGACGAGGAGGTCCACGTCCGGGGCGGCCGGGGTGGAGTGGATGGCGTCGTTGAGCGCCAAGCGGTACCCCTCGCGCCCGGTCTGCGCGCGCGGGTCCGCCGCTGCGGCCACGAGGGCGTCCCGCGCCGAGTAGTCCACGGCGATCCGCAGGTGGAGCCGGGTCCCGTGGGCGGTGGCCGCCTCGGCCTCGTCGATGGTGGCTACGAGGTCGTCGTGGAGTCGGTCGCGGCGCCCGATGACGTTGAGGCGCACGCCGTTATCGATGCAGCGATCGCGCTCGCTCACGAGGTGCTCGGCGAACAGTCGCATGAGCTCGCCCACCTCGAAGGGCGGGCGCCGCCAGTTGTCCGCCGAGAAGGCGTACAGGGTGAGCGTCCCGATGCCCAGATCCGGCGCGGCCTCCACGACGCTGCGCACCGACTTCTCCCCCTGACGGTGTCCGAAGACGCGCGGGAGGCCGCGGGCCTGGGCCCATCGTCCGTTGCCGTCCATGATGATCGCCACGTGGAGCCCCTCGAAGGGGGCGGGTTCGGGGCGGGGGCTGTCGTCGCGCGTGGACGTGGTGGGCTGGGAGGCGGTCATGGGGTCTCTCCCCCGCGCGTGGCGCGGATGATGGCTTCCATGTGATCGAGGTAGCGCTCGAGCGCGGCGCGGCCCTCTGGGGTCAGGCGGTAGAGGGTGCGCGCCCGACGGCCGCGCCCCTCCTTGGTGGCGCGCACGTAGCCCGCCTGCTCCAGGCGGCGGGCGTGGACGCTCAGGTTTCCGTCGGTGACGCGGAGGAGGCGCTTGAGGTCCGCGAAGGACAGGGCCTCGTTCACCGCCAGGGCGCTGACGATACCCAGGCGGACGCCCTGGAGGAGGCGATCCAGCCGGTCTGCGGGCGGCGGGCCCTCGCCGTCCAGGTAGCCCGGGATGCTCACGAGCGGAGCCGGAGCCCCTCGCGCCCCGCCAGCGCGGTCGTCGGCGCGCGCGGCGGTGGACGGCAGCGCCCGCGCGGATGCGTTGCGTGCGCGCCCCTCACCCACCGTGGCGCCTCCAGATGAGGAGCCCGAAGACCACGTGGAGGCCACCGAAGCCCAGCCCGAGCAAGGTGTTGGGCCAAGGTGCGGGGGTTAGGAGGGCGGTCACGCCCGCCGCCATGAAGGCCGCGCCCATGACGGGCACCAGGCGCACGGACAGGACGCCGCCCGACACGACGGCGGCGCCGTAGAGGAGGAGCCAGAGGCCCGGGACCAGGTGGGCCGCGCCCGAGGCCCGGAGGGCGCCGGTGAGCACGGCGCCCGCCACGAGCGGCGGGAGCATACCCATGAGGAAGCGTCGGCCCACGCCTCGCGAAGTGGGGGGGCCCAGGGCGCGGGCCTTGCGCCGCATGGCCACGCCGAGGACGCCCACGGCGGCGACGGCCTCTGCCAGCCAGGCGTAGAGCCACGCGGTGGTGGACACGGGCCAGGCGCTCGCGACTACGGCGGCCAGCGCCGCCGTGGCGCCCATGGCCGCGAAGGCCAGCCCGGGGATCGTCGTGAGGCGTTGGGCCTGCGCCATGGTCGAGCGGATGTAGCGCAGGTTTGCCAGCGCACGGCCCGAGAGGTCGGTGACGGCGGCGGTGTCACGACCTTCGCGATGCCCGCGGTCCGCGTGATCGGATACGCCGCGGTCCGGTGGCGTCGATGCGTGGGCGCTGGTGGTCATGGGGTGCGGTCCTCCGCGGTGGTCGCGGCGCGGACGCTTAGCTTTGTCCCGCAAAGCCAAACGCTTTGCGGCGCAAAGTACGAGCGCCCGCCGCTCGACGCAAGGGTTTTGTGGGGCGCGGCGGCCCGGCTGTGCCCGCGGCGACCCGACGCGGCTGGACACCGGGCATCACGGCGACTCAGAATCACGGCAACCCAGAGTCGTCGCGGCGACCCTCATCGCGGCGACCCAGAGTCGTCGCGGCGCTTCACCGCCCTTCGCCTCACAGTCGCGGCGACCCAGAGTCGTCGCGGCGCCGAGTCGCGGCGACCCAGAGTCGTCGCGGCGACCCAGAGTCGTCGCGGCGACCCCCGCCCGGCCCCTCGCTTCACCGCCCTTCGCCTCACCGAGAGTCCCCGAGAGAGCCCATGCGTCCATCCCCCTCCTCCCCCGCCCCTCGCGCACCGTGGATCTCGGCCCCCCTCGACGCGGCGCTCTGGCCGGCGCTCTTGCTGGGCCTCCTGGGCGCGGTCCTGGCGGGCTGCGGGGGCGGTCCCGACCCGAGCGCGAGCGGGGCCGCGCAACTCGGAGACGCCGACGGCGGGGGCGGGGGGGACCTAGCGACGGGGAGCGAGGATGCACAGGGCGCAACGGACGCGGAGGACGGCGACGCCGCGCTGGAGGTGGACGCGACGCCGTCGGTGGCACCGCCAGCGACGCTGACGCCCCTCGATGTGACGGAGTGGTTGGTGGCGACGCCTCCGACCTCCGGGGCGAACGCGGTGGGCGACAGCCTGGAGTACGGTAGCTTTGTCACGCCCTCGGCAGGCGTGGACGGCTACGGGACCCTGTGGCACGAGACGGCACCCGACGAGGAGGGCCGGCTTGGCCCCTACTCCACCCCATACGCCTACGTGGTCGCGAAGGTGAGCGTCGACGCGACGACGCGGGTCGTGGGGCGCTTCGACAACGTGGGCTCGGTGTGGTTGGACGGGGTACACCGTCAACCGGGCGAGTTCTATGGCGGCGCCGAGCCCGTGCGCGTGCCTCTCGTGCTCGGGCCGGGCGAGCATGCCATCGTGGCCTCCCAGGCGAGGCCCCAGCGCGCGCTGCGGATCGTGCTGGAGACCACGCCCGACGCGCTCCACATGAATCTGGAGGACGTCACCGTGCCCGACCTCGTCGCGGGGCGAGAGGACACCCAGTGGGTCGGTGTCCACGTCCTCAACCTGTCCGGCCGGCCGCTGCGCGACGTGGCGGCGCGGGTCCTGGCCAGCGCGGACGTGGAGGAGACGACGACGACGCTCCCTTGGCTCGCCCCGGGGGCGTTCACCCAGGTCGCCTTCCGGCTCATCCCGACCCACGCGTGGACCGCGCCGGCGGGTGGCGAGGAGGGCGCCGAGCTGCACGTGACGCTGCGCCTCACCTCCCCCGACCTGGACGAGGCCTACGAGCGGGACCTCGCGCTGGAGGTCGTCTCGGGCGCCGAGAGTTACCGGCGCACGTTCCGCTCTCCGGTGGATGGGTCGGTCCAGTACTATGGCGTGCTGGCCCCGGCGGACCCCGCGCCGGAGCCGGGCGAGCGGTATGGCCTCGTGTTGTCGCTCCACGGTGCGGGGGATCAGGCGATCCACGCCAACGGCTGGTACACGCCCAAGGACTGGACCTACATCATCAGCCCCACGAACCGGCGTCGGTTCGGCTTCGACTGGGAGGAATGGGGCCACGACAACGCGCTCAACGCCCTGGCGGACGCCCGCGCCGCCTTCCCCATCGACCCCACGCGCCTGTACGCCACGGGCGTCTCCATGGGCGGCCACGGCACGTGGCACATGAGCGTCATGCACCCGTACCTCTTCGCGACCTTCACGCCCAGCGCCGCCTGGCGATCCTTCTACAGCTACACGGGGGACCCCAAGCCCACCGGCGCCTTTGCGCGGGCCCGCGCCCACAGCGAGACGATCCGGTACCTCGACAACCTGGCGGACAAGAGCGTCTACATCCTCCACGGCGGCGAGGACCCCGTGGTGCCCGTGCGCGAGGCCCGGGACATGTTCGCCCTGCTCCAGCCCCTCACCGACGACCTCGTCTATCACGAGGAGCCAGGGGCCGGGCACTTCTGGTATGGCGCCGAGGAGGGGACGAACTGCGCCGACTGGCCGCCGGCCTTCGAGTTCATGCGGGCGCGGAGCCGGGAGGTCACGCCGCTAGCGTTCGACTTCCGGTCGCCCGCCGCGTGGTACAGTCCGAGCGTCAGCTACGTCACGGTGACGTCCACGGCGAACCCCAATGAAGACTTCACGCTCCACTCGGCGCCCAGCGCGGACGACGACGGCGTGGTCGTCTTGGACACGAACAACGTCCGCAGCCTGCGGCTGGACACGGCGGCCCTGGCCGGGCGGGGCGTGGAGACGGTCCTCGTGGACGGCGAGCCCCACGTCGTGAACCCGGACGCTGCGCTCACCGTGGGCCCCACGACGGGCAAGCAGCCGGGCCTCTCCGGTCCCTACAGCCAGGTCTATCGGCACCCCTTCGGCTTCGTCTACCGCGCGGACGCAGCCTGGGCCCGCGACTACGCGGCCTTCCTCGTCTCGTACTGGGCGGCCATCGGCAACGGTCAGGCCTTCGCGCTCCCGGATGACGCACTCACACTCGAGGTCCTGGAGGCGTACAACTTGGTCTTCGTGGGCCTCGACGACGCGGCGCCCGGGCTCGCGTGGTTGGCGAACGCGGGCCTCCCCTTCGCCTGGGGCCCGGACGGCGTGACGGTAGACGGTGAGACCCAGTCCAACGCGGCGCTCATGCTGGTCTACCCACGGCCCGTGGCGGCCGAGGGGGAGGGGAGCGGCGCCGCCCGCCTCTCGGCGGTCCTGTACGCCACGCCCGGAAGCCAGCATCTCCTCTACCGCCTCGTCCCCTTCTCCTCGCGGGGCGGCGCCCCGGACTTCCTGGTCTGGACGGAGGAGGGCGCCACGCGCACCGGGTTTTTCGATGCGGACTGGGGTTGGGAGCCGACGCTGGCGCAGTAGGGCCCGCTCCCTCCCGCCCGCCCGCTCCCTGGTTGGTGTGACCGCCCAGTTCCGCTTGCGGCGGCGCGGGCGGCACACCGCGAGCTTGACACCGGGCGAGCGGCGCGGTGCCCTGCTCCCATGGCGGTGAGCGTGGCACAGGTGCTTCGACAGGCGGCCCTCCGCGCGCCGCAGCGCGTGGCGCTGGTGGAGGTGGACGCTCACGGACGGCGTGAGATCTCGGCGGCGGCCCTGGACGAGCGGGCGCGGCTTCAGGCCGCGCATCTCCGGGCGTTGGGGCTTCAGCCGGGGGAGCGCGTGGGGCTCATGGGCGTCAACGGTGCGGACCTGGTGGCCGCGTGGTTCGCCATCGTGTATGCGGGCGGCGTGGTGGTCCCCATCCCGGTGCGCTCGGCTCCGCGGGAGGTGGCCGTACGCCTGGAGCACGCCCGCGCCCGGTGCCTCTTGGCCGACGCCGCGAGTCGGGCCGTGGTCGCCCGCGCCGTGTGGACGCGGGGAGCGCCGCGGGTCCTGCCCCTGGAGGCGCCGGCCGCCGGTCGCGGGCCTACCGCCCTGCCCTACCCGGCCGAGCCCGGGGGGGACGGCGCGGCGATGATCCTCTACACGTCGGGCACGACGGGGCACCCCAAGGCCGCCGTCATCTCTCACGCGTCGCTGGTGGCCCACACGGCGGGGCTCGTCCATCACACGCTGCGGCTGGGGCGGGACGACGTGGTGCTCGGGGTCTTGCCCCTCACCCACTCGTTCGGGTGGCGCATGGTGGTGCTGGCGCCGTTCTACGCGGAGGCGACGGTGGTGCTCCCGGTGGCGGACGGTGGTCGCTTCGACGCGGCGTGGACGCGCGCCCTCATGCGTCACGAGGGGGTGACGTGGGTGCCGGCGGTCCCGACGATGTTCGCCGCCTGGGCCCGGCTGGGTCCGGCGCGGGGCGACACGGCTCATGCGGGTGGAGGCGAGGCCGGGCCTCCGAGTCGCCTGCGCTGGTGTTTGAGCGCGGGCGCGCCCCTGCCCGAAGACGTGCGCCAGCGCGCCGAGGCCGCGCTCCGCCCTGGGGGGGTGGAGATCCGCCAGGGCTACGGCATGACTGAGGCCACCTTCGCCACCATCGACGGGCCTCGGGCCCCCCAGCATCCGGGCAGCGTGGGGCGACCCGTGTGGGGGGTGGAGATCCGCGTGGTGGACGCCCAGGGCATCGACGTACCCCGCGATGGTGAGACCTTGGGTGAGGTCCTCATTCGGGGCACGAACGTCATGTTGGGGTACCTGGACGACCCGGAGGCCACGGCCGAGCGGGTGCGTGATGGTTGGGTGCACAGCGGGGACGTGGGGTGTCTGTCTCCTGACGGCTGGCTCACGGTCGTGGACCGCACGCGGGACATCATCCTCCGGGGCGGGTTCACCATCTACCCCTCGGAGGTGGAGCACGCCCTGTGCGAGCACCCGGGTGTCACCGAGGCCGCCGTCGTGGGCCGCCCGGACCCGTACTATGGTGAGGAGATCGTCGCCTTTGTCGTGAGCGACCGCGCCGGGGCAGCCCCCAACGACAGCGACGGGGGCCTCACGGTCGAGGCCCTGCTCGCCTTCGCGCGCGAGCGGTTGGGCGCCGACAAGGTCCCCCGAGAGGTCGTCTTCGTAGACAGCCTCCCCCAAGGCGGCTCGGGGAAGGTCCTCAAGCGCGCCCTCCAAGCGCGCCTGACCCAGCGCCCCCCCTCAGCCTAACCCAGAGTAGTCCCCCCTCCCTCAGCCTAACCCAGAGTAGTCCCCCCTCAGCCAGAG
>CAYZID010000298.1:0-6865 GCA_964478315.1 uncultured Myxococcales bacterium | reverse complement strand
CCTCCGCCGTCCGTCCCCCCCCGGTGCCGCCTCACGCATGGGCCACCCCCTCTCCGTCCAATCGAGCCGCGTGGCCGCGAGGCCGGGGCCGGGGAGCCCCCGGGCTCCGGAGCCCACGGAGAACCGCCCCGATGCTGCGGGGTCGCGGTGGACGCGGCGAGGTCTCATTCTAGCGCCCCAAGCCCCTCGCCGCCAAAAGGACCCGCGCCCAGAGCCCCGGCGCCGAGAGGAGCCGACCGAGCCTTCTCCGGTCAGAGCTCGTAGAGGAGCTCGATCCCCAACCCCTGAGCGTACTGCGAGATGGCCACCCACTGGGGCCCCCCGCCGCCCAGGGCCTCGTCGAAGGCCTCCAGCGTCTCCTCCTGCCCCGCGGCGACGCGCCCGACCAGCTCGTCCAGACCCGCCAGCGACGCGGTGGGGGCCAACACGCCCGCCCGATGAAGGCCGGCCCGGGTGAGCGCCACGACGAGGGCGAGCTGCCCGGCGGGCACGGTGCTCAACGCCCGCTCCACATCCGCCCCGAACCACGGCGCGCCCACGGCCGCGAAGGCCTGCTGGGCGAGGCTCCGCTGCTGGGCGGCGTCCCCGCCGGGCAGGGGGATGGTCAGCTCCGTGCGCGGACGCTCCTCCTCCACGGAACGCCGGAGCTGGGCCGCCGCCGCCGCCCCGCAGCGCCGCGCCCACACGCCCAGGGCCTCGGCCACCGCCCCCGGCGGCGCGTAGTTCCGCGCCCGCTGGAAGGGGATGGACACCGGCAGGTACCAGCCGCCGTCCAGATCCTCCTCGCTGAGCTCCACCCAGGACCCCACGCGCGCGGGCTCCAAAGCCTTGCCCGCGTCGGCCAGGGTGCTCAGCGCCTCCTCCGTGGCCCCGGCCTGGGCCAAGAAGGCGCCCGTGGCCTCAGCGAAAGCCTCGGGTGGGCCGGCCGCGTACCAGGTCACCCGGCGCACGTCGGCGGACAGGGCCACCACGAGGGAGGCCTCCCCCACGCCGGGGTCGTCCTCGGGGAGCGGCTGCCCGTCCAGCCACTCGTAGAGGACGTCGATGTCCTCCAGGTCGGCCAGCTCGGTGGCCTCGATGGCCTCCTCCATACGGGTGCGTCGATCGTCGCGTGCGTCGGTGCTCATGGCGGCATCCTGTCCCGGCCGGGTGGGGCGTCGAGCGCCCCGCGAGGAGCCGGGCGGGTCTTGGGTGGGCGGGGAGTGAGCGTCGCTCGGCGCCGCGCGGCGGGGCGGGTCGCGCCCTTCCACGGGGCGGCGGGGCTCCTCGCTGCGCGGGGTCGCGAGCTGCCCGTACTATCGGGGGGCGAGGGCCGGCGATCAAGACGCCCGCGCGAGAGGACGAGGCCGGCCCGCGGGGTGCGGCCAGGAGGAAGGCGCGTGAACGTGATCCGCTGTTCATGGTGTGGGGTAGAACCGATCTACGTGGCCTACCACGACGAGGAGTGGGGCGTGGTGGAGCGCGACGACCGGGCGCTGTTCGAGAAGCTCACGCTGGACGGCTTCCAGGCGGGCCTGTCCTGGATCACGATCCTGCGCAAACGGGAGGCCTTCCGCCGCGCCTTCCAAGGCTTCGAGCCAGAGCGGGTGGCCCGCTTCGGCCCGGCCGACGTCGCCCGCCTCCTGGCCGACCCGGGCGTCGTCCGACACCGGGGCAAGATCGAGGCGACGATCGCGAACGCGCGGGCCTACCTGCGCATCATGGAGCGGCGCGGGGACGGCTTCTCGGGCTGGCTGTGGGAGCTGGCGGGCGGTGGGCCCGAGGTGCATCGCTACCGGACCTGGGAGGAGATCCCCGCCGAGACGCCCCGCTCCCGGGCCATGGCGCGCGCCCTCAAGGGGGAGGGCTTCCGCTTCGTGGGGCCGACGATCTGCTACGCCTTCATGCAGGCGGTGGGCATGGTCAACGACCACGTCGTGTCCTGCTTCCGCCACGCCGAGCTCCGCGGGCGCTGAGGCCCGTCGAAGTTGCTCCCACGGCCCCCCGTGGCCGCCCGAAACGATTTCTTTGGACCGCTCGCATGGGCGGCGCTACGACGGCTCAGGCGCGCGCTTCCGCCGCCCCCACCCGCTTGAGAGGAACCCATGTCCACTCCCTCGGAACCCGCTCCCAAGCCCTCCTCCGCGGCCCACACGTCCCCCACGCCCCCGCCCCTGTCGGGCGCCGAGATGGTCGAGGCCTGCCGCGCCCACACGCTGTACACGTGGTCCGCGAACGCCCACGTCTCCCCGCTCCCGGTGGTGGGGGCGGAGGGGTCCTACGTCCACCTGGCGGACGGGCGCCGCCTGCTGGACTGGAACGCCGGCGCCATGAGCGTCCACGTCGGCTACGGGGACCCGCGCGTGCGGGAGGCCATGAAACGCCAGCTCGACGAGCTGCCCTTCGCGGTGGCGGGGGCGGCCACGCCGGTGCGGGCGCGTCTCGGGCGGCTCCTGGCCGCCACCCTCCCGGGCGACATCGACAAGTTCCTGTTCTGCAGCAGCGGCGCCGAAGCCAACGAGAACGCCATCCGCATGGCGCGGGCGGTCACCGGGCGACCCAAGATCCTGGCTCGCTACCGCAGCTATCACGGGTCCACGGCCGGGGCGATCCAGCTCACCGGGGACCCCCGGCGCTGGCCCAACGAGCCCGGGATGCCGGGGGTCATCCACGTGCTGGACCCCCAGCCCTACGCCTACTCCTTCGGGGCCACCGAGGAGGACCGCGCGCGCAACAACCTGGCGTACCTGCGCGAGGTCATCGAGGCCGAGGGGCCGCACACGATCGCGGCCGTGTTCATCGAGCCGGTCACGGGCACCAACGGCGTGCTGCCACCGCCGCCCGGCTACCTGGCGGGGCTGCGGGCGCTGTGCGACGAGCACGGGATCCTCCTGGTCGCCGACGAGGTCATGACGGGCTTCGGGCGCACGGGCAAGTGGTTCGCCTTCGAGCACGGGGAGATCCTCCCGGACATCGTCACCATGGCCAAGGGCGTCACCAGCTCCTACGCGCCGCTGGGCGTCGTGGGCATGCGCCCCCACGTCGCCGCCTTCTTCGACGAGCACGTCTACTGGGGGGGACACACCTACAACGCCCACCCGCTGGGGCTCGCGGCGGCGGAGGCGGTCATCGGGATCCTCCGCGACGACGGGCTCGTGGAGCGCTCGGCACGGCTGGGGGTCACGCTGCGCGAGGGGCTGGATCGCCTCCGGGCCTCGCACCCGTCGGTGGGAGCCGTGCGGTCCCTGGGCCTGTTCGGCATGATCGACCTTCAGCGCGACCGCCAGGGGACCCCCATGTCCCCCCTCAACCAGACCAGCGCGCCCGTGGTGGCCTTCAAGCGCCGGCTACTGGAGGAGGGGCTCCTGGCGCACACGCGGTGGGCCAACGTCATGTGCGCCCCCCCGCTGACGATCTCGGAGGACGACCTGGCCTTGGGGCTGGACATCCTCGACCGCGCGCTGGGCGAGCTGGATCGACACGTGGCGTAGGGGGCGGATCTGGGCTGGGCCCCAAAAGTGGCCGCCCCCGGGGCGAGGCCGTTAGACTCCCGAGACGGACGAGACGAAGGACGCGCGGGGTTCGAGGCAGCGGGGGCAGAAGGTCTCGCTCGCGCGCCGGAGCCCGCGCGGGCGAGGGAGTGAGCATGGCGGCGGCCAAGAAGCAACCGAAGCCCGACAAGGGGGCGGAGACCGCGGAGGCCGCGGCCTGGGATCTCCGGGCCCCCGAGGCCTACCTGAACCGGGAGCTGAGCTTCCTCGCCTTCGCCAGCCGCGTGCTCGCCATGGCGGAGGACCCCGAGGTGCCCCTGCTGGAGCGGGTCAAGTTCGCCGGCATCATCGGGATGCTCCACGATGAGTTCGCCATGAAGCGCCTGAGCGGCCTCAAGCGCAAGGTGGCCCGGGGGCGCGAGGACCTGTCCCTGGACGGGCGCACGCCGGCCCAAGAGCTGGCGGCCTGCCGCGCCGTCATGGCGGAGCAGGCTGCGCGGTTGGCCGCGGCCATGACCGGGCAGATCCGCCCTCGCCTCGCCGCCGAGGGCCTCCCCCTCTACGACTGGGAGGAGCTGGGCGACAAGGCGCGCAAGGCCCTGCGCAAGACCTTCTGCCGCTCGTACCTGCCCATCCTCACGCCCCTGGCGGTGGACTCCGAGCACCCCTTCCCCTTCATCTCCAACCTGGGCCTGAACCTGGCCGTGGTGCGGCTGGGGAAGGCGGGCCGCATCAAGCGCTTCGTGCGCGTGAAGGTGCCCAGCAACCGCCCCCGCTGGGTGCCCGTCCCGGGGCGCACGGGGTGGGTGCCCGTCGAGCAGGTCATGGCCCACAACATCGACCTCCTGGTCCCCAAGAGCGACGGGATGGAGGTCCACCTGTTCCGGGTCACCCGGGGGATCGAGGCCGAGGAGCACGCGGCCGACCAAGACGAGCTGGACGGGGAGACAGTGGAGTCCGACACCCCCGGCAGCATCGTCATGGCGGTGTCCAACGACCTCAAGGCGCGGCGCTTCGCCGGGGTCGTGCGCATGGAGGTGGACGCGGCCATGCCCGAAGCCCTGGCCGCGTGGCTCGCCAAGCAGCTCGGCATCGGGCCGGACGACGTCCAGCGGGTGACGGGCGCCCTGAGCTTGGCGGACCTCTCCCAGCTCGACCCCTCCCAGTTCGATGCAGGAGGCCGCGCCGACCTCCGGTTCCCCCGGCACGAGCCGGTGACCCACCCGCGCATGGAAGGACGGCTCGCCGATCCAGCGGCCATGTTCGCCGAGGTGCGCCGCGGCGACATCCTCGTGCACCACCCCTATCAGCGCTTCGACACGTCGGTCCTCCAGTTCATCCGCGCCGCCGCCCTGGACCCGGCGGTGCTCGCCATCAAGCTCACGATCTATCGGACCTCGCGGACATCCCCCATCGTCGAGGCGCTCCTGGAGGCGGCGCGCCGCGGCAAACAGGTGGCCGTGCTCGTGGAGATCACGGCGCGCTTCGACGAGGCCCCGAACATCGAGTGGGGCAAACGCCTGGAGCAAGAGGGCGCCCACGTGGCCTACGGGGTCGAGCGCCTCAAGACCCACGTCAAGCTCGCCCTGGTCGTGCGCGAGGAGGGCGGCGAGCTCAGGCGCTACGCCCACATCGGCACGGGCAACTACCACTCGGGTACGGCGCGCATCTACGAGGACCTGGGCGTGTTCACGGCCGACGCCGACCTGTGCGAGGACGTGGCCCAGGTCTTCAACGAGCTCACGGGCTCCCTCGCCTACGAGGAGTACGAGCACCTGCTGGTGGCCCCCCGGGCCATGCGCCGGCGGTTCGTGGAGCTCATCCGGCGCGAGGCGGAGCACGCCCAGGCGGGGCGGCCCGCGGGGATCTACGCCAAGATGAACCAGCTCCAGGACCCGGCCATCATCCGCGAGCTCTACCGCGCGAGCCAGGCGGGCGTCCCCATCACCCTGAACGTCCGCGGGCTGTGCTGCCTGCGCCCCGGGGTCCCCGGGCTGTCGGCCTCCATCCGCGTCTACGGGGTCATCGGGCGCTTCCTGGAGCACAGCCGCATCTACCGCTTCGAGAACGCGGGCTCACCGGAGCTCTACATCGGCTCCGCCGACTGGATGAAGCGCAACCTCTCGAACCGCGTGGAGACCATCGCCCCGGTGCGCGACGCGGCGGTGAAGGCCCAGATCGAGGAGATCATCGCCGCCTACGAGGCGGACAACGCCTCCGCCTGGGACTGCGACGCCCAGGGCCGCTACACGCGGCGGCGCCCCCGGGAGGGCGAAGCCCCGCGCCCCGTCCAGGAGGTCCTCATTCGCCGGGCCCAGCAGGGGACGGCGACGTGACGGGCGCGGGCTCGCCCCGCGCCAGGACCTCGGCGACGACGGGCGCCAGCGCCCGCGCGTAGGCCGCGTGGACGCTGGCGTCGGGGTGGGGGTCATCGGGGGCGACCCACCCCACCCGCGGGTCCCGCGCCGCACCGCGCGCCCGCGCCAGGGCGCCCGTGAGGTCCACCGCGCCCAGCCCGCGCCCACGGGCCGCGTCCACGACCCGGGCGGCGATGGAGCCCCAACCCGGCGTGGGCGTCAGCGGCGGCAGCACGGCGACCACGCAGGGCACGCGCCGCGCCTCACACCGGGCGGCGAGGGCGTCGAAGGCGGCCCGCTGGCGCGCCCAGGCGGGCGACCCGGGGGCGTGCAGGGCCTCGTAGTGCTGGGCCGCGGTGGGCAGCAGGCCGAGGCGGGTCCCCAGCGCCCGCAGCCGCGGCGCCGCCCAGCGCCAGAGGCGGGACCAGCCGGGGCCCCGCGCGCCCACGCCCTCGGCCAGCGGCTCGGGGTCGTTGGGGAAGTACCCGAGGACCACCGCGGCCAGCCGAGGCCCTCCCGACGCGGCGAGCGCCTGGAGGCGGGGCTCCAGCGCGTCCCACGTGGCCAGCTCGCGCCAGGTCCCGTAGCCCACGAGGCCCGCGTTGACGACGGGGACGGCGAGGCCACGCCGCCGGAGTCGGGCCGCGAGGGATGCCGGCCACGCGGCCTCCTGGGGTACGCCCCAGCCCATGGTCATGGAGTCCCCCAGGGCCAAGACCAGCAGGCCGCGGGCCGCCCCGGGCGGCGTCTCCCCGCGCGTGCCCCACGCCGAGAACCGGTATGGCACGCCGCCCACCTCGCAGTCGGCGCCGGGCCTGGCCCGGTAGCCTCGCATGAGATCGGGCACCAGCGCGCAGCGCCCGAAGGCCTGGACCAGCGCCGAGAACCCGCCCGTGGAGGCGGGCGCGAGGGCCTCGCCCAGCCCCAGCGCCAGGGCGACGCCCGCGAGGGTGAGCCCCAGCCGCACGGCCAGCGCGCGAAACGCCGCCCGGGCCGTCACGGCCGCGCCCCCCGGCCGCGCCCGGGGAGGGGGAGGGG
>CAYZID010000297.1:0-6946 GCA_964478315.1 uncultured Myxococcales bacterium | reverse complement strand
CGCCTCCCCCCAGGCCACCCCGGCGTCCGGGCCCCCCGATCCCATCGACTGGGCCCACGCCTCCATCGAGGTTCGCACCGCCGAGAACAGCGTCTTTGGCCCCGTGGACCACCAAAACCTCCTCAACCTCGTGCGCACGGGCGGGGTCACCTCCCAGGAGTTCATCCGCGTCAACGGAGGCCCCTGGCTCCAGATCTCTCAAGCGAACGTCCCGGGTCTGGACGCTGCCGCCCTCCAGGACGAGGCCGAGCAGCCCCTCTACGAAGGCCCCATCACGCAGATCCGAACCCCCCAGCTCCTCTACGAGCTCGCGGTCTCTCGCGTGGTCGGCAAGCTCAAGATGACGCACAAGGCGGTGGTCAAGGAGGTCTACTTCCAGGCCGGCAAGCCCGTCCACATCACCTCCAACATCAAGACCGAGCTCCTCGCCAACTTCATGGCCGAGCGCGGCCTCATCGGCCCCACACAGCTCCAGGCCGCGCTCGACCACTCCAGCACCCACGGGAGCCGCGTGGGCGACTCCCTGGTAGCCATGGGCATCCTCAAGCCCCACGACCTCTTCCGCGCCGTGGAGCTCCAGTTCCGCCAGCGCTTCCTCCAGCTCATGTCTTGGCGCGCCGGTTGGTACGAGTTCCTCGAAGGCTACCCGCCCCCCGCCGACATCGTCCCCACGAGCGACACCACCGTGCAGCTCGTTACGGCCGGGATCCGCACACACTTCGACCTCCGCACGGTGCGTCACATCTTCGCGCCGTACCTCGACCACGTCCTCATCACCGAGCGCAACCCCCACATCACCCACAACAACCTCCGGTTCAACTCCAAGGAGCTGCGCTTCTACACGCACCTGGAGACCGGCATGACCCTCCGCGAGGCCCTCACCCGCTACACCCGCACCGACCAAGACGAGCTCATCATGCTGCGGGTCATCTTCACCCTCCACCAGATGGACCTCATCTCCCTCCGCTCCCCCAGACGCCGCACGCAAATCTGAGCCCACGCCGCTCCGAACCACGCCCCGAGACGCCGCCCCACCGCACTCCCACCGCCTTGACCGCCGGCGGCTCCCAGGAATACTGCTGGCCCACGCGCCCGTTCCGCGCGTGAAGCCCGGCCGCCCGCGCGCCCCGCCCGCGCCGTTCCCTCGCCCCCGGGGAGGCCCCCGTGAACACGCCCCAACGCTATCTCTGCTCCTCCTGTGGGGCCCACTTCTCCCACACGGCGCCCCCCGCCCCGCGCTGCCCGAGCTGCCTCCGCTCCACCGGCCTCATCCCCGAGGACGGCGACTCCTCCACGGGGCCCACCCAGCCCCGGCCTTCCTCCCGGTGGCCGCGCCTCGCCGCCGTCACCTTCCTCCTCGCAGCCGTGGCCGCCGGCGCCTGGTTCGTCCTCCAGCGGCCCCAGGCCCCCCCCTCCGGCTCCCACACCGACGCAGGCACACCGCCCAACGGCCCCACCAGCTCCCCCCCCGCCGACCCGCTCGCCACCCTCACCGGCCTCCCGGATGCCCTCAAGGCCCGCCCGGACACCGTCAACGCGGGCGTCCGAGCCCTCGCCAAGACCTTGCCCCCCGACGCCGCGGGCCTCCTGAACGTCGTCATCCAGGCCCGCCACGACGGCCGCCTGCCCGCGCGCAGCCCCGAGGACAACCTCCCCGGCGAGGCCCCCCTGTCCGCGTCCGTCCTTGCCACAGCCTGGCAAGCCGGCAGCCCCACGCCCCCCGTGAACGGCTTCGAGGTCGTCTCCCTGGCGGGCGCGCTCCTCCAGGCACGGGACCTGGGCCCCGTCACCTACGGCTACGACCGGAGCGCGCGCCACGCCCGCACGGCCATCACCAAGCGCCGCTACGTCGTCCGTGCAGCCCAAGGGCCCTGGGTGGCCCTCGACGGCGCCGACCTCGCCCAAGAGCAGGTGGCCCCCCTCACGCCGGCCAGCTACCTCGCCAACACCCTCGCCTGGCGCGCCCTGGCCGCCATGGACGCCGCTGGCTCCAACGGCGCGGGCGACCGCGCCTCGCGCGCCGTGGGCGCCGCGCGCCGCCTGGCCCCCGACGACCCCGCCATCGCCTTCCTCGCCGGCGTCGTGGACCTCTACAACGGCCTCACCGACCTGGGCATGACGGCCATGGAGTCCGTAGCCCAAGAGCACGGTGACGCCATGACCTGGCTCATGGTGGGTGAGTACGCCATGGCCGCCGACCAGGCCTTCAAGGCCCAGCAGTATCTCGAGAAGGCCGCCAAGCTCGACCCCCGCTTCCCCGAACCCCACGTCCGCCTGGCCCAGCTCACCCTAGAGCGCATGACCGTCACGCCCAAGGACCAGCATCCCAAGCTCCTCGACGAGCTCAAGCGCCACATCGCCGACGCCGAGGCCTTGGACCCGCGCGTCTTCGGCCTCCACGCCCTCAAGGCGCAGCTCGCCGTCCTCGACGGGCATCCGGAGCAGGCCGAGGCCCTCCTCCGCGAGGAGATCTCCACCCACCCCCACACCGCCCGCGCGCGCCTCCTCCTGGCCCACTACTTCCTAGACCAGCAGAAGCCCGACGAGGCCCTCCGGGCGCTCGACCAGGCCGTCTCCGACCGCCTGGCCACCCCGGAGGTGCAGAGCCTCCGCGGTGAGCTCTTGGCCGGCAAGAAGGACAACGCCCAGGCCGCCCAGGCCTTCGAGGCAGCCCTCGCCCAGCGCCCCGACGACCCCACGCTTCGCCTCAAGCTCGCCCAGCTCTACGACGCCCAGGGAGACGTGGACCGCGCCCGCGCCCTCCTCACCGACCAGCTCAAGCGCTTCCCCGACGACCAGGACAGCGTCACGCAGGCCGGCCTCCTGCTCGGCCAGCTCGAGCTCAACGCGGGCGACATCCCCGCCGCCCAGGCCGCCATCCAGGCCGTCCTCGCCAAAGCCCCCGCCGACCCCACCGCGCTCGTCTTTCGCTACGTCGTCGCCCTCATCGCGGGCGGCGACGGGGTCGCGCCCGCCCGCGACGCGGCCATCCGCGCCGTGGGCCGCCGCTCCCAGCTCGCGGAGATCCTGCTGGAGCAGGCCGAGTTCCACGACGCCTTCGTCACCGAGGGCGAGCGCCTCCTCCGCGACGCCGTGCGCGAAGACCCCCAAGACACCGACGCCGCCCCCATGCTCGTCGCCCTCCTCGCCGCCAAGCGCGACGAGGAGGGCGCCCGCGCCTTCATCGCCGAGCGCGTCGCCAAGCTCCCCGAGGACCAGCGCGCCACCGTCCGCGAGCAGCTCGAGCAAGCCCTCGCCCAAGCCGTGAAGCTCCGCGATGCACCTCCCGAGCCTGCCTCGGACATGCCCCCATCCGATCCCGCCGCCAACCCCGACGTCGATCCCTTCGCGCCAAGCGGAGACGCCAAGCCCGAGCCGCCCGGAGACGCCAAGCCCCACCCCCAAGCCGCGCCGGTCCCCAAGCCGTGAGCTTCGGGGTCTCCCAGGCCATCGCCCGAGGCGCTCAGACGCTGGGCGTGGCCCTGTCTCCTCCCGCCGTGGATGCGCTGGCGGACCTCCTGGCCCTCACGCTGCGCCACAACCGCCGCGTCAACCTCATCGGCCGCTGCACCTTGGAGCAGGCCGTGGACCGCCACGTCCACGACGCCCTCGCCCTGCTCCGCGTCCTGGACCGCCCCGTCGTCACCGAGCGCGCCCAGCGCTGGCTGGACATCGGCGCGGGCGGCGGGTTCCCGGGCCTGGCGCTCGCCGCCGCCCGTCCCGCCCTCACCCTGACCCTCGTAGAGCCCATCACCAAGAAGGCGTCCCTCGTGGCGCACACCGCCGCGACCCTGGGACTCACCAACGTCACCGTGGAGACGAAGCGGCTGGAGGATCTCCCCCCCCCGGAGCCCGGGACGGCCGCCCTCAGCCGCGCCACCTTCCCACCCGCCGAGTGGCTGGCCCGGGCTCGGCGCCTGGTGGGTCCCGAGAGCATGGTGCTGGTACTCATGGGCGGCGACGCCGACCCCGACGTCGTCCGCGCCGCCGCGATCGTAGACCGCGTCACCCTGCCGCTGTCCGGGGCCCGCCGCACGAACGCCCTCGTCCTCACGTGAGCCCCCCGTGACCGCCGCGCGCCAAGGCTCGTGCGCGCCCCGCCGACCGCTCCGCCTCGCACGCGTGTTCGGCGCGGCCAGCCTCCTCCTCACGACGGCGGCGGCGCGCCCTGCGCCTCCGGCTCCCGTGGCGCCCACGGTCGCATACCGCCTCACCCCCTACGCCCAAGAGGCCCCCGCGCTCGCCGCAGCGTGGGAGGCCCTCCACACGAGCGACGCCCACGCCCTGGCCCGGGCGCGCGAGGCGCTGGGGGAGGGGCTGGCCGCGGGGGCGTTCGGGGTTGGCGAGGGCCGTGATCCCCTGGACGAGCCTCTGGCGCGCCTCCTCCTCGGCCGCCTCCTGGACCGCCTGGGGGACGGCGCCGCCGCGCAGGAGGCCCGCGCCCCCCTCCTGGCGGCTCCCGGCTCCCTGGGGGACGTCGCTCGCGCGGACGAGGCCGCCCACCTCACGCGCCCCCAGGACGCGGCCGAGTCCATCCGCCTGCTCTGGCGCGTGTCGTCGGCGAGCGCGGGGCACGTCCGCGCGGCCGAGCGCGCGCTGGCCCTCGGGGAAGCCCAGGGTGGCCCGGAGGACGTGGCCCGGTCCTTGGAGAGCTTCCTCGAACAGCCGCTCGCGCCCCCCGCGAGGCGCCACCTCACGCTGCGCCTGGCCCGCCTCTGGGGGCGCGCGGCCAGCCGCGCCCCATCGCGCCACGCCGGCCGCCGGGCCCTGGCGCACGCCGGGCGCGTCCTGCGACGGCTGTGGTGGGGGAGCCCCCCGGGGGACGACGCGGCCAGCGACGCCCTCCGGGCCGCCGGCACGCCGCTCACCTACGGCGACCGCGCGGCCAAGATCGTGCTGCGCTGCTCGGCGCGCACGCGTCGAGATGTCCGCAAGACCTGGCAGGCCATCCGCAAGCTCCGCGCGCGCTCGGCCCAAGATCGCCGCGTGCGCCGCTGGGCGCGCGTGGCCCTGGACGCGCGCCTCGCGCGGGGAGCCGAGGCGCTCGCCAAGCCCATTCGACGCCTGGAGGCCCTGTCCGGGCGCCTCGCCCGCGGCCCGTTCGCCCCCTACTACCACTTCGCGCTGGCCTCCCTCCTACGCCGCGCCGACCGCGACGACGAGGCCATCGCCCACTACGACGCTGCAGCGGACAGCGCACCAGAGGGCGTCCTGGCGGCGCGAGCGCGCCGCGAGGCGGCGGGCCTCACCGCCTACCTGGGTCGCCCCGCCGAGGCAGCGGCCCGCTGGGAGGAGCTGGCCCGGAGCGCTCCGCGGGGCGCCTCGCACCGCCTGAGCCTGTGGCACGCCGGGTTCCAGGCGTGGCTGGCGGGCGACGGAGCGCGCGCCCGCACCTACCTCCGCGCCCTGCGCGACGCCTATGGAGGCGAGCAGGACGCCACGGGGCTGTCTTGGGCCGCACGCGCCGGCTACTGGCTCGGACGCGTGGCCGAGGACGCGGGCGACGGAGCGCTGGCGGCCAGGCGGTTCGCGCGGACGGCGCTGCGGTTCCCGGCGTCCTACTACGCGCTGCTGGCCCGCCAGCGGTTGGCGGCCCTGGCTGTCCCCCCGCCCACGGCGTGGACGCCGGGCGGTCCCACCGTGGCGCGCTGCCCAGACTTGGACTGGACGGTAGCGCTCTGGCGCCTGGGGGACCGCGCCGGGGCCCGCCGCGAGGCGGAGAACCTGCTGCGGGTGGGGAGACTGCCGGGCAGCGGCCGGGCGCTGCTGGCGCGGATGTACGAGGAGAGCGGGCAGCTCGCGCGCGCCACGCGCCTCCTCCGGCGGGGGGGCGTGGTGGCCGCACTCCCGACGGGGGACGCGGACGCGGCGCTCGTGCGGGACCTCCGCGCCGCGTTCCCGCTCCGGTATCGCGACGAGGTCCAGGCGGCGGCGGCGGACAACGGGCTGCCGCTCAGCCTCCTGGCGGGGCTGGTCCACGTGGAGTCTCGGTTCAACGCCCGGGCGCGCAGCGGGCCGGGGGCCGTGGGTCTCACGCAGGTGATGCCCAAGACGGCGCGGGCCGTGGGTGAGCACCTCCTGGGCCGCGTCGTGGGGCGGCGGGCCCTGAAGGACCCCAAGACGAACCTCGCCGTGGGGGCCCGCCTGCTCCGGGAGCTGTTGGAACACTTCGGCGGCAACGTCGCCCTGGCCGTAGCGGCCTACAACGCCGGACACGGGGCGGTGCGAGGGTGGCTCCGGAGTCGGGGGCACCTGGGCACGGACGCCTTCGTGGAGGCGATCCCCTACGGGCAGGCCCGCAACTACGTCCGGCGGGTGTTGAGCACGGCGGAGGTCTACCGGCGCCTCTACACGCCCCGCGCGTCGCCGCTCTACGTGCCGCCGACGCTACCCTTGACGCTGGGCCCCTTCTTCGAGGAGGCGCGCCAGTAGGCGGGCGGCCCCGCGGCGTCAGGCCGCCGGCCGGGCGCGCATCCCCCACAGGAAGCTGGGCAGGTCGCTCAGGCGGAAGTACACGGTCATGGCCCCCTGGGCATCGCCGTCGCGGTAGAGGGTCCCCCGGAGCGTGGTCATGGAGGCCACGAGGTGCAAGAGCCGCACGTCCTTCTTGGCGTAGAGGCGCCAGGGGTGGTCCTCGGCGTCCCGCCAGCGGAGCTCGTAGACCAGCTCGCGGCCGAAGACGGGGTCGATGGTCAGCCACCCCTCGGCGGGCGCGTCGCGCACGGCGCCCGGGCCCTGGCCGGTGAGCGTCACCGTGCCGCGGAGGTCCAACGGGGCCCCCACGAAGGAGCGGACGAGGTGTCGGCCCGACGCCGTGACGGTGAACTCGAAGGGGCGCTCGGGGCCGCCGTCGGACGGGCGGAGGGTCCCGGTGAGGGTCTCGTGAAAGCTGAGTCCAGGCATGGGAGGCTCCCGGGGAGGGTGAGGGGGCGTGGTGCGCCCCGGG
>CAYZID010000296.1:0-6956 GCA_964478315.1 uncultured Myxococcales bacterium | reverse complement strand
GCCGCCCACACGCGGGCTCCAAAGCCGAATCCCAGAGTAGGTGGCGGATCGGGGGAGATCGAGCCGCGCGGCCCCGCTGCCCCCTCACGGCGTGGGCGCCACCGCCACGCGATTCCCACCGGCCCGCTTGGCGCGGTACATCGCTTGATCCGCCCGCGCCTCCAGGGCCTCCGCCGTCTCCCAGTGATCCCACACGGCGACCCCCACCGAGGTCGTCTGGCGCAACGGGCGTGGCCCCCCCACGTCGAAGGGGTGCGCCGCGACCACCTCGCACAACCGCTCGGCCACCGCCACGGCGGCCTCTAGGTGGGTCGCCGGCAGCAGCAACAGGAACTCGTCTCCTCCCCGGCGCACGAGGCTGTCGGGGCGCCGCACCACCTCGCGCACGAGGTCCGCGAAGGTGCGCAACACCGCGTCGCCCGCCGCGTGCCCGTAGGTGTCGTTGACGTCCTTGAAGCGATCCAGGTCCAGCAGCGCCACCGCCAGGGGCAGGACGTCCGCCCGCGCGCGTTCCAGCTCCTCGGCCAACCGCGGCCCCAGGGCCCGCGCGTTCAGCGCCTTGGTGCGCGCGTCCGTCATGGACAACAGCTTGAGCCGCGCCCGGTCGATGGGCGGCACGGCGCAGTTCGCCAACAGCCGCGCCAGGAGCTCGTCCTCCTCGTCGAAGGCACCGGGCACCGCCGACGTCGCCCCGAGGACCCCTACGACGTTGCCTCCAGCGTACAGCGGCACGATGAGCAGCGAGCGGAC
This sequence comes from uncultured Myxococcales bacterium, assembly GCA_964478315.1. Classification (GTDB taxonomy): domain Bacteria; phylum Myxococcota_A; class UBA9042; order PHBI01; family JAAZYN01; genus CAYZID01. Next base: position 6,206 of record CAYZID010000296.1, on the reverse strand, counting down.
CTCGAACCCCTGGTTGGGCGCCGGCGCCGCGAACCGCGGGTCCAGCCGGCTGTCGTCTACGCGCGCCGCCTCCCCGTGGTCCACCACCCACCCCAAGACCCCCACGCCGGGCCGGAAGCTCATGGTGCGGTTGGCCGCGCCGATCCCCGCGCGCGCTCCGGCCAGCAGCTCCGTGCGAGCCTCGTCCAGCAGCCGCACCGAGGCGTGCTCCGCCGGCAGCAGCTCCAAGGCGGCGGACGTGATCACACCCAGCGCCTCGCCGAGCGGGATGTCGTCCGTGAGCCGCCGCGTGAGCTCCAGCAGGGCGTCGAGGGCCTTCTTGGCGTCCATGCCCCCGATGATACCGGAGCCGAGCCCACCGAACAATCACGCCGCCGATCGCTCCCTTGGCCCCCCACCCTCCGCGCAGCGCCCCAGCTCCAAGCCGACAACCCTGCACGGCGGAGGTCGCATTTCGTCTTCCAGCCGCCACGTATGGGGTGGCACCCGACGGGCCGCCCCGCCGGGCGGTCCCCCCCGCCCACCAACCCGAAGCGAGCAGGAGGTTTTCATGTCGTCGACGTCGCGCTCCACGACCAGCCGCCGCGTCCCCCACCCCGCCCCGCCCAGCCCCTCCCGTCCCCCGCGCGAGGAGGAGCCCCAGGGCGCGGGCGACTCCGCCGGGGCGTTGGCGCTCCTCACCGCCCACGGCCTCCACGCCCTCCCACCCACCGGGCGACTCGTGCTGGGCCGTGGCCCCCAAGCGGACTGTCCCCTCTCCAACCCCCGGGTGGCCGCGCGCCACTGCGCCGTGGAGCAGGACCCCCACGGCTCGCTCTGGGTCCAGGCCCTCCGGGGCGGCTCCGACACGCGGCTCCGAGGCCGCCTCGTGGAACGGGCCCCGCTCACGGAAGGGGACGCCCTCCTCGTGGGTGGGGAGCCGGTCCTCGTCGTGCGAGCCGGCGCCTACGGCTGGTCCGACGCGGTGCGGTGGCGAGGCCTGGTGGTCCGAGACCCCGCCTCCCACAAGACCCTCACCGCCATCGGGCGCCTGGGCCCGCACGACCTCCCCGTGCTGGTCCACGGTGAGTCGGGCGTGGGCAAGGAGCTGGTCGCCCGAGCCCTGCACGGCGTCAGCGACAGGGCGAGCGGCCCCTGGGTCGCGGTGAACTGCGCCGCCCTCACGGACACGCTCGCCGAGGCGACGCTGTTCGGCGTGCGGCGCGGGGCCTTCACGGGAGCGACCCACGACCGGCCCGGAGTCTTCGAGGAGGCCCACGGCGGGACCCTTCTCCTCGACGAGGTGGGCGAGCTCAGCCCCGCCCTCCAGGCCAAACTCCTGCGCGCCCTGGAGGCGGGCGAGGTGACGCGCGTGGGCGAGGTCCGCCCGCGCTCCGTGGACGTCCGGGTCATCGCCGCCACCTGGCGCGACCTGGAGGCCGAGTCCGCTTCGGGTGGGTTCCGGCACGACCTGCTGCATCGCCTGGCGGTGTTGCGGCTCGAGATCCCGCCGCTCCGCGCGCGCCCCGCCGACATCGGCCCCCTCTACGCGCACTTTCGGCACGCGACCGGCGCGGACGCGCCCCGCCCGGGCGCCGCCGAGCTGGCCGCGCTCACGCGACGCGCTTGGCCCGGCAACGCCCGAGAGCTGCGCAACGCCGCCATGCGCGAGGTCGTACTCGGCTCGAAGCTCCGCACCCACGACGGAGAGCTCGCGGGCGGCTTGGAGCCCCGGGCCGCCCGCGACGACGAACCCCAGGCTCACACGCCGACGTTCCCGGCCTCCGAGGTCCCGGCTCCCCAGGCCCCCGAGGGGCTCCTGGCACAGAGCACCTGGCGCCTCCGCCACGAGACGCGGCGCGCGCGGGCCGCCGCGGCGCTGTGGCGGGCCCGAGGCAACCGCGCCAAGGCAGCGCGAGCGCTGGGTGTGAGCCGCTCTACACTCTACCGTTGGCTGAACCTCCCGCGCCCCGAGGCCCCCCTCCTCGCGGCGCCCGGGCCCCCAAGGGAGGAGCCCCTCGCGGCCGTGCGCGCGTGAGGAGCCGGGAGGCACCCGCAGAGCTCTGATCCACCGCGAGCGCGGCGAACCGAGGGGTTCGAGGCCACGCGTGGGCGGCGCCGGGCGGCGCGCCCCAACGGGCGACGAGCCGCTCGACGTGACGCGGCCACCTCTCCGCCTCCGGCCGCGCGCCTCCTCGCCCGCACGCGGCTCCCTGCCCCTCGGCCCACGGAGCAGGTGGCGGATCGGGGCCATCGCCCCGATCCGCCACCTGCTCTGGGATTCGGCTTTGGATCCCACGTGTGGGCGGCGTCGAGCTGCGCGGCTGGGTGCTCGACGTGACGCGGCCACGCCTCCGCGCCCAGCCGCTTGCCTCCTTGCCCAAACGCGGCCTCCTGCGCCTCGGTCCGCAGAGCAGGTGGCGGATCGGGGCGATCGGGGGACGGGTTGACACGCCTCATGAGGCCACTATGATGGGCGGGACTTCGGGAAAGAAGCAGCTCGTCTTCAATAGTTCTGGCAGGTTACGTTGTCCACTATCCGGCTCTTCAACCGCTTCCAGCTCGAGGCGACCAAGCTCGGTCGGAACGTCGTGTTTCAGGTCACGGTGTTCGAGAAGAAAGAGCGCAACAAGCGGCGGTTGTTCGCCGAGACACAGTGCTCCGACCCGCTGCAGTACATGATCCAGTTCGTGATCCGCGACGCGCCCGACCTGGATGGTGTCATCGAGCGTTTCCAAAAGCAGCTCGTGCATCGAGGCTTCACGCCGCTCCAGTACCGCGTGAAGAATGGAGATGGCACCTGGGGGCGCTGGAACGAGCTCGAGGAGGCCTGAGTCGGGCTGCGTGGCGCCTGGTCAGGGCTCGCGGCGCAGGCGGCGCACGTCGCCCACCCGGAGGGTGAGGCGCACTCGGTCGAAGTACTCGCCCAAGGGGATCGTCCACTTGCGCGAGACGCCCGTGAGGGCCTTGAAGGAGGCCGTGTCGATGGTCTCGTGGGCGGTGAGGTAGGCCTCCAGGCGGGCCCTCAGATCTTCGACGGACGCGCTGTCGAAGAACAGGTCGTGACGCACCCGGACCACCCGCCCGCGCGCCTCGAGGACCTCCAGGGCCTCCTCCACGAGCTGCGGTGCGAGGCCGGTGGACGCGGCGATGTCCTGGGGCCGCGGTGGCGCGAGTCCGGCCGTGCCGAGGAGCGCCCCCACGGCGTCCACGGCGGCCTCCTGGGCCGAGCTCAGGCGGGGCACGTGGCCCGCGAGGCGCACGGTGCTGCCCTCCGCGATCACCTCGCCCCGCGGCCCCGTGAGGCGGGCGAGGACCGCCTCGAAGAGGGGGGCCGGCAGGTCGGCGCGGAGCCGAGATCGCAGCTCCTCGGGCGCCCAGCCGGGACGCGCCGGGTGGGCCTCGTGATAGGCGCCGAGCAGAGACACGGCGCGATCGGCGAGCCGTTCCAGCGCTTCCACGCTCACGACGCGATCGCGCCGCTCGCCGATGACGGCCACCCGTGGATCCCCGAGGGCTGCCTCGAGGGCGGTGGGCTCGAACGGGAACCGCGAAGCGAGCGCCGAGACGGGCAGGCCCTGCTCCCCGTAGAGGGGCAGGACGGCGGCGAGGGCGCCCGCGGCGTCAGCGCCCGCGAGGCTCTCCACGGCGGCCCGGGCGCCCGCGTGGGTGCGCCGGTAGGGGCGTACCGAGGGCATGAGGGCGCGCCCGCCACCCAGGGTCTTGCCGTAGCGCTCGAGCACCACGAAGCCGCGGACGATGTAGGGCTCGCCGGGGAGGATGGCGGTGGGCTCGTCCAGTCTGAGCTGCACGGCGACCGTCTCGCCGGGCGCCACGGCCTGGCGGTCGGCGCCCAGGAGCACGAGGGTCGCTTGGATCTGGGCGGTCCCCACGTGGACCAGCACCTTGGCGCGGTCGGGGACGGGCTCGGGGAGCCGCCGGAGGGCCGTGAATGTGGCGTCCACGAGGGTCGTGCGGGGGTACGAGTCCGGGGCGGTGAGGACGTCGCCTCGGTGCACCACGGCGAGGTCGAGGCCCTGGAGGTTCACCGCCGCGCGCACGCCCGGCCCCACGCCCGGCACGGGCCGCTCGTGGACCTGCACGCCGCGCACCTTGGAGGGGTGTTGGCCCGGCTGAAGGCAGACGCGATCCCCCACGCGGAGCTGCCCGGCGGCGGTCGTCCCCGTGACCACGGTCCCGAAGCCCCGGATCGTGAAGGCCCGGTCCACGGACATCTTGAAGGGGCGCGCGGGGCTCCGGGCGACCAGCGCGCCCCGCTTGCGGGCTTCCTCTACGAGCGCCGCTAGGGAGCGCGCCACGCGATCGCGGTCCTCGTCCCGCCCCGCCGCGAAGGTCCACACGGGGGCCCCTTCGAGGAAGGTCCCCGAGACCGCCGCGGCGACGTCCTCCTGGACGAGCTCCAGCCACTCGTCGTCCACGAGGTCGGCCTTGGTGATGACCACGGCCCCGCTGCGGACCCCGAGGAGATCGCAGATGTCCAGGTGCTCCAGGGTTTGGGGCATGACCCCCTCGTCGGCAGCCACGACCAGCACGACGAGGTCCACGCCGGCCGCGCCGGCGATCATCTGGCGCACGAATCGTTCGTGCCCCGGTACGTCCACGAGCGCAACGCGGCCTGCGGGTGTGTCGAGCCACGCGAAGCCCAGCTCGATGGAGATGCCGCGCCGCTTCTCCTCACGCAGCCGGTCCGTGTCGATGCCGGTCAGCGCTTGGACCAGGGTGGTCTTGCCGTGGTCGATGTGCCCCGCGGTCCCCACGACCGCCAGGACGTCTCCCTCGCTCATCCGCGCCTCCCGAACCGGGCCGCTCACGCGCGAGACACGCGCAAGATGGGAACTACAACGGTTGGCGGGTGGGGGCCAGGGCCGTGCGCCTCACGGACCCGAACGATGGCGTAACAGGAGCTTGCTAACCGCCTGATTTTCCAGAAACTACAGCCTCCCGCGGCACCTTGACCGTCCGCCGAGGAGGCTGCTAGCATCGCGGGCGACGCTTGGGTGGGCGGGGTGCTTCCCGTCCACCGCCCCAGACGTCCGGAGGCGGGCGGGCCTTGGAGGCCCTCACCGGCGCCACGCGACGGAGAGACCGAGAACACGGCGTTCGAAGGGGTTGGCCCCGCGAGACGCTCCCGAGACACCCCAACAGACAGGGAGGAGCCGGTCCGCCCCCGCGGCCACGGACGTGGCGAGGCGCTCCACGCCGGCGAACACGCATGACGGTCACGTGTCCAAGCTGCGGAGCCGAGGTTCAACGCCCCACGACCGGGACGCAGGTCGTCTGCGACGTCTGTTACAATATCTGGGAGTTAGCTCAGGAGTCCCCAACAACTCCAACACCCAGCGGGGCGGCGAAGTCGCCTCCTCCTCCGGTGCCTCCGCTGCGGGAGGACACGATCTCTCGCTACGAAGACGTGGGGGTCTACCGGGCGAACGAGGGGTCCCTGGGGCAGCGCCAGGATGTCGTCTGGGGTGGCGCCGCGCGCAAGAGCGCCCCGCCCAGGCCGGCCGCCCCGCCCAGACCTGGAGGACGCAAGAGCGCTCCGCCGCGGCCGGGAGCTCGCCGCCCTGCACCCAAGCCTCGGTCGGGGGCGGCCGCTCCGCCCGAGCCCGCGCCCGCGCCCGCCCCCCGGGGCAAAGGGCCCACGGACCCCTTCGCGGCGCCCGCGGCGCCCCCAGAGCCGTCTCCCTGGGGCCCGCCTGAGGAGGCGACCCTCGACGTGCCCATGGAGTCCATGGAGACGGAGGACTCGTGGGGTGCTGGTGCCTCTGGCGGGGGCAGCGCCGACGCATCTGCCGAGGAGCCCGCTTCGGAGTTCGGGGGGACGCAAGTCTGGGGGGACACGGGAGGAGCTGGCGGATCGGTGGCCCCGGATCCCTTCGTGGGCCCTCTGGGGGGTGCGGCGGTGCCCGATCCCTTCGCGCAGCCTGAAGAATCAGGCGGTGGGGATCCCTTCGCCCCAGGTGGCGCCGATCCCTTCGCGCCGCCTGCCTCCCAGGATGGCGCGGACCCATTCGCGGACCCCGTGGGTGGCGCGGCGGTGGCCGATCCCTTCGCGCAACCCCAGGAATCAGGCAGCGGGGATCCCTTCGCCCCGGGCGGCGCGGACCCCTTTGGCCCATCCAGCAGCTCGGGTGGCGCGGACCCGTTCGCATCGCCTGGCTCCCAAGGTGGCGCGGACCCGTTCGCCTCGCCTGGCTCCCAGGGTG
>CAYZID010000295.1:0-6963 GCA_964478315.1 uncultured Myxococcales bacterium | reverse complement strand
GTATGCGCGGGCGGGGGGTGGGTTGGTGTTCGCGGGGGGCGAGGACTCGTTTGGGCCCGGGGGGTATGGGGGGACGTACCTGGAGCGGAAGGTCTTGCCGGTGAAGCTGGACGTGCAGCGGCGGGAGGAGGAGCCGGCGTTGGCGTTGATGTTGGTCATCGACCGGTCGGGGAGCATGTCGGGGGAGAAGATCGAGCTGGCGAAGGAGGCGGCGCGGGCGACGTTGGAGGTGCTCCAGCCCAACGATCGGCTGGGGATCATCGCCTTCGACTCGCGCCCGTCGACCATCGTGAAGCTCCAGCGGGCGTCGAACCGGCTGAAGATCACCGACAGCGTGCGGCGGCTGACGACGGGCGGGGGGACGGACATCTTCCCGGCGCTGGACCAGGCGTACACGGCGCTGGAGGCGGTGAGCGCGAAGGTCAAGCACATCATCCTGCTCACGGACGGGCAGTCCAACAAGTCGGGGATCTTGGAGCGGGTACAGACGAGCTACGAGGACAAGATCACGATCTCGACGGTGGCGGTGGGGCGCGGGGCAGACCGGCAGCTCCTCACGCAGATCGCGGAGCTGGGCGGGGGGCGGTATTACTTCACGGACCGGGCGGACAACATCCCGAAGCTGTTCCTCAAGGAGACGAGCGAGGTCACGCGGCAGGCGCTGGTGGAGGACCGCTTTCAGCCGCGGGTGCGGCGGCGGTATCGCAAGGCGGCGGTCTTTCGGGGGTTGGACATGACGCGGGCGCCGGTGCTCTTGGGGTACGTGGCGACGCGGGCGAAGCGGCGGGCGGAGGTGTTGATGACGACGCACCTGGGGGAGCCGCTGCTGGTGCGGTGGCGGTTGGGGTTGGGCTGGGTGTGGGTGTGGACGAGCGACGTGAAGAACCGCTGGTCGCACTTCTGGCTGCGGTGGAGCGGGTACGCGAAGTTCTGGCGGCAGCTCCTGCGGGCGGCGGTGCGGGTGGACAAGGGGGAGCCCACGTTCCGGGTGGTGACGGACATCGATGGGGGCGTGTTGCGGGTGGGGGTGGACGCCGTGGACGTGGACGATCGGTTCTTGGACGGGGTGCGCAGCGAGGTGACGGTCGTGGACCCCGAGGGGCAGGAGCACGCGCTGACGTTGAAGCAGACGGCGGCGGGGCGGTACGAGGGGCGGCTGCGGCTCACGCGGTTTGGTCCGTATGCGATCCGCGGGCGGCACTGGGTGGAGGGCGCCGAGGGTGAGGAAGGTGGGGGGAAGACCTACCGGAGCTTCGCGTCGGTGACGTGGCCTTTCCCGGCGGAGCACTTGGCGGGGGCGCCGGACCTGGGGTCGGTGCGGGCCTTGGCGCGGGCGACGGGGGGCCGGCGGCTGCCCGAGCCCGAGGGGGCGGTGGGGTCTCCCCGCGCCGTTCCCGACGCCCTGCGCGCGGCCCTGTTCGACCCGGGGGAGCATCAGCGAGAGCGCCGGCGCCCCTTGTGGCCCTGGCCGCTCTACGCGGTGCTGCCGCTCTTGGTGCTGGACCTCCTGCTGCGCCGCGTGCGCTTCCACGGCCCCACGAGCGTCCCCTGGCGCCACGGGACCCGCTGACCCCGCGACCGCAACCGCCCCCGGTCGTGGAACACTGCACCGGAAAGGTCAGACCAACTTCGCCTTTCTCAACGCGGCCACGAGGTTGTGGAAGCGCGTGGTGGGGTTGCCGAAAGGGGCGCCGTTGTCCTCGGCGCGCGACAGGAGCTTCTCGGCCCGAGCTTCGGCCCTCTCCAAGTCGGACTCGGCGACCCTCGCGAGATCGACCCGCGCACCCTTCTGGTGGTCGTATCCAGCGTGCAGTTGCGCGAGCCTGCGTTGGAGCGCATTCCTCTCGATGTGGGCGAATTGGTCCTCGTGGAGCAGGACCGCCCACAGCTCGAAGCAGGGGTTGCTCACAGCCAGCAGGAAGCCATTCTTCTTGCTCTTGGCGGCCTCCAGCGCCTCGGCCCAGTCGGCGTGCTCGTCGCGGTCGAAGACCACCCAGACCTCGTCGGGTTTGTGCTTCTGCGTCTCCTTCCGAGCCCGCTTCACGACCTTGGACGGGCCCTCCCCTTGGGCGATGACGGTGACCTTGACGCCTCGGAGCCTCCAGCGTTGCCGTAGCTGTTCGATGACGTGCTTTTCGGTGTGCCCCTCGCAAACGATGCGGATGCTCTTGGACAGACTCCTCCAGCCTTGCGCCCGCTGAAGGGAGTTTCGGCCACGCTTAGAGCGCCCCATGGGGCTCTCCTGCCGTGGGCCAGGCGTCGGTCAGGGACCGCAGGATGGGCGTTCCCGGCAGGCGTCCGTCCTCGTAGGCCCGGCGGAGGTTGTCCCGGGCTCGGATGCCCTTGAAGTCCGACGCCGCAGCCAGGCGCGTACCACCGCCCGGATCCTTGTCCACGAACACGGCCTCATCGCTGCGCAGGCCCTCCAACTCCAGCAGGCTGCGGTCGTGCGTTGTGAACAGGAGCTGGGTCCCGTGGGGGTTCGTCTGCGGGTCCAGGAACAGCCGGAGAAGCTCGCGAACGAGCTCGGGGTGGAGGCTCGTGTCGAACTCGTCGACCAGCAGGGTCGCGCCAACGGAGTTCGTACCGGGCCGGGCCGACGCACCGGGCGGGCGCGTGGATGCGGGTGGTGACAGGGCGCGGATGAGGTCGCTCAAGCGGGCCAGGAGGACGTTCGTGCCGCGGCTCTCGTGCTCCGGGGGGATCTCCCACTGGGCCCCCGGCGGACCGTGCACCAGGCGAACCCGCTGGAGCTTCGGCTTTGGACGGGCGGCCTTGCGCAAGGCAGCCAAGAAGTCCGGGTGGAAGACCTTGTCCGCCTCGGCGAAGCGCACCAGGTCGTCTTCGACGTCCTCGACCCGAACGCCCGTGACGCCGAGGTCCGCGGCCTGCAACAGGCGCAAGAGGTGGGGGCGAAAGGACGTCTGGAGCATGGGTTCGTCTGTCTTGAACAGAGGATAGCCGTGCAACCGAATCGGGGCCTCCGCCCGGATGCCGCGGACGATGAGCTTCCAGACCTCGCTGAGCAGAGGGTGATTGTGCTGGGCCGCGGCGGACAGGAACAGGGCGTTGTCGCGCGTAGCCGCGGCGATGGCGCGTTTGGAGCCTCCCAACTTGGGGCCGAAGTACCAGGGGCGGCTCGCGTCTCGATGGCGCTCGTAGAGGACCTGACGTCGAGTCGTTTCGTAGCGATACAGCCACTCGGCGGCGAAGCCCTGGGCATCCACCTCGAACCCGAACCGGTAGCGAACGTCGTGGGCGTCCAACAGGTCGAGCTCGGCGCGACCGGGTCCCTTGCCCTCGAAGGTCATCCCCCAGGGCTCCCACGGGACGGGCCCATCGGGGTTGGCGTGCGCGAAGGACAAGCGTACGAGCTCCGCGACGCGCTGGAGGGCCACGAGGAGGTTGGACTTGCCGGCGGCGTTGGGGCCCCAGACGCCCACGATGGGCAAGACGCCGTGCGGGACGTGTCGGCTGCGTCGGCTGAGCACGGGCCCGTCGCGGCGCGCCGTGGCGACGAAGAAGAGCTCCGCGGGCTCACGAAACGATCGGAAGTTCGCGATCTCGAATCGCAGCAGCATCGTCCTCTCCTGCCACGGGCGGCGTCGGGCGGGGCGCGGCCATCCGTCGGAGCCCAGGGACCGCCACGGTCCTCATGAACCGCACCCGGGCCTCCAACGCGTATCACACATCGTGAACCAAAACACGATTTCGGCCCGCGAATGGCCGATTTCTTGCTTTTCGCGCGGGCTGGCCGCGTTCCTACTCAGCGGTAGTCGCCGATGAGCTGGAAGGCGGCCCAGCGGGTGGGGTCGGCCCAGGGGTGGACGCCGGCCACCTTGGCGCGGAGGAGCTTGAGCTGGGCGGCGCGCAGGGCGTCCAGGAGGTCGCGGCCCGAGCCCGCGGTCTGGCGGCGCAGGTTCTTGTAGAAGGCCGTCATGAGCTCCGCCGTGGCGTCGTCGTCCACGTCCCAGAGGCTCGCGATGAGCGCCGGCACCCCCGCGGTGGCGAAGGCCTCGGCCACGCTGATGACCTCGTCTCCTTGGGACCTCCCCCGCTCCATGGCCGTCTGGCAGGCGCTCAGGACCACCAGCTCCGTGTGCCCCTCCAGGCCCCCGTAGCCCGCGATCTCGTCCACCGTCAGGGGACCGCGCGCCATCTTCAGGTGACTCTGCAAGGGGTCGGGGTCCAGCACGCCGTGCGTGGCGAAGTGCAGGACGTCGTAGCGCGGCGCCAGCTCGAAGAAGCGCGCCTTCGTCGCCTGGCCCTCGAACAGCGCGCGGACCTTCGGGAAGGCCTCGTCCCGAATGCGCTGCACCTCCCGCCGCGCACCGGGGAGCGTCCCGTCCGGGTTGGCGAAGGCCAGCACGCGGAGCGGCCGCGCCTGGGCGCCGCCTGCCGCGCGGTCCTCCCCCCGGGTTTCCAAGAGCCGGTCCAGGGTCGTAGAGGAAAGATACGCCATGCGCCAGCGCTCCACGGCGTAGCGGGGGGGCTGCCCCGCAGGCGTGGTCACCAGCGCGTGGAACGGCAGGTAGTAGAGCGCCCCGAAGGGGACGATGAGGACGGTCTTCGCGGCGTCCAGGTCCGCCGCGATGGGCTCCAAGAGCCACGCGTAGAGCTTCCGCGCCGCTTCCTCTGCCACGGGCGGGTCCGCCCGCAGGGACGCCCGGTAGGTGCTCACGGCCTCCTCCAGGGTCTCGGCGCTCACGGCCACGCGGTGCGCGCGGGCCTCGGGCCGGTCGGCGCTCACGAGGAAGGTGTAGAGCGTGTCCCCGGCGGCGAAGTAGGCGACGACCAGCGCCCCCGCGGGCAGGTCCGCCCGCCGGCGGACCAGGGAGGCCGGGCGCACCGCCATGGCCTGGTACAGCCCGCGGTGGTCGCGCTTGAGGCGCATGAGGAGGCGCCGGACCTGGGCGCTCGTCTCGGCCACCTGGCGCCCCAGGGCCTCCACGCGCCGGGCGTCCCGCTCGCCGCGGGCCTTGCCGAGCTCGGCGGCCAGCGCCTTGCGCGCGGCGTCCTGACGGCGCTGGGCGTCGCCGAGCCCCGCCAGGGCCTCGCGCACCTTGGGGTCCTGGGCCTGGACGCGGCCCGGGGCGAACAGCTCCTTGAGCTTGGCGTCGTGGGAGCGCTCCAAGATCGCCAGGGCTTGGTCCGCGCGGCCGAGCTTCAGTAGCGTGTCGATGGCGTCGCCGTAGACCTCGCGTCCGCGCCCGAAGCCGCGAAATCCGGCCTGGTCCTGGTCGTCTCCCCCCGCCCGGCCGGCCACGGCCACGTCCAGCTCCACGGCGCGCACGAAGTGCCGGGCCGCCTCGTCGAGCGCGCCCTTGGGCCCCACGCCGCGGGCGTGGGCCGCGCGCAGGACCCGCCCCAGGGCGTGGTGGGCCGCTCGCTGGAGCTCCTCCATGTCGAGCTCGTCGGCGAGGGCCACGGCCCGCCGGGCGTGGCTCAGGGCCTGGGTGAGCCCCGCCTGGGAGGCCTGCGCGGCCCCGTCCGCGCCCGCTTGCGCCAGGGCGCGCCCCAGCCACAGCGAGGCCTTGGCGACGTAGGGGCGCCGCCCCAGGGACCGGGCCTCGTCGAGCGCCTTGCGCAGGGCGTCCACGGCCTCCGCGGCCCGCCCCAGCTCCAGGAGCGCCCGGGCCCGACCCAGCCGCGCGCGAAAGACGCCCGCGTCGTCGCGCTGGGCTCGCGCCAGGTCGCGCGCCCTGCCCAGCGCCGCCAGGGACTCGGCGGGCCGGTGGGCCGCGTCGAGCAGGGTCCGGCCCTCGAAGAGCTTGGCCTCGGCGCGCATCCAGCCGCGACCGCTGCGCTGGCCCAGGGCGTAGACCTCGCGGAAGCGCGCCAGGGCCCCCTCGCCGTCGCCGCGCCGCATGGCGACGGCCCCCTGCACCATGAGGCCGAACCGCTCCATGTCCACGTCGCCCGCGCGGCGGCTGCGCGTGACGAGCTCGCCGCCCAGCCGCCCGGCGGCGTCCAGCTCCACGGCCACCAGGTGGACGTTGGCGAGGGCCGACAGGGCCTTGCGCTGAAGCTCCGGCGCGCCCACCTCGCCCGCGCGCCGGCGGCCGAGCAGGGCCAGGGAGCGAGCCTCGGCCAGGCGCCCCTCGTCCAGCACCGCGTCGCTGAGCTCCAGGGCCAGGGTGGCCTCGCAGCGGCGGTCGTCGGCGCGGCGGCAGCGCGCGAGGGCTCGCGCCAGGGCCTCGCGGACCGCGGTGAGGTCTCCGCGACGCGAGGCGATGAAGGCGAGCTGGCGCGCCAAGTCCTGGGCGGCGATCTCGTCGCCGTCCTCCCGGGCGGCGGTCACCCAGCGCTCGGCGTCGGCGCGGGCCGCCTGGAGCTTGCCCTGGGCTGCGGCCGAGGACACGAGGAAGAACGCGGCCTCCCACTGGCCGCCGGGCGCGCCGGCCTGGGAGAAGGCCGCCACGGCGTCGCGGGCGCGCGCCTCGCAGACGGTGTGCGCCTCCTCCTGGCAGGCCGCCCGCGCGGCTGTCAGGGCGGCTTCCCCGCGGAGCCCGGCCCGGGCCTTGCCTCGCTGGGCGGCGAGGTCTTCGCCCTGGGCCTCGCCGAGGAGGGCCAGCGCGTCGTGGAACCGGCGTGCGGCGGTGAGGTCGGCGGCCGCCTGAAGGGCCTCGCCGCGGGTCCACGGGGAGGGCTCGGCGCCGGGCGGGGGGGGCGCGCGGTGACGGGCGATGGCCTCCAGGGCCAGGGCGGCGCTCCGGGCGCGGCGCCCCGCGGGGGTGCGTGGGTGCCAGTGACGGGCGGCCTCGGCGCGGGCGCCGGGGGAGAAGCTCCAGGTGAGGCGCTGCGCGATGGTGGCGTAGGCGGCCTGGCGGAGCGCGGCGTTCTTGGCCGGGTGGTTGGGGATGCGCTCGGCCTCGCGGAGCGCCAGGGCGCCGAGGTCGAGCCGCGTGAGGGCGCGCACGAGGCGGAGGCGCAGGCGGGCCGGGGGGGCGGGGGCGTCGGAGG
>CAYZID010000294.1:0-7190 GCA_964478315.1 uncultured Myxococcales bacterium | reverse complement strand
TTGTGGTGTGGGTTGCATGAGTGTGTCGGTAGCGGTGTATGTGTGACTAGCTGCGGTCGAGCTGTCGTTCTGGAGTCTTTGTGATGTTTTTTTTTGTCACGCGGAAGCCGGCATACGGGGTGCTCGGGAGTCTCGTGGGCTGGGAAGATTGTATAAGAGGCGGGGGCGTGATGGGGGCATGGGGTAGCTCCTCGCGGGCGTGTGCGGCGGGGGGGAGGCGTGTGCGTGGCTGGGGACGCCGACTATACCCGCGCGGACTCGGGCCGGGAATAGGGGCCTCGGTTCGCGCGTGAGGGCCGGGCATGAGCACCCGCATGGAACCCTGTCCCGACCGCACGCGCCGCGCTCGCCCGATGGGTTTCGGCTACGCCCTGGTGGGCGCCGTCGTGGCCGCCGTCTTCATCGCCGTCGCGGCGGCCCGGCCGGAGGTGGCCGCCGCGAGCGGTGACCCGCCCGGCGCGGAGGCCTATCCGTTGGACGAGATCTCGCGCATCGTGCCTCCGCGGGGGCGCCTGCGCTGTCCCAAGGTTCCCCTGACCACCTACCGAGGGGAGGTCATTCGGTACCACCACCCCGTCCGGGTGTTCGTGGGGTTCGTGCCCAGGCTGCGGCGCTTCGAGGAGGTCGTGCGCGAGGTCGCCGTGGAGTTCTATGGGCGGGCGCCCCGGCGCATCGTCCACCTGGGCACCTACAACTGCCGTCGCATCGCGGCTTACCCCGAGATGCTGAGCGAGCACGCCTTGGGCAACGGGATCGACGTGGCGGGCTTCGACTTCGGGCGCCTGCCGCGGAAGGCCCAGGCGCCGCCCGGGCTGCCGGCTCGCTTCCGGCGCCCCTTGTCCATTCGGCTCGCCAAGGACTGGGACGCCACGGGGGCTCGGCGCATCCACGGTCGGTTCCTGCGGGCGCTCGCGCGGCGGCTCATCGCCCGCCCCGACATCTTCCGAGTGCTCCTGGGGCCTGGCTACCCGGGGCACCGCAACCACTTCCACTTCGATTGCAGCCCTTACCCCTACGTGGCGATCGATACGGGTACCCCATAGTCGCGCGGAGCGGGCGCGGGCCCGGCGCGTGGTTGGGCTCGTCCCGCCGCCGAGGTTTCCCACGTGGCGCGCGGCCGGTGGGGCGCTATACTGCCGCCCATGACCAAGGTGCCAGCATCGCGAACCGCCGCCGCTTCCACCTCGGACCCTCGTGTGGGTCGCGTTCTTGGGGACAGGTACCTGCTCACGGCGCGCATCGGGAGCGGGGCCTATGCCGACATCTATCGGGCGACGGACCAGGAGCGCGACCGGGAGGTGGCCGTCAAGGTCCTCGACCCGCCGGACGTGGACGACCGGGCGCGCATGGAGACGCGGATCCGCCGGTTCGAGCGCGAGGCCCAGGCCATGCGCTCGCTCTTTCACCCGAACATCGCCCAGGTGCTGGACTTCGGCGTGACGCCGGGGGGCCTCCAGTACATGGTCCTGGAGCTCCTGGAGGGGCAGACGTGGCTCGAGTGGGCGCGCGCTCAGAGCGCTCCCCCGCTCGCTCGCGTGGCGGACGTGGGCGCCCAGGTGTGCGCGGCCCTGGAGGCGGCGCACCGCAGCGGCATCATCCACCGGGACATCAAGCCGGAGAACATCGTCCTGCTCCCGGACGGGACGGCGAAGCTGTTGGACTTCGGAGCGGCGAGCCTCTTTGGCCCCGAGCAGGAGATGACGGCCGACCTCACCGCGTCCGGCGCGACGATCGGGAGCGCGCCCTACATGTCGCCGGAGCAGACGCGGGCGGAGGACGTCACACCGTCCAGCGACCTCTACTCGCTGGGGGTGTCGCTCTACGAGGTCATCACGGGGGAGCTCCCCTTCCAAGGGAACTTCGTGACCCTCATGTCTCAGCACTGCTTCGCCGACCCGCCGCGGATCGCGCTCTCGGGGGTCCCTCCGGCGCTCGTGGCCGAGTGGCAGCGCGTGTTGGACACGCTCATGGCCAAGACGCCCGACGAGCGACCGGCGGACGCCGCGGCGGCGCGCGGTGAGCTCCTCGCCTTGCGCGATCTCAGCGCCCGCTTGCAGGGTCCCGGGGCGGACGAGCCGTCGCGTGGACGCGCGGCGGCGCCTAGCGCGGCCCGCGCCCGGTCGGCGGCGCCCGGGGAGGGAGGCGGGGGGATTCCCGGTTGGGTCGCCGTCGCCGGGGTCTTGCTCGTCGTGGCGCTCGTCGTGACGCTGCTCGCCCTGTAGACCCGCCCCAGGGATCTCCTACGTGCCGCTCGCGCGGCCACCTACTACCCAGCACGAGGTGCTCATGCGATGCCACAACCGCTTGTCCGCCGTCCTCGCGGCGCTCTCCCTCACCGCCGTCCTCGGGCCCGCGTGCGATCTCTCCAGCGACGTGCTCAACGTGCCCATCGAGTTCGACACGTCCTTCGCGGTGCGCGCCGATCTGGGGCAGGCGACGGGCGCCGCGGCGGGGCAGCAGGCGCCCGCGGACGCCTCCTATCCCCTGGGGTTGGGAGCGGTCCCGGTGGACCTGCTGGCGGCCAGCAGCAAGCTCGCGTCGAGCCGCGACAAGGTGCGCGCCATCGAGCTCACCGAGATCCGCGTGGTTCCGTCGGGCAACACGCTCACGGCGGCCACGCCTCCTATCGATCTCTACGTGGGGCCAGCGGGGGCCACGGCTCCCGAGCAGGGCGTGAAGATCGCCACGCTGCCCGCCATCCCCGCGGGCTCCACGCAGCCGGCCCAGGGGGTCATCGACGCGGCGGGGCAGGAGGCGGCGCAGCCGTACCTGCTGTCCTTCGACTTCACCTTCCTCCCCGTGGCCACGCTAGGCGTCAAGGCGGGTGAGGCGGTGCCGGGCGGCGCCGTGGACCTCCAGGTCACCACGGGGATCAAGGCGACCTTCAACCCCCTGGGGCGCTGAGGTCTCAGTGGCCCGTGGGCGGGGCGTCTGGGGCGGGGGGGAGGAGGTGTCTCCCCCCTGAGGGGCCGCGTGGGCGACGCGGAGTCGCGGGCCCACGGCGGGTTCGTGCGAGGCGGGAGAGGCTGGGGGTTGGGCGCCGTCGCTCGCGGGGGCCGTGGTGGCGCCGCAGGCCAGGAGGCCGTGGTCGTCGCGGGGAGCCCCGCCGCTCATGCCCACGTCGCAGGCCGTGCAGGAGCCGCAGGCGGACGCCCCCTCGCCGGGGCCCGCGCCCCCCGCGATGGCGGCGTAGCCCTTGAGGTTCCGCAGCGTGCGGGCGGCGAGGGTGGCCCCCGCGACGAAGACGATGAGCCCGACGATGAGCCACTCCATCAGAGCCCCAGCATGGTGCCGCCTTGGTAGACGACGAGGGCTAGGAGGTAGGCGAGGCCCGTGAGGCCGAACCACTGGACGGCCGCCCAGCGCCAGGAGCCGGACTCCCGGCGCGTCACGGCGAAGGTTGCCATGCACGGAGTGCCGACGAGGAGGAAGAGGATGAGCGAGATGCCAACGAGCGGGGAGTAGTGGCTGCGGATGGCACCGCGGAGCCCGTCTGAGTCTTCGCTGATCTCCTCGCCGATGGAGTAGACGATCCCCATCTGGGAGACGAAGACCTCCTTGGCGGCGAAGGCTCCCACCATGGCCGTGCCCATGCGCCAGTCGAAGCCCAGGGGCTCGATGAGCGGTTCGATGAGGCGCCCCACGTGGCCCGCGACCGAGTGGGTGAGGCGCTCGGCGGCGCGCTCGTGGTCGGCCTGGGTCGCCGTGAGGACGCGCACCCCGGGGGGCGGCTGTGGGGCGTCGGCGCCGTCTGGGACGATGACGACCTGGCCGGTCTCCACCGCGCGGTCTACCTCGTACTCGCTCGGTATGGGGTAGGCCGTGGCGAGCCATAGGAGGATGGAGATCCCCAGGATGACCGTGCCAGCTTTGCGGAGGTAGAGCCAGGCGCGCTCGCCCACCTTGCGCAGCACCGCCTTCATCGTGGGGATGCGGTAGGGGGGGAGCTCCATGACGAAGGGCGCCTCCTCGCCCTTGAGCACGGTCTTGCGTAAGAGCAGGGCCAGGAGGAGGGCCAGCAGCACCCCAAACGCGTAGATGCCGAACAGCGCCAGGGCCTGCCACTGCGGTGCGAAGAAGGTGGGGACGAGGAGCAGCCAGATGGTCAGGCGCGCCCCGCAGGACATGAGGGGCAGGACGAGCATCGTGGTGAGGCGGTCGCGCTCGTTCTCCAGCGTGCGGGTAGCCATGATGCCCGGGATGGTGCAGCCGAAGCCCGTCATCATGGGGAGGAACGAGCGGCCGTGGAGCTTGAAGCGGTGCATGACGCGGTCCATGAGGAAGGCCGCGCGGCCCATGTAACCGGTGTCTTCCAGCAGCGACAGGCCCAAGAACAGCAGGACGATGTTGGGGACGAAGACGAGCACGCCGCCCACGCCCGCGATGACGCCGTCCACGAGCAGGGAGCGCAGGGGGGAGTCCACGCCCGCCGGCCAGAGGCTGGAGACCCACCCGCCGAGGGCGTCGAAGCCGGCCTCGATCCAGTCCATGGGCGCCTGGCCGAGCGAGAAGGTCAGCCAGAAGATGCCATAGACGATGAAGGCGAAGATGGGAAGGCCCCACACCTTGTGGACGAGCACGGCGTCGATCCGGTCGCTCACCGCGTGGGCGTCCGCGCGCGGGGGGGCCAGGAGGACCTCGCGCAGCAGCCCGTTGATGAACCCGTAGAACTGGTCCGCCACGTAGAGGGTGACGTCCATCTTCGTCTCGGACTCGATGCGTTCGCGCTGGCGGTCGGCCTCCGCGATGGCCTCGGGCCCTCCGGGCATGGTGCGCACGGACTCCAGGAAGCTCGGCTCCTGTACGAGGAGCTTGTTGGCGACCCAGCGACGGACGTCGGGGTGGAAGCGGGTGTGGGTCAGGTGCTGGGCGATGGCGTCCAGGGCGCCGTCCAGGAGCTCGCCCAGGACCAGGCGGCTCGGCTGTGGGGGGCCGTCGAAGGCCTGGATGATGGCCTGGCGGAGCTCTTCGAGCCCCTCCCCGCGGGGGGCGACGGTCTCGACGACGGGGATCCCCAGGAGGGCTCGCATCTGCTCGATGTCCAGGCGGAGGCCCGCGCGCCGCGCCTCGTCCGCCATGTTGAGGGCGAGGACGCGGCGGGCGCCGGTCTCGGCGATCTGGGCGAGGATGAGCAGCCCGCGCTTCACCGTGGACTCGTCGACGACCACGACCACCACGTCGTGCTGTCGCGCCAGGAGCGTGTCTTGGGCGATGCGCTCCTCGGGGGAGTAGGACGTGAGGCTGTAGGTGCCAGGGAGGTCGAGGAGCTCGAAGCGTCGGCCGCGGTCGTGGAAGCTCCCCACGCGCCGCTCCACGGTGACGCCTGGGTAGTTGCCCACGTGCTGGTGGGCCCCCGTGAGGGCGTTGAACAGCGAGGTCTTCCCCGAGTTGGGGTTCCCCGCGAGGGCCACGCGGATGGGGCTCGGGCGGGCCTCTGGGGCTTGGGTGGGCCCGGGCTCCACGACCGCCTCAGGGGGCCGCTGTTGCCGCTCGTGCGTCATGATTCCACGGACTCGGGGTCGATGATGATGGCCTGGGCCTCGTTGCGGCGGAGCGCGAGCTGGAAGCCGAGGAGCCGAATCCAGACCGGCTCACCGCCTGGGGCCGTGCGCTCCACTTCGATCTCGGCTCGCGGCAAGATCCCCATGTCGAGCAGGCGCTGGCGGATGGCCCCGCTGGCGCGCACCTGGGTCACGCGCCCCCGCTGTCCGGGTTCGAGGTCGAACACCGTCGTGGCCGAGTGCTCCTTGGCCTGGTCGTTGGCGTCACACGGGTGCTCGCAGGGCGGGGCGTCGGGGTTCACGAGGGGGCAGCGGTGGAAGGTCTCCAGGAAGGGCCCGGAGCGCTCGGGACACACCTCCAGGAACTCGAACAGGCGGGTGAGGCGGTCCATCCCGTGGTCCGAGAGGCTGTGCTCCATGGCGCAGGCCTCGCTCTCGGCCTCCTCCTCGGGGAGCTGGAGGACGTTGTGGAAGAACCGCGTCAGGAGCCGGTGGCGCGCGAAGACGCGCCGGGCCTGCTCCTCGCCCGCGGGGGTGAGGCCCACGTACTCGCGGCGCTCGTAGTCCAGGAGCCCCAGCTCCGCCAGTCGCTTGAGCGCGGGAGAGACGGAGGCGGAGCGGACGTGGCGGGCCTTGGCGATGTCTCGGACGCGCGCGTAGCCCGACTCGCGGACCAGGAGGTAGACCGTCTCCAAGTAGTCCTCGAGGGCGCGAGTGAGCGGGGCGGAGGGAGGGGCCGAGGCCACGGAGTCAGATTTCGTCATGGGTACCTCTGGTAGAGAGGTCTAACGCTGCGCGCCCGCGCGATCAAGGGGCGCGATGCATCGCGCGCAACCCTCGCTCGATCCGCTGGGCGATCCGCTGGCCGATCCGCTCGCGTACCGCGCCCGCAGCGTCCACCACCCCACGACGTGCGTCGCGACCGCCTCGCGGGGGCGGCCGCACGTGGAGGGCAGGCGTACACCGCGGACGTGCCCGGGGAGGTGGAGCCCCCTGTGGACTCCTCGCTCGTGCGGCTGCTTGGGGGACGCGTCGCGGTGTTTGGGGCCCTGCGGCTACTGGGGGGGGCCCGCCCACCGCAGGTTCCACCGCGCCTTGAAGGCCGGGGCGTCCAGGGCCATGGCGCGCGGGTTCGGGCGGAGGAGGAAACGGATCCGGAAGGTGCGTCCCTTGGCGGTGTGGAGGACGAGGGTGCCGCCTCGGACCTCATACGTGCCGGTGCGGGCTACCATGGGGCAGGGGGGACGGCCGCAGCGCCGGACCTGGTGCCAGACGAACGTGCGGTCGCGCCGCAGGATCATGCGGCGGGCGCCGTTGGTCCACGTCCCGATGACCGCCTCGGCGGGGGGCGCGGGGGGCGGGGCGGGATCGTCGGAGCTGCACGCGGCGGCGGACAGCGTCCCCGCCAGGGCGAGCGCGAGGAGGACGCGGGGGGCGAGCATGCGGAGCATGGGGCACCTCGAAGTCATCGAGTGTGGAGAGGAGAGTCCTTCCATTCATACGTTGACCAGGCCCGTGATGACAACGCCACCGAAGGAGCCCCGATCCGCTGTTGGCGTGGGAGCGCTCGTTGGCCTCGGCGCACCCCGTGCACTCCCGCGCTGACTCCCCGCACGCACGCGCCGCTCGCCGATGCCCCGATCCGCCACCTGCTCTGCGGACCGAGGCGCAGGAGGCCGCGTGTGGGCA
>CAYZID010000293.1:0-7244 GCA_964478315.1 uncultured Myxococcales bacterium | reverse complement strand
GCCCCCACCGGTCGCGCGGCCAAGCGCATGGCCGAGGCCACGGGCCGCGAGGCGCGCACCGTCCACCGCCTCCTGGGCTTCTCGCCCCAAGAGGGCCGCTTCACCCACGACGAGCAGGAGCCCCTGGACGTGGACCTCGTCATCATCGACGAGGCCTCCATGCTGGACGTGCGCCTGTTCGACGCCCTCGCCCGCGCCGTCCCGCCCGACGCCTCCCTCGTCCTCGTGGGCGACGCCGACCAGCTCCCCCCCGTGGGCCCCGGCGCGCCCTTCACGGACCTCATCGCCTCGGGTGTCGTCCCCGTGGGCCGCCTGCGCCGCATCTACCGCCAGGGCGCCGGCTCGGCCATCGTCGAGGCCGCCCACCAGATCCGCGCCGGCACCGCGCCCCCCGTCACCCCCAAGGGCACACCCCTCCAGGACTTCTACTTCATCGAGCGCGAAGACCCCCAGGACCTCCGCGCCACGATCGAGAACCTCGTCGCCCACCGCATCCCCGAAGCCTTCGGCTACGACCCCATCGACGACATCCAAGTCCTCGCCCCCATGAAGTCCGGCCCCGTGGGCGTCCACGCCCTCAACGAGGCCCTCCAGGCCCTCCTCAACCCCCCCGACGGCGGGCCGCACGCCGCGCAGGACGCCCCGCCCGACCCGACCGCGCCCGGCCCCCACGACGTGAAGGTCGGCCAGCAAGTCTTCCGCGTGGGCGACAAGGTCATGCAGATCCGCAACGACTACGACCGCAGCGTCTTCAACGGCGACCTGGGCCGCGTCGTCTCCACCGACCCCAAGGAGCGCAAGCTCGTCGTCAACGTCGACGGGCGCGCCGTCCCCTACGAGCGCGCCGACCTCGACGACCTCGTGCTCGCCTACGCCGTGAGCGTCCACAAGTCCCAGGGCAGCGAGTACCCGGCCGTGGTCATGCCCGTCACGACGCACCACTACAAGATGCTCCAGCGCAACCTCCTCTACACGGGCGTGACCCGCGGCAAGCGCCTCGTCGTCCTCGTGGGCACGCGCCGCGCCGCCGAGATCGCCGTGCGCCACGCCGAGCAGAGCCGCCGCAACACCCTCCTCGCCCACCGGCTCACCCACGGCGACCCCCAGCCCCCCAACCTGCACCCGGGAGGCGGCCGCCCATGACCCGCTCCCTCACGACCCCGGGCCGCGTCGCCCTCATCGCGCGCGACGGCGCCCTCACCCCCTTGCGCGTGGAGGCCCTCGTGGACGGCCGCCTCCGCGCCCGCGACCTCCACGGCGCCGCCCACGTCCTGCGCCCCGAGCGCCTCTACTGGGTGAGCTGCGCCCGCGCCGACGACGCCGAGGCCCTGGCCGCCCACTGGAACGCCGTGCTCGCCCGCACCCCCGACGTAGATCTCGCCCGCGCCTGGGAGACCCGCCAGCGCGCCGCGCCCGACGACCTGGCCGAAGGCGCCTCCACGGTCGCCGCGGCCGCCCTGGGGACCCGCGAGGTCACCCCCGTGGACGCGGACGCCCTCATCCACGCCGTCTTCGCCGACGGCCTGTACTTCAAGGTGCGCCGCCGCGCCCTGGAGCGCCTGCCGCCCCAGGCCGTCGCCACGCGCCGCGCCCAGCTCCAAGCCCAGGCCGCCGAGGCCGCCCGCCACGCCGCCGCCCTCGACGCCCTCCGCGAGCAGCTCGCCCAGGCCGAACACGCCGCCCCCGCACCGGCGCCAGGCTCCGCCTTGGGCCAGGCCATGGACGCCCTCCGCGCCCTGGCCCTCCACGGCCCCACGACCCCCGAGGCCAAGTGGGCTGGCCGCCTCCTCGCGGACCTGCGCCCGGCCCCACCCGCGCAGACGCAACCCCAGCGCGCCGCTTTCGACCTCCTCGTGGAGTTGGGCGTCTGGAGCCCCCACGAGGACCTCGGCCTCCTCCGTGCCGGCCTCAGCGCCGCCTTCCCCGCCGAGGTCGAGGCCCACGCCGCCCGCCTCGCACAGGCCCTCGACCCGAACGCCGCCTCGCCGCCCCAGCCGCCTCGCCGTGACTACACGCACCTCTACACGATCGCCGTGGACGCCCCGGGCACGACCGAGGTGGACGACGCCTTCGCCATCGAGCCGGGCGAGGCCGAGCGCGCGCCCCGGCTGGTGGTCTTCATCGCCGACGCCGCCGCCTACGTCTCACGAGGCACCCCCGTGGGCGACGAGGCCGCCCGGCGCGGGGCCACCCTCTACCTGCCCCCGGGCCCCATCCCCATGCTGCCGCCGGCCCTCGCCGAGGGCGCCCTGAGCCTCGTCGCCGGGGCCCGCCGCCCGGCCCTGGCCCTCTCCGGGCGCGTGACGGACGACGGCGCCCTCGTGGACTTCCGCGTGGAGGAGGCCTGGGTGCGCGTGGACCGCCAGCTCACCTACGAGGAGGTGGACGCCCTGCTCACCGCCCAGGAGGGGGATGCCCCCGCGCCCCCGTCTCCGACGGCCGAGCTGGTGCGCCAGGCCGCGGCCTGGATGCGCGCCCATCAGGCGGCGCGCGTGCGAGCCGGCGCCCTGCGCTTCGCCCGCCGAGAGGTGCAGTTCCACGTGGACGCTCGGGGGGCCGTCACGCGGTCCGAGGGGAACCCCGGCGGCCCGGGGCGGCAGCTCATCGCGGAGATGATGGTCGCCGTGTGCGCGGGCGTGGGGCGCCTGTGCGCCGCGCGCGGCGTGCCCTGCCTGTACCGGACGCAGGCACCGCCCGACCACCCCGCCGAGGTCGCCCCGGGAGGGGACGGTGAGGGCGACGGCTTCATCCGAGACCCCTTCGAGCAGTGGCGCGTCCTCCGGCGCTTCAAGCCGAGCCGCCTGTCCACGACGCCGGCGCCCCACTACTCCCTCGCCGTGGACGCCTACGTCCAGGTCACGAGCCCCATCCGGCGCTACGCCGACCTCATCGTCCAGGGGCAGCTCAAGGCCCTGGCGCGGGGCGAGGCGCCGCCCCTGGACGACGACGCGCTGGCGGGCGAGGCGGCCGCCATCGAGCAAGCCGCCGGGGTGGGGCGCGCGATCTCCCAGCAGGCGCGCCGGTACTGGACGCTGGTCTACCTCCAGCAGCTCCGGGACGCGGGGCGGGCCCAGGCTTGGGACGCCGTGGTCATCCGGCCGGCGGGGCGGCGGTGGGTGGTGCAGATCCCGGAGCTGGCGCTCCAGGACACGGTGGTCTCCGGCCGCCGCTGGCGGGGCGGCGAGCGCGTGCGCCTGGTCGTGGACGCCGTGGACGCGCGGGCCGACCGTCTCGTCCTGCGGGAAGCCTGACGTGCGGCGCGCGGCAGGACCGAGAGGCCCCTCGTGGAGCTGAGGCTGCGCTTCGATCGCGGCACCCTCGTGCTGGAGGGGCCCGACGGCGGCGTGGTGTCCCCCCCGGAGGCGTCGCCGTGGTTCGTGCCCGACCCGCGCGCCGGAGGCCGCCTGCGGGCCAAGGCCATCGACTATCGCCGCGCCCTGGCGCAGCTCATCCGCGCCGGGCACGCCGTGGACGACCAGGCCCGCGGCTACGAGACGCTGGCCCTGCGGAGCCGGCGCCAGCGCGAGCCCTTCCCCCACCAGGCCGCGGCCATGGAGGCCTGGACGACGCGCGGGCGGCGCGGCGTGGTCGTGCTCCCCACGGGCGCGGGCAAGAGCTACGTCGCCGAGCTCGCCATCGCCCACACCCAGCGCTCCACGCTCGTCGTGGTCCCCACGCTGGACCTCATGAATCAGTGGATGATGGTCCTCAAGACGGCCTTCGGGGCCCAGGCCGCCCCGCCCCCCGCGGGCGACGAGGAGACCGGGGAGGCGCCCCCCGCGCCGCTCGTGGGCGCCGTGGGCGGTGGGCTCTACGACGTGCGGCCGCTCACCGTGACGACCTACGACTCGGCCTACATCCACATGGAACGTCTGGGGCACCGCTTCGGGCTCCTCATCTTCGACGAGTGCCACCACCTCCCGGGCCCGAGCTACAGCCAGGCGGCGGAGAGCGCCATCGCCCCCTTCCGCCTGGGCCTCACGGCGACCCCCGAGCGCGGCGATGGCTCCGAGCGCCTGCTGGACACGCTCGTCGGCCCCACGGTCTACAGCCTCGACATCCGGGACCTCACGGGGCGCTATCTGGCGGACTACGAGGTCGTGCGCCTGGGGGCCTCGCTGTCGCCCGCGGAGCGCCAAGCCTACGACCGGGCGCGCTGGGTCTACCGGCAGTTCTTGCGCGAGCACGGCGTGCGCATGTCGAGCCCCCAGGGGTGGGGGCAGTTCATCCAGCTCTCCAGCCGCTCGCGCCGCGGGCGGGCGGCCTGGCGCGCCTGGCGGGAGCAGAAGCGCATCGCGCTCCAGTGCGCGGGGAAGCTCGATCTGCTCGCCGAGCTCCTGGGCCAGCACGCCCAGGACCAGGTGCTCGTGTTCACGGCCGACAACGACACCGTCTACGAGCTGTCGCGGCGCCACCTCATCCCCGCCATCACCCACCAGACGCCCACGGACGAGCGCCAGCGGATCTTGACCGACTTCAACGCCGGGCGGCTCCGCGCCGTCGTGACCTCGCGCGTGCTCAACGAGGGCGTGGACATGCCCGCCGCGCGCGTGGGCATCATCCTCAGCGGCTCGGGGAGTGTGCGCGAGCACGTCCAGCGGTTGGGGCGCATCCTCCGGCGTCAGCCGGGCAAGCGCGCGGTGCTCTACGAGCTGGTCACGGAGGGCACGGGCGAGGAGCACACCAGCGAACGCCGGAGGGAGCACCGTGCTTACCGGTGACCTCGTCCGCGCGAATGTCCGGGCGGGCGAGCTCCGCCCCCGCTACGTGGACCCCGCGCGCCCCGAGCTGCGACGGGACGCCGAGCGCCTCCTCGCGCTGTTCCGGGACCACCTGGGCCAACCCATCGGCGCCCTGGAGGAGGCCATCGCGGACCACATCGGGGACTCCACCGCCTACGCCATCCAGCGCGGCCTCGTAAAGCTCCTCATGGACCGCGCCGCGGTGGAGATGCGCGCGCCCGCCGACCCCGTGGCCGTGCGGACCGCCGTCTTCGCCGAGGCCGCGCGGCGCTGGCCCGTGGAGGCTGGCCCCGGGACGACGCCCCGCCGTGCCGTCGTCGAGGCCGCCGCCGAGACGCTGGGGCTCACGCCCGGACAGGTCGAGGAGGCCCTCTACGCCGATCTCAAGCGAGCCCAGCGCCTCGTGGACGCGGAGCTCCCCCAGGCCGAGGAGCTGCTCCACCGCTACAACCTGGGGCTCGCCCAGGCCGTGCTCCTGCGGGCCTACGAGGCACGGGTGACGCTGGAGCGCCTCCAGGCGCGGCGGGCGCGCCAGCTCTTTCGCTGGGTGAAGTTCCGGCAGCTCATGCACCGCGCCACGCGCCGAGGCACGACGTGGACGCTGACGCTCGACGGCCCGCTGTCGTTGCTCCGCCAGACGCGCCGCTACGGGCTGGGGATGGCGCTCTTTCTGCCCGAGCTGGTCCGGGTGGAGAGCCCCTGGCGCTTGGAAGCCGACGTGGACTGGGGCGGCGAGCGGGTCCGCTTCGTCTGCGACCAGGACACGGGCCTCGTGGCCCCCGGGCGCGAGCGCGGGGGCTGGGAGAGCGCCGAGGAGAAGCACCTGCGGGCGTCCTGGCGCGCGGCCAAGACGCCGTGGAAGCTGGAGCGGGCCGCGCGGATCCTCGACCTGGGCGGGCGCGGCGTCCTGGTCCCCGACTACGCCATCCGCCACCCGGACGGGCGCGTGGCCCTGCTGGAGATCGTCTGGTTCTGGCGGGCCGAGACCTTCCGGCGCCGGGCGGCGCTCCTCCGCGAGGAGGGGCCGCCCAACCTCATCGTCGCCGTGGCCACGCGCCTGAACGCGGACCGGCCCGGCCGCGCGCGCCGCGCCGGCGGGACCAACGCCTCGGGGGAGAGCGCCAAGCGGCCGGCCCTGCCCGAGCTCCTGGGCGACGAGGCGTTCCCGGGCGCCATCTACCCGTTCAAGGGCGTCCTGTCTCCCAAGCGCCTGGTGGCCCTGGCCGAGGAGGTGGCCCTGCGGTCGGGCTGAGGGGGCGGGCCGCGGCGGCTGCCCTCCCTTCGCCGTCAGTGGCAGAGCTTGAAGTCGTGGACGATGCCCTCGAAGGCATCGTCCAGCTCGGCCTCGCTGCCCGCCGGGATGTAGGTCGCGTGGGTCGTGCCACCGTGGGCGGCGATGTCGTTGAGCTGGGACGGGTCCCCGTCGTAGTTGTAGCCGATGACGTAGGTGGCGATCCCGTGCTGGTCCCAGAGCTGCTGCGTGACCTCCCCGAGCGGACCCACGGCGCCCGAGCCCACGCAGGTGTCCTCGCCGTCCGAGAGCACGACGACGGTCCCGCCGGCGTCGCCGAAGGCGGCCGGGGCGAGCTGGGCGGCGGCCTGCATGGCGTAGAGCAGGGGCGTGTTCCCGTTGGGTGGGTGATCGGCGAACCAGGCCGTGAAGACGAGCGGCGCGTTCACGTCCAGGGGGACGTCCAGCTCGGTGGGCACGTCGCACCCCGTCCCGCCCTCCTTGTCGTAGGGGAAGCCCAGGAGGGCGAAGCGAGCGTCCGGGTTCCCCTGGACGAGGCGCGACAGGCTGCTCAGGACGGCCTGCCAGCGGGGCCACATGCTGCCCGAGCGGTCCACGACGAGCAGGACGTTCGCCAGGCACTTGTCGTAGACGCAACGGTCGCCGGTGCAGGTCGTCTGCTCGGGGCAGGCGAGGCCCTCGGTCCACCCGAAGCCGTCCTCGTAGCACTGGCGGTAGTGGCCCGTGTCCTCGCACTGGACCGCGAGCGGCTGGCAGAAGGGGAGCTGGCACTCGCCCGTCTCGCCGCGGCAGAAGGTCCCCTCCGCGCAGTCCTGGGGCGCCGTGTAGCCGAGCCCGGTGGACAGGCAGGTGGCGCTGATGGTGGGCGAGAGGCAGAACCGCTTGTGCGGCACGCACGACAGCGCCGCGTCCGGGGCGATGTCCTCGCCGCCCGCGTCCGGGTTGTGCAGGACCACGGGGCCGCCGTCGTCCGCGTCCGCGAGGCCCGCGCCGGGAGCGCCCCCGCCACCACAGCTCCAGACCACGGCCAACGCGGCGACGGCGGCCAGCGACCTGCGTGGCGAGGCGGCGGTGGACCCGGAGCGATGCGAGGTGGACACGGCGGCGGCCCTCCCGAGGCACCACGGCGAGACGACGCCCTCGCCGTGTGAGGGAGAGGATAGCAGCTCGGCGACGTCGACGCTCACGCCGCGTCCAGCGCCCAGATCCGCCACCTACTCTGGGATTCGGCTTTGGATCCCGCGTGTGGG
>CAYZID010000292.1:0-7271 GCA_964478315.1 uncultured Myxococcales bacterium | reverse complement strand
CGCCTCGGTCCGCAGAGCAGGTGGCGGATCTGGGGCCCGCCGACACCCTTGACAGCCGATCGTCCGCGTCTCTACAGTCCCCGCCTTCCCGCTCAGCCTTGTCGGCAGGAGGGCCCGCGATGACCGGCCAGCCTCGAGACCGTCGCCGCAGCGTGCGGTGCTCCATCGACTTCTTCGTGCAGGAGGTCATGGGGGATCGGCGCTATCTGCACCCGGCCATCAACCTGAGCGTGGATGGGATCTACCTGCTGGTCCACGACGACCGCCGCGCCGCCGACGGCGAGGAGGTCGTCGCCCTGGAGTTCCGGCTCCCCACGGGGCGCCTCATCCAGACCCAAGGGCGGGTGGTCCACGTAGACGATTACCGCGGGCGCCGAGGCGTGGGCGTGGCCTTCCGCGACCTCGCCGATGAGGACCGGCAGGCCATCGCGACGTTCATCGAGGACACCAACGAGGTCCGCCGCCGGGTGGCGCAGGCCTGACACGCGCGTCGCGCGGTGGCCGTCTCGCGCGGGTTACAGAGGCCCTTGGGGCCCCGCCCTTAGAAAAGGGCCTGGGCGTTCGTATCATCGTCTGCGATGCTTGAGCGAGCCCCCCACGCTTCTGGTCTCCCGTCCCTGAGCACGCTGCGCGCTTCGCTGGGGTCTTCCCCGCGACGTCTTCCCGCCCTGCGCGCTCCCGAGCGCCGCATCGAGCTGCGCCGCTTCGCGGCCCCCGCCGCCTACGCCGGGACCCTGGAGCGCCCGCTCCGCGTGGCCCACCTCACGGACCAGCACGTGGGCTTCGTGACCCCCATGGAGCTCCAGATGGCGGCCGTGCGGGCCGCCAACGCCGAGCGCCCCGACCTCGTCGCCCTGAGCGGGGACTTCGTCTGCCACAGCCAGCTCTATCTCGAAGACCTCCAGGAGGTCATCCGGGCCTTCGACGCTCCGGTCGTGGCGGTGCTGGGCAACCACGACTACTGGGCGGGCGCGCGCTCGGTGCGCCGCGCCCTCAAGCGCGCCGGGGCTGCCGTCCTCCGAAACGCACACACGACCGTGGAGCTGGGTGGCCAGCGCCTCCAGGTCATCGGCGTGGACGACGCCTACACGGGCCATGCGGACGTGCGGCGGGCCGTGCGCGGGCTACGCGCCGACCTGCCCGCGCTGGCGCTGAGCCACATCGCGGAGGAGGCGGACGCCCTGTGGGCGGCGGGCGTTCCCCTCGTGCTCGCCGGGCACACACACGCTGGGCAGATCACGGTGGCGCGGCTCAACGAGCTCGCCCTGGGCCGCGTGGGCGGCCACCGCTACGTTCACGGCCTCTACGGCCGCCGCGACCTCCCAGCCCCCCACGGCGCCGTCTACGTGGGCGCGGGCATCGGCGCGGCCGTCGTGCCCTTCCGGGTGGGCAAGCGCGCACGGCCCGAGGTGACCCTGTTCGAGCTGGGGCGCGAGGCCCCTTGCCCGGGCGAGCACCACGGCGAGCAGGCGCCCTTGGACGGGCGCGGACCCTCGGCCCGCAAACGGGCCAAGCGCCGCGCCAAGGTCATTCGCCTCCAGGAGCGCCGCAGCCGGCGCCGCTAAGCGCGGCGCACACCCCAGCTCTGGGAACATCGACCGCGCGCGATCCCCGCGCTACAGTCCGCGTCGTCGTGCGCGCGCCTCACTCCATCGCCCCCGCTCGCTCCCCCCGCTGGCCTCCGTTCACCCGCTTGGTGTGCGCGTGGGGGTTGGTCCTCGCGAGCCTGGTCGGAGCGGGGGCCTGTGGGCGCCCATCGCAGGCCCCGGCGCGCGGCGCCGAGGGGCAAGACGCGGCGTCGGTGCCTGCCTCGGCTGAGCGGGGTGGTACGACGACCGGCGGCGGGCCCGCGCGGATCGTCTCGCTCACCCCCGCGGCCTGCGCGCTCGTGGGGGCCCTGGGGCGCGGCGACCGCCTCGTGGGGGCCACCGCCCACTGCGAGGTCCCCGGCGCCCCCCACAACCTGGACATCCGCCCCAACCTGGAGCGCGTCGTGGCCTTGCGCCCCGACCTCGTCGTCATCGGCGCCTACCCCTTCAACCGCTCGGACATCGCCAAGCTCGCGGCCGCCGGCCTCCCGGTCCTAGCCGTGCCGCTCACGACGCTCGACGACCTGCGGGGCGCTTTGGACCGCTTGGGGGCGCGCTTGGAGGCCACGGAGGCCGCTCGCCGCCTCCGCGCGGCCCTGGACGGGGCGCTGTCCGAGGCTCGCGCGCTGGCGGCGGCGGACGCGGGCGCCCGGCCGCGCGTGCTCCTCGTCTACGAGGTGGCGGATGGCTACGTCTACACCTCGGGTGGCGGGGACCACCTGGAGCCTCTGCTGACCGCGTGCGGTGCCGTGAACGTGGCGGCGCCCGGGCCGCTCACGGCGCGCCTGTCCATCGAGCGCGTCCTCGCCCTCGGTCCCGAGGTCCTCGTCCACACGGCCCCCACCCGCGCCCTGCCCGATAGCGCCGCGGCGCTCGCCTACTGGCGCCGCGTGGCCCCCTCCATCCCGGCCGTGAAGACCGGTCGCGTCCACGTCTGGCCGGACGGCTCGCTGGCCCAGCCCGGCCCTGCGCTGGCTCGCGCGGTCGTGCGCTTGGCGAGGCTCCTGCACCCGGATGCGGCCCCCGCGGGGGCGCCTTGAGGCCTCGTCCCCCGCTGACGCGCGGGCGCCAGGTGCGCGTCCTCGTGGCCCTCGCCGCCGTGGCCGCGGTGGCGACCCTGGTGGGGCTCGCCGTGGGCCCGGCAGCCCTGGACCTGGGCCGAGCCTTGGGGGACCCAACCTCCCTGGACCGGACGATCCTCATGGACTTGCGCCTACCGCGCGTCCTCCAGGGCCTCATCGTGGGGGGCGTCTTGGCGGGCGCCGGGGCGGCCCTCCAAGGGCTTCTGCGCAACCCCTTGGCCGACCCCTTCTTGCTGGGCGTGTCCGGCGGCGCCGCCTTGGGCGCGGCCGGGGCGGCGCTCACCGGGCTGGGGGCGGTCCTCGCCGAACCCGCGGGCGGGTTTCTGGGGGCGCTGGGCGCGCTGGCGTTAGTGAGCGGCCTGGCGCGCCGCGAGGGGCGCGTGCAGCCCCTGGACGTGCTGCTCATCGGCGTGGTCTTCAACGCCTTCGCGGGGGCCCTGCTCATGGTCCTCCAAGCCGTGTCCGACGCGGCAGCGGTCCAGCGCGTGCTGTTGCGCCTCATGGGGACGTTGGCGGCGGACCCCAGCCGCCCCATGCTCCTCCCCGCGCTCCTGGGCGCGGCCGTCTTGGGGGCCGTCGCCGTGCTGCCCGCGGCGCGGCGCTTGGATCTGCTGGGCTTGGGCGACGAGACGGCGCGCGGGCTGGGCGTGGACCCGGACCGCACGCGCTGGACGTTGTTCGTGGCGCTGTCCGTCCCCATCGGCGCGGTCGTGGCCGTGGCGGGGATGATCGGGTTCGTGGGGCTCCTCGTGCCGCACGCGGTCCGCCTGATCTTGGGGCCGGACCATCGGCTGCTGTTGCCCGCCAGCGCGCTGAGCGGCGCCGCCTTCTTGGTCGTAGCGGACGCTGGCGTGCGCGCCCTGGCGGGTCCCTTGGGGACGGAGCTGCCGGTGGGCGTGCTCACGGCGGCCTTGGGGGGGCCCGTGTTCCTGTGGCTGCTGCGTCGCGGGCGCGTGCAGGTGGCGGCGTGAGCGCCCCAATGGCGGAGTCGGTGGGGGCCGCCGTGGAGGCGGTGGGCGTCCGCTACCGGTATCCGGGTGCCGCGGGCGAGGTGCTGGACGGCGTGTCGCTGGGGGCCTCGGCGGGCGAGGTGACGGCGCTGCTTGGGCCCAACGGGGCGGGCAAGAGCACCCTGCTGCGGCTCTTGGCGGGGCTCCTCGCGCCAGCGGAGGGGAGCGTCCGCGTGGGCGGCGAGGACATCGCGGCGCTGTCCCCGGCCGCGTTGGCGCGACGCAGGGCGGTCGTGGGGGCGGAGGAGGTCCCGGCCTTCGCCTGGACGGCGCTGGAGGTGGTGCTCATGGGGCGGGCGCCGCACCTGGTGCTCGGCGGGCGCGGCGGGGCCTTCGCGCTGGAGGCCGAGGGGGACCTGGCCTTGGCGC
Source organism: uncultured Myxococcales bacterium (assembly GCA_964478315.1). Taxonomy (GTDB): domain Bacteria; phylum Myxococcota_A; class UBA9042; order PHBI01; family JAAZYN01; genus CAYZID01. The sequence continues at coordinate 3,221 of CAYZID010000292.1, read as the reverse complement.
GGGCGGCGCTCGCGCGCGTGGACTGTGCGCACCTGGAGGCGCGGTCGGTGGCGTCGCTGTCGTCGGGGGAGCGGCAGCGGGTGTGGTTGGCGCGGGCGCTGTGCCAGGACACGCCGGTCCTGCTGCTGGACGAGCCCACGAGCCACCTGGACCCGGCGCACGCGCTGCACGTGGGGGCGCTCCTCCGGGGGTTGGCCGCGGAGGGGCGGGCCGTGGTGGCGGTGCTTCACGACCCGAACCTGGCCGGCCAGGCGGCGGACCAGATCGTCTTCCTGGCCCAGGGCGGGATCGCGGCGGCGGGACGGCCCGGGGACGTGCTCGTGCCCGAGGTCTTGGGGGCCGTCTACGGGGTTCGGGCGCGGCGCGTGGGGGACGCGCCGCCGGCGGTGGTTTTCGAGGCGGTTCCGAGGGAGACGGGACCACCGGCGAGACATTCCCCTTGACCTGAGCGCGGTTTGGCGCCAGACCTTCCCAAACCTTCCGCTCCCCGGGCCCTCGTCCTTCCTTGGCGTTGGTGGGGGGCGTGCGGTGTGGCGTGAAGCAAACGAGCCCGGTGGCCCCTGGTTGGGGCGGGTAGGAGGAGTTCCGAATGCGGCGAATGACGTATGGACTGGCGATCTTGGGCGCGCTGTCGCTGACGGCGCTGGGCGCGGGGTGTGACTCAGGCAGCGGCAATGGGACGCCGGTGGTCGTGAGCGACGCGGGCGCGACCGACACGACCGCGACGACCGACAGCGGTGGGACGGCGGACACGACGGCGACCCAGGACACCGGGACGACGACGGACACCGGCACGACGGACACCGGCACGACGGACGCCGGCACGACGGACACCGGCACGACGGACACCGGCACGACGGACACCGGCACGACCGTGGAGCGGCTGTGCACGGACGCGGAGCTGGGGGCGTTCAACTCCTGCGCCCAGGCGTGCAACGGGGACACTGCCTGCCAGCAGGGCTGCCTCACGAGCGAGCTGTCCGCCGCTTGCCAGGGAGCCTACGGCGCCCTGGCCCAATGCGTTCAGGCCGCCGGCTGTGGCGCGTCGGACGTCGCGTGCGCCCAGAGCAAGTGCCCCGACAAGTTCGCGGCCGTCTTCGGCACGGGCCCCGAGCCCACCAGCTGCAACCCCGTCACGGACGACGGCTGCGACGCCGGCCAGAACTGCACCATCATCAACCAGCAGAACGAGCTGGGCTGCGTGACGCCCGGCACGGCCGGCATCGACGAAGATTGCAGCCAGACCGGCTGCGCCGACGGCGCCTGCCTTTCTTCGGATGGGGTGAACTCGGCCTGCTCCATCTTCTGCGACCCCAACAACAACACCTGCCCCGACGGGCGGCCCTGCAACATGATGCTCCAGGGCACGAACCTGACGGTCTGCGGTGGGATCCCCACGGCCTGTAACCTGTTTGCTCAGGACTGCCCCGCCCCCAAGGGCTGCTACATCATCGACCAGGCTGGCAACACGGACTGCGTGCCCAGCGCGGGCAAGACCGAGGGGACCGCTTGCCAGTACGTGAACGACTGCGCCCCGGGTCTCATGTGCGCGGGGGCCCAGGGTCAGGGCACGTGCTTGCCCTTCTGCAACCCGGATGGCTCCACGCCTTGCGCTACGGGCAACTGCCAGCAAGTCATGGAGGGCGTAGGAGTCTGCGTGACGCAGTAGCCCCAAGCCACGACGGCGAACCCAGCCCAGAGGCCGCCTCTCCCGCCCCAACCCGGGCGGAGGGGGCGGCCTCTTGGCGTCTGGGGACCCCTCGGTGCCCTGGCTCGCTTCGCCCCTGTGAATCAGCCTCTCAGAGGGGTTGGGGGCGGCCGAAGAGGAAGCCTTGGAGGAGGTCGCAGCCGGCCTCGGTCATGACGTCGCGCTCGGCTTCGGTCTCCACGCCCTCGGCTACCACGCGCATCCCCAGGTCGTGGCAGGCCCCGACCAGCGCCTTGGCTACGCGGCGGTTCACAGCGTCTTCCTCCACACCGCGCACCAACGAACGGTCCAACTTCACCACGTCCGGCGCCAAGGTCGCCAGCGTGTTCAGCCCCGCGTAGCCCGACCCCATGTTGTCGATGGAGATGCGGAACCCTCGCTCGCGCAAGACCGCCAGCCGCCCCCGAATGTCCCGCATGGCCTTGAGCGCCTGCCGCTCCGTGACCTCCAGCACCACCCGCCGCGCGTACGCGTGGGGCACCGAGTCCCCCGACAACAGGTCCGGGTCCAACAGGTCCCGCGGGTGCAGGTTGATGTAGATGTCCCCCGCCTCCGGGTGGCGCGCCATGGCCTCGCCCACCTGCCCGCGCACCGCCCGCCCCAGCTCGCGCAGCCGCCCCAGACGCTGCGCTGCCCGCGTCAGCGCCTTGGGGTGCCCCAACGGCGGCCCCGGCGTGCGCGCCAGCGCCTCGTACCCCACCACGCGCCCGTCCGCCGCCGACACGACCGGCAAGTAGGCCACCCGAAGCCCCGCCAGCGCCGCGTCCAGGTGCGCCGCCAGACGCCGCCCACCCGGCCCGCGCGCGTCCACCGTCGACCACCGATGCCCAAAGCCCGCGCGCAGCGCCTCGTCCAAGATCCCCCGGAGCCGCTCGGCGTCCACGGGCAGCGGCACGTACCGAAAGGCCCCCGCCCCCACCGCCTCGATGGCCTCCTCCATCGTCGGCGCCCGCGCCGTCACCACCATGGGGCCCCCGACACCGAGCGCCCGCAGATCCGCCAAGAGGTCCAGCCCGTCCCCGTCCGGTAGCCCCCGCGACGCCACGATGACGTCCGGCCGCCGCACCAAGGCCCGCTCGATGGCCTCCACCGCACCCCGCGCCTGGTGGACCCGATACCCCGCCAGCCGCGCCGCCTCCTCCACGGGGCGCAGCGCCGCCCCGTCGTCCCCCACCACCAACACCCGCCCCGCACCCCCTGACGGCGTGTCCACCGCGGCGCGTGCGCCTCTCCGCGCCCGCGTCATCACCTGAGCTGACGAGAGGTCCTGGGTCATGGGGCTCCACGGGGCACGCCGGAGCGGGGGAGACGGCGCCGCCCGCGCCGACTATCTCACCACGCCCCCCCCTCGCCCAGCAAGCCGTCGCTCCATCGCCCTCGTGACCCGGCTACGGCCGCCCAGGTCAGGCCGATGGGGCGCCGCAACAGGGGCTGGACCGCCTCGCGCAAGCAGAAGCACCCCCCAGATCCGCCACCTACTCTGGGATTCGGCTTTGGATCCCGCGTGTGGGCG
>CAYZID010000291.1:0-7333 GCA_964478315.1 uncultured Myxococcales bacterium | reverse complement strand
CCACCACGCCGCCCCACCACCCAGCCCAGGCCGCGGTTGGAATTGGCTTCCCCTCTCCCCACCCCCAGGAGTCACCGAATGGCCCAACCAACCCTCCAAGGCGCGCGCGCCGACTTCTGGGAGGCCTTCGGGGCCTTCATGCAGCAGCACGACGCGCCCTTCAAGCCAACCGAGCGATCCCCGGTCATCAGCATCGGCCGTGGGCTCGGGAGAGCCGGGGTCGAGCTTCGCGTGACCTTGCGCACCGAGGAACAGGACAACCTCCACGACTGCACCGTGACCGTCCTGGTGCGGGTGAATGGCAAGAAGCAGCCAGGCCTCTATCAGGCCCTCCACCAGCAGCGCGCGGCCATCGCCAAGGAGCTGGGCTTCCAGCCAGGCTGGGACGACCCGGAACCCCAGGAGGCGGGCGACAAGGTCTTCGCTTCGGCGTGGAGCCCCCGCGACATGCACCTGGACAACCAGCGGTCGTGGCCCCAGACCTTCGCGTGGGTCTTGGAGCGCATGGCGGCCTTCCACCGCGTCTTCGGCCCCAAGCTCCGAGCCATGGGAGAGGCGAGGGCCTGAACACGTCCAGCGCGCACGACCGACGAGATCGGGACACCGCCAGCGTTGACAGCGACGAGCGCGTGACGCTCTGGAAGTTTGCTTGGAACCGGCGATGTGCCCAGGATGACCCGAGGTGGCAGATGGCCCAAGATGACACGGAGCCCAGCGCCGGGTGGGAGGACCGACTTCGCGCACTGTTCCAGGCTGGACGCTTGGACGAGGCGCGGATCGTGCTGGAGGGCCTGCCGGAGTCCGTGGATGCCTCCCTCCGGGCCAAGTGGCGCGCCGCGCTGGCGCCTGCCGAGGTCCTGGGCACGTCGCCGGCGAGCGGCGGGACCGAGGAGGTCTTCCGGTGGCTCGCGGAGGAGAGCGAACCCTACCGGGGCCTGTGCGTGTTCCTGGAGGATGGGCGCGTCGTGGACAGCGACCGAGACGTGGGGGCGTTGCGGCGCCGCCACACCCGCGCAGAGAGGCAGCGTTGGACGCTCGTGTACGTCGAGGAGCCGGCCCTGTGACGCTCCTGCGACCGGACGGGTCGCCCTGACAGGGACAGGGCAGCGGGTGGCGGCGACTGCGCGGGCGTGGGCGGGACCCAGGGAGCGGAGACATGGCGAAGATCGACGCGTTCGAGACGCACACCGAGGCCTATGACGCCTGGTTCGAGCGCCACGCCGACGCCTACCGGGCCGAGCTGGAGGCCGTGCGCAGGCTCCTGGTGGACCTCGGCCTGAGCGACGGCGGCGCCGCGGAGGGTGTGGACGGCATAGAGATGGTACGGCCCTCCGTGCGAGCCGCAGAGATCGGCGTGGGCTCCGGCCTGTTCGCCCAGCCCCTGGGCATTCGGCTCGGGGTCGAGCCGTCCCCCAAGATGGCGGCGCGAGCCCGGGCCCGCGGCCTGGAGGTCCTCGACGGCACGGCCGAAGCCCTGCCCCTCCCAGACGCCTCCCTGGACCTCGCCCTCATGGTCACGACCATCTGCTTCGTGGACGACCCGGCGACGGCCATGACCGAGGCCGCCCGCGTCCTGGCCCCCGGCGGCGTGCTGGTCGTGGCCTTCGTGGACGCCGCCAGCGAACTGGGCCGGCGCTACGACCGCCAGCGGGCCACGAGCAAATTCTACGGCCAAGCCACGTTCTTCACGGGAGCCCAGATCGTCGACCTCATGGCCGGCGCCGGCCTGCGCTTCGCCGGTGGGACCCAGACCCTCCTGGGCGACCCACCACCCCACGCCGTCCTGCCGGCACGCCGGCCCCGAGGCTCCAGGGCGGCTGACGACACGGGCGACGTGGGTGACTCCAGTGACAAGAGGGGCGCCTTCCTGGTCCTGGCGGGGAGGCGGTCGCCGCACGACGCCCCCAAACCGACCGAACCCCACCGGGCGACCGGTCAGATTTCTTGAATAGGGGTCCCTCGGGGGCCGTCAAGACGCGGCCGCGCGTGCGGGGGACGCCCCCACGGCGGCCCGCGCGAGCCCCAAGTGGAGCCGCGCGCTTCTCACGAGGCCCACCACACACGCTCAGGACCCTGTTCCCATGAACCGACTCTCGCGCTCCGCCGCGCCCCTTCTGTTGCTGTCGCTCTCCCTCCTCTCCGCCCCCGCCTGCGAGGCCCCCGGCGCCGGAAACCAAGCAAACCAACCGCCCGCCCCGGACATCGTGGCGAACGGCGACACGGACGCCCCGTCCGGCGACGGGGTCGGCCAGCCCGACGCGGGCCCGACCCAAGACGCCGGCACGGACGCCGGGTTCAACTGCGACGCCTGCACGAACGTCGAGTGTTGGGAGGCCTGCGGGCACCCGGCGTTGCTGCGTCCCGAGGCGCCGGACTGTGGTCCCACCGCCACCTTCACGGACGAGTTCGAGGCCCTGTGGAACCTGGACCCCGCAACGCTGTACGACCTGTTCAACACGCAGGGCGCCTGCGACACGATGAGCGACGCCGCGGACTTCTATGTCGTCTTCACGGCGCCCCGCGACGGGACCTTCCAAGTGACCGTCCAGGCCCTAAACCCCGAGCAAGCCGGCAACTTCGACCTGCTGGTAGGGAAGGTGGACATGAGCAAGGACGACTACTGCCAGACGGTCCAGGCCCTCCCCTGTCCCAAGGTCACGGCCGTGGCGCGCAGCGGATCGGTCCCGATGAAGACGGGCGAAAGCCTCCTCCTGCTCGTCCAGGTCGCAGGCCCGGTGGACCTGGCCTTCACGGGTGAGTATGAGCCCCCCCAGCAGCCCACGGGCGGGTCGTGCACGGAGGACGCCGAGTGCCAAGGCGTGTCGGTCTGCGATGGTGGCGTGTGTGCATGTGGCGACCAGGCGGTCTCTGGGATCGGCCCGCTTCCGGATGGAAGCCTGGGGATGATCTGCGGCTGCCCCGATGGCTTCACGCCAAACTGGAACGACACGGCGTGCGAGGAAGAGGAGGACCCCTGCGACCCCAACCCCTGCGACCCCGGGCTGGAGTGTTCTGTCGTCCAGGGCGAGGCCGTCTGCGCCCAGGCCGTCGCCCAACTCGGCGAGAAATGTGGCGTGGACACACCGTGCGAGTCAGGCCTCTCTTGTCAGTTCATCCCGTGTCCCTACGCCGCCGGGGGCAGCATGTGTGTGACGCCCTGCACCTCGTCGAGCACGTGCAGTGAGGGGAACATCGCCTGCCCCAAGACGTCCGACTCGACGTTGGTCCCCACGTGCTTGGACCACGTCGACGGCAACTACTGCACCTGGTACAACTAGCGCCCGAGGCGACCTCCGCCCCCCCGTCGCCGGGCGCCCTTCGCTGGCAAAGCGCCCAACGCGCTCGGTGGTCACGCCCCGCGCAGATCTTCCAGCGCCGCGACCAGCCTGCGCAGCAGGGGGTGGAGGTTCCGGTCCCGCCCCACGGCGCGGCGGTCGCGGGGCGGGAGGAGGGGCAATAGCACGGCGCTCAGGCGCGTGGGCGTAAACGGGTTCAGCACCAGCGCCCGCTGGATGGCCGGCCGTAGGAGCCAGCGCCGCGAGCGCCCCACCTCGGCCAACACCCGCCCGCGGTTGGGCCGACGCGCCGCCAACCGGAGGACCAGCGCCTCGGTGGCCCGCGGGTTGTCCAAGAGAATCCGCACGACGCTGGGGTCGGCGTCGAAGATGAGGCGGTCGATGGTGGACGGGTCGGGGCGCCTCGCCAGCGCCTTCCGCTCGCCCAGCGTCATGCTGCCCAGGACGTCGTCCGGCGGGAAAGCCGAGTCGTCCGCCGCGGCGTGGGGCTCGTCCCCGGCCAAGAGCACGAGCTGGAGCGCCCCCAGCCCCGCCGCCGACGCCCCGGCGTACAGCGACCGGACATCGTCGTAAGCCAACGTCTCCGCCGCCGCGGCCAAGGCGAAGCCCAACCACGGGTCCCGGGACCGCCCCGCCACGGCCTCCCACAGCGCCGCACTCATGCGGTAGGCGGCCGTCACCGGCTCCTCCTCACACGCGCAGAACTCGGCCACCAGCGGCGCCCAGTGCACGACGTCGCGCACCCGGGCCAGTTGGCGGGCTAGCCGCTGGGCGGAGGCCCGCCCCCGCTCCATCGCCTCGCGGTCCGGCGCGGAAGACGCGGCCTCCCCCACCGGCTCCGTCACTTCCCCATCTCGGCCTTGAGCGCCGCGAGCGCCTGGTCGGCGGCCATCTCCTTGGCGGCCTTCTTGGCCTCCAGCTCGGCGGGGTCGCCCACGAGGTCGCTCATCTGCTGCACGAACTCCTGCGTGCCCGGCCGCAGGGCGCCGCCCCCCCCCTCGGCGAAGCGCGCCTCCTGGCGCAGCCGGCTCTTCTTGCCCTCCAAGATCTCCAGCTCCCCCTCCAGCAGCGTCTTGTCGCTGAGCAGGGGCTTCACCTCCGCCAGCGCCGCGTCGTAGGCCGCCTGGGCCTTGGCCAAGATCATCTTGGCCTTCTTGAGCTTGGCCACCGGAGCCTGAAGCTTCTGCTGGACCACGGCGAGCTTGGCCTTGAGCTCCTTCTCTTGAAGGATGTACTCGGCCATCTCCAGTTGGGAACCCTCGTCAGCCATCTGCGCCCTCGCTGGTCTCGTTGCTGGTCGTCTGCGGTCTGGAAGCCGATTCGATCACGGCGCGGCACCAATCTGCAAGCGCCTCCACCCGGCGGGCGGCCTCGGCGCGGGGGGCTTCGAGCTCCGCCTTGCCCTCGCCCTTGCCCTTCCCCTTGCGCTTGCCCTTGCCCCCCCGAGCCTCCACGGGCACGCGCGCCTCCAGGTAGCACTTGAGCTTGGGCTCGGTCCCGCTGGGGCGCAGGACCACGCGGCTGCCGTCCTCGGTCCACAGCGACAGGACGTTGGATCGGGGCAGCCCGTCGCGGGCGGCCTCGTCGTCGGTGTCCAGATCCCGCGTCCGCACGACCTCCACGCCCGCCACTTCGGTGGGCGGCGCCGCGCGCAGGCCGGCCAAGACGGCCTCGATCTGCGCCTTGCCCCGAGCCCCCTCCAGGCGCACGGCCACCTGCCCGGTGGCGTAGACCCCGTGGGCGCGGGCCAGGTCGTCCAGCCGGTCCAGCAGTGTCCGCCCCTTGGCCTTCTCGGCCGCGGCCAGGTCCATGAGGGTCAGCGCCGCCCCGATGCCGTCCTTGTCGCGCACGACCGGGCCCACCGAGTAGCCCAGAGCCTCCTCGAAGCCGAAGACGAAGGAGTAGCCCTCGGGCTCCAGGGCGATCCCCCGGTCCCAGATCCACTTGAACCCGGTCAGGACCTCATCGCAGCGCGCCCCGCGCGCCTCGCTCACGGCGCGCAGCATGGACGTGGAGACGATGGTCGTCACGGTCAGCGGCTTGGCCGGCAGGCGCCCGGTCCGCGCCCCCTCGTCCAGAATCCAGTCGGCCAGCAGCACCCCCACCTCGTTGCCGGTGAGGACGCGCATCCCGCGGGGATCGCTGGGGTCACGAACGCTCACGGACAGGCGGTCGGTGTCCGGGTCGTTGGCGACGATGAGGTCGGCGTCCTTGTCCCGCGCCAGGGCCAGCGCCAGGTCCAGGGCGCCGGGCTCCTCGGGGTTGGGGAAGGTGACCGTGGGGAAGGCGCCGTCGGGCTCGATCTGCTCGGCCACGGGGTGCAGCTCGGTGAACCCGCGCCGCCGCAGGGCCTCCTCCACGAAGGCGTGGCCCACGCCATGCAGCGGCGTGAGGACCGCCGAAACCTGGGCCGGCGGCGGCACGGGCCCCAGGCACTGACCGTCCAGGGCCTCGAAGTAGGCGTCCACGAGGGGGCGCCCCAGCTCCACGACCTGCCCGCTCGCCAGGGCCTCCTCCAACGGCTTGCGCGGCAGCTCCGCGAAGTGCCCCACCTTGGCGCGCTCCTCGCGGATGCGCGCGTCCTGGGGCGGGACGATCTGCGAGCCGCGCTCGCTGTAGACCTTGTAGCCGTTGTAGTCGGGTGGGTTGTGGCTGGCCGTGACGACGACGGTGGCCGCGGCGCCCAGATGACGCCCCGCGAACGCGGCCAAGGGCGTGGGCGTGAGCCCCGGGAACCAGTGGACCTTGAGGCCGTGCCCCGCCAAGACCTCCACGGCCACGCGCGTGAACGCATCCGAGCCGCGCCGGGCGTCGTGCCCGATGACCACGCCGCGCTCGGCGGCCCCCTCGACGTCGGCCAAGAGCTGGCGCGCCAGGCCCGCGGTGGCGCGCGCCACGGTGACCAGGTTCATGCGGGACGGGCCGGCCCCGACCAGGCCGCGCAGACCGGCGGTGCCGAACTCCAGCTCGCCCGCGAAGCGCTCGGCCAGGCCGTCCACGTCGCGCTTGACGAGCAGCGCCTGGAGCTCGCGACGGGTGACGGGGTCGGGATCGTGCTCGATCCAGGCCGTGGCCTGGGCCGCGAGGTCTTCGAAGTCCATTCGGTGCCCTCTGCGTGGTCGGGGGGAGGGTTCGGGAGGGGGGACGCGGTCGCGCAAGCAGCCGCGCGGCGCATCTTACACATGATCGGGCACGCGATCGCGCACACGATCGCGCCCCGCGCCGGTCCTCGGAGGGCGGGGCCTCCGATCAGCGACCGAGACGGGGCGCGGAACGCGGCCCAGGGCGCTACGCCCTGGGAGGGGGGCTGCGCTACGGGATGGTCACGCGCCCCGTGGGGCTCACCTGGCGCGCGCAGCCGCAGCCGTAGGCCGCGCCCTCGCGCACGGTGAGGGTGCCGTCGTAGGCCGTGTGGCGGGAGGCCACGAGGCGCGTCTGGGCCTGGCCGTCGGGCCCCGCGCCGGGCGTGCGGTCGGTGATGGAGTAGTCGTCGTTGTCGAAGACCACGAAGGTGAAGCCCGGAGCCTGAGCCCCCAGCGTGCCGGGCTCGACGACCAACATGCGGCCGCCGCGGGCCGTGACCGAGACGGTGTAGACGACGGCGCCCGCGCGATCGCGGACGACGCGGGTGCGCGCCGGCTCGCCGGGAGCGGGGCGCTGGACGGGCGCGGCGCCCACCTGGACGAGCCCGTCTTGGGTCGCCACCAACACGACCTCGCCCGTGGTGGCGTCCACCAGGGTCAGGCGGTTGGCCGCGCGCTCCACGCGCAGGGCGGGGCCCGAGCGCAGGGCGCTGAGGGTGCCCAGCAGGTCGAGCCCGACCGCGGGCGCGGTGTCGATGACGCCCGCACCACCGGGCGCGCCGCCCGCGGCGGCGAGGATGGAGGTCGCGGCGAGGGCGACGGCCAGCGGGGAGAGCCGAGTGAGCAGGCGTTTCGTCTTCATGACGGTAGTAGACGCGCCCAGGGGGCCACAGGTCAAGACCGCCCCCGATCCGCCACCTACTCTGGGATTCGGCTTTGGATCCCGCGTGTGGG
>CAYZID010000290.1:0-7375 GCA_964478315.1 uncultured Myxococcales bacterium | reverse complement strand
CGCCGCCCACACGCGGGATCCAAAGCCGAATCCCAGAGTAGGTGGCGAATCTGGGAGCCCTTGGGCGTCTACGCCCTGAAGGCCACGGAAAGACGGGGGACGCGGGCCACGCGGGACGGGGCAGGCGGTCAGCCCGACGAGGACGGCGGGCGGTTTCGCTTGATGAGCTTGCCCGCGGCGAAGACCGTCGCCAGCGTCAAGACGAACAGCGGCAGGCTGAAGGCGAGCACGGCGAAGAGGCCTTCGAGGGGGTCGGACCTCTCGAGCACGAGCGCGGTGGCGATCTCCAGGAAAACGAGCCCCAGCGGCGTCCACAACGCGATCCGACCGAAGAGGACACGCCCCGGCGAGGGGGCTCCGTCGCGTCTCAACAGCACGATGCTGGCGATGAGGAGCCCCAGGACGACGACCGCCGCGGGGAGGCCGAAGTAGATCGCCACCAGGAAGGCGCCAAGGCCGGCGAAGGAGTTGGCGGCTGCCGGGGGCGCCAAGAGGGCCACCTGAGCGGCCGCCGCGAGCGCCACCAGTGCGGGAGGAAGCGTGGGGCGGAGGGTCATCGCGCCCGTTCCGCGACTCTCGTCCGTTCGATCCATCTCGGCACCCGTCCACTCTGTGTCCGTGCGATGTCCAGAAGGTACCACGCCTCCGCCCTGTCTCGCTCCCAGGCGGCGCGCACCCTCCGGCCCCTCCAGATCGGATGTTCTCGTCCGATCGACCGGATGTCCGCATCCGGTCGCAGAGCAGGCCGGAGCCACGGGCGGCCAGGCCAGGCCCGCGGGGCTCGAGGCCGGGCTCGTGATGTCGTGACCTTGCGGAAAGTCGCCGTCACGCTCGTCGGTTGGTCCCCGCCTTGCACGGTGCTCGCGCGGCGGCGCGTGCGCCCGAGCTTTCGGGCCTCGCGGAGCCGCCCCGGAGAGACCGGAGATACGAGCTACGGCGGCGCGCGAGGGACCATCGGCGCGCGGGAGGTCTGAGAGGATGAGGCTACGGACTGCGTGGACCGCGGCGGCGGTCGTGGGGTTGGCGCTGGGCGCCGGATGGGGCTGTGAAGGGGCCGCGGGGCCCCAAGGCGAACCGGGGCCGCAGGGCGAGCAAGGGCCGCCGGGTGAGACCGGCCCCCAGGGCGAGCAGGGGCCAGCCGGACCCCAGGGCGAGCAGGGGCCGGCCGGGCCCCAGGGCGAGCAGGGCCCCCAGGGGGAGCAAGGTGAGCAAGGACCCCAGGGCGAGCAGGGCCCGCCCGGACCCATGGGGGGCAACAGCCTGGAGCCCATGACCGCCGAGCAAGAGGCCGCTTTCCAGGACAAGAACGCCACCTGCCTCGCCTGCCATGAGGGCATCAACCCCAGGGCCATTGAGGACTTCAAGCTCTCGACCATGGCGAAGGCGGGCGTGGGCTGCGAGGACTGCCACGACGAGGTCCCGGGGGCCACGCCGGGCGAAGGGCACCGCCTCTACCCCAACGCCGAGACCTGCGCCAAGTGCCACCCGAACCAGTACAAGGGGCACCGCGCGAACCGCCACTCGGTGGCCTTCGTGCGCGAGATGGAGTGTGGGCGCTTCGACGACTTCCCCACGGAGTTCCAGGTGGGCTCGGGCTATCACTTCACCCAAGCGGACGTGGATGAGCTCAGCGACCTCATGAACATCGGGATGCAGGGCACGCCGGCGAACGCGAGCCCCCTGAGCGTCCAGACCTGTGGGCGCTGCCACAACATCGAGAACACCTGTGGGAGCTGCCACACGCGCCACCGCTTCACGACCATCGAGGCGCGCGATCCCAACGCCTGCGCCACCTGCCACATGGGCCCGGATCACCCGCAGATCGAGGCCTACGAGACGTCCAAGCACGGAGCGCGGCACGCGGTCTTCGGGGAGGACTCCGGGGCGCCCACGTGCGTCACCTGCCACATGCCCTACAACAGCCGGATGCTGGGCAAGAAGACGGCCCCCGACGGGACGAAGTACACCGACCACAACCTTGCGATGGTCATCGCCTACGGCCCCGTCGGCGGTGGCGCCAAGCGCAAGGGCTTCGTCACGGACGAGACGTCGGGCCGCGTGAAGTTCAAGAAGCGCGACGCCGACGCCACCTATGACGAGCTGTGGATGGACCGCACGGACGGCAAGTTCTACGACGCCCCCACGGGAGGAACGGCGGTCTTCGACGACCTCTTCGCCGCCACGACCGAGGACGTGGACGGCGACGGCCTCCAGGACTACACGCTCGTGCAGGTGGAGGATTCGCTGGAGACGCTGACGGCTGCTCGAGCCGAGATGAAGGCCGTGTGCAGCCAGTGCCACGCGCCCAACTGGGTCAACGAGGAGCTCCTGCTGGCCGACCTCATCCACGAGCGCTCCAAGCAGACCCTGGCCGAAGCCAAGGACATCGTGCTCGCCATGAGCGCCGCGGGGATCTTGAACATCGACCCCGACAACAAGCCCGACAACCCGGAGACCGGGACCAACGGGACCTACGGGGCCAACATGAAGATCCGCAACCTCACGACGCTGGAGAAGATGTACTTCACGGCCATGAAGTACGACACGGTGAAGACCTGGAAGGGCGCCTTCCACCAGAACCCCGACTACACGCACTGGCTGGGGTGGACGGCCCTCCAGATGAACCTGGGGCAGATGGGCGACGAGGCCACCAAGGACGTGCTCCTGAACCTTTGGGTCCAGGGCAAGGACTACCCGGGCACCTCGGGTGACCCCTACACCGACGGGCTCTACCAGGGCGTGGTCTACGACACGGCCACCATGGACAACGTCTACGACAAGTTCCCCGGCCCCGACGACGTGGACCTCCCCAACTACGGGCAGGACATCGACGTGGACATGGACGGCACGCCGGAGTTCCTGGCCGTGGACGGCCAGCCCGGGACCTACACGATCAACGGGGACACCAGCGGCAAGACCCTGACCTTCCACTGATCCCTCCGTCTCGCGTCAACGGGGCCCACTCCACCCCTGACGCGTGGCTTGCCCGAGCCCCGGGTCCCCCCAGCGAGTGCTGGTGGGACTCGGGGCTCACCTTTTCCCCCCGCGGGCGCCCTGCCCTCCTCGCACCCGAGGCCCCGGGACGACCTTTTGACGCAGCGGGGCCATCTGGTTAGGAACGAACGGTGACGGCGAACAACGAATCGCAAGGACCGGTCTCCGCGGTGGCCGGGCGCTGGGATCGGGTGGGCCTGGCCGAACGCACGGCGGGGCTCGTGCTCCTGCTGGCCTTCGCCGCGGGAGCGCTGGGCGCCTGGCTCGTGGGCGGACCGCCGTCGTGGCTCACGGTCGCCGTGGTGAGCCTCGTCGCGGTGGCCGTCTTCGCCGTCCTCCGCGCGCTGGTGAGTCGCCCCCTGCAGGCCCTCGCCGACTTCGCGACCGCGCTCGGCCGCGGAGATCTGAGCGCCCGGCCACCCCGCCCCGCGGGCCTCGCCCAAGGCCCCGAGACGCGCCGGCTCACGGCCGCCCTGGAGGCCATGGCGGAGGCGCGCGAGGCGGCCCACCGGGAGCTGGAGTCCCAGGTGGAGGCGCGCACGGCCGAGCTGCGGCGCGCCCTGGACGAGGCGACGGCGGCTCGGCGAGAGCGCACCGCGGCCCTCGAGAGGCTCCAGGCCATCGTGGACTCCATGGTGGACGGCGTCATCTTCGTGGACCCCGAGCTGCGCGTGGTCCTGACGAACAAGGCGGCGCGCGCCATCCGCAGCCTCGAGACCACCGGGCAGCCCTTGCACGACTGTCACCCGCCGGAGGCCCAGGAGGCCATGGAGCGCGTGTGCGCCTACCTCCGCGACGGCGACGACGCCGGGCCGCCCCACTCGATCATCCGCGACGCCGACGGGCGCTACGAGACGACCTACGCGCCCGTTCGGGCGCCGGTCCAGGAGCTCGATGAGGATGAGGGGGGCGGGAGCGGCGAGGGCGACGAGGGCGCGGAACGCTTCCTGGGCATCGTCATGGTGATCCGCGACATCTCCGACCGCCGGACGCTGGAGCGGCGCCTCCTGGACGCCGAGCGCCTGAGCGCCGTGGGCCAGATGGCCGCCCAGCTCGCCCACGACCTACGCAACCCCTTGAACGTCATCGGCGGCGCCACGCAGTACCTCCAGCGCGCCCGCCGAGAGGACGACGAGGTCCAGGAGTTCGCCGAGGTCGTCGCGGAGCAGACCGCGCGCGTGGAGCGCCTGGTGACCGACCTCCTCCACGTCGCGCGCCCGGCGGCGCCGCACCTGGAGCCCGGATCCGTCGGAGAGGCCGCGGAGGACGCCGCCCGCCTGTTTCGCACCCAGCGCGGCGACGAGGGCGCGGTGCGCTGCCACGTGACGTCGGGTCTACCGCGGCTGGAGCTGGACCGGCGCATGGTGACGGAGGCGCTCGTCAATCTCCTCCAAAACGCGGTGGAGGCTACGGAAGACGCGGAAGGAGGAGACGCCGAGGGGCCCCCCGAGCCGCCCGAGCTCCGGGTGCACCTGGAATCGGAAGGGGGCGCGGGGACGGTCGTCGTGGAGGTCCTGGACCGCGGGGTGGGGATCGACCCCGAGCAGGTCGAGGACCTCACACGTCCCTTCGTGACCACCAAGGCGACCGGAACGGGCCTGGGCCTGACCATCGTCGCGCAGGCGGTGGCGCACCACCGCGGGACGATGGTGATCGAGCCCCGGGACGGCGGCGGCACGCGCGTGGCGCTGCGTTTTCCGGTCCGGACGCTCCGCGAACCGGCGCGCGATGACGCGGAGGCCTCCACGTGAGCGGGGCGCGCGGTGCGGGAGGGCCCGAGGCGGGGGGCGGGCCTCTGGTGCTCGTCGTGGACGACGACGCGGGGATGCGCAAGGTGGCCCGGGCGAACCTGCGGCTGGAGGGCTTCGAGGTCGCCACGGCGGGCAGCGCCAAGGAGGCGCTCGCGTGGCTCGCCGACCACGACCCGCTGGCCATCGTCACGGACCTGCGGATGCCGGGCGTGAGCGGGCTCGACCTGCTCGCGCGCGTGCAAGAGCTGCGCCCCCACGTCCCCGTGGTCCTGGTGACCGCCCACGCCAGCGTGGAGACGGCCGTGGAGGCCATGCGCCGGGGAGCGCTGCACTACCTCACCAAGCCCGTGCGCTTCGACGAGCTGGGGGCGCTGCTGCGCCACGGCGTGGAGGCCGAGCAGAGCCGGCGGCGGGTGCTGGCGCTGGAGAGCCAGCTCGAACGCTGCGCGGGGTTCGAGGGGCTGGTGGGGACGAGCCCGCCCATGCGGCGCGTGGCGGAGCTCATCCGCACGGTGGGGCCCACGGACGCCACCGTGCTCCTGCGCGGGGAGACGGGCACGGGCAAGGAGCTGGTCGCCCGCGCCATCCACCGGAGCTCACCGCGGCGCGAGCGCCCCTTCGTGTCGGTGAACTGCACGGCCATCCCGCGGGATCTGGCCGAGAGCACGCTGTTCGGTCACGAGCGCGGGGCCTTCACGGGGGCCGTGGGGCGCCAGCGTGGGCACTTCGAGCAGGCGGACGGCTCGACGCTCTTTCTGGACGAGGTGGGGGACCTGGAGCTGAGCGTCCAAGGGAAACTCCTGCGCGCCTTGCAGGAGCGGGAGATCGTGCGACTCGGGGGGGCGCGCCCCATCCCCGTGGACGTGCGGGTCGTGGCGGCGACCAACCGAGATCTGGAGGCCGAGGTGGCGGCCGGGCGGTTCCGAGAAGACCTGTTCTACCGGCTCAACGTCATCCCCATCGAGCTGCCCCCGCTGCGCGAGCGCACGGGAGACATCCCGGAGCTCTTGAAGCACTTCCTGGGCAGCTTCGCGCATCGCTACGGGCGCCCGCAGCCGGCGCCCACGCCCGAGGTGCTCCAGGCGGCGGCGCGCTACCGGTGGCCGGGGAACGTGCGCGAGCTGCGAAACCTGTGCGAGCGCGCGGTGCTCCTGGGTTGGGAGTCCGTGGCGCCGCTGCTCGACATGGTAGGACCGCAGGCCGCGGGGGGCACGGCTGCCGGAGAGACGGCCGCTGCCTTCCCGAAGGCCTGGTCCGACGAGTGGCTGGCGCGACCTTTCAAAGAGGCCAAACAGGCGCTCCTGGACGCCTTCGAGCGCCAATACCTGGACCGCCTCCTGCGCGAGCACGGCGGCCGCATGGGCGCGGCCGCGCGCGCCGCGGACCTGGCCGAGCGCAACCTCTACGAGAAGCTCCGCCGCCACGGCATCGACCGCCGCGACTACCAGCCCCGCCCCGAAGGGTAGGCCACCGAGACGGTGCGCGGGTTGCGGGTTAGGGTTGCGCTCCTTACCGTGGCGCCTCATCGCCATGACAGACCGCGCGCCGGGCACGCTTCGCGGCCGCGAGCGGCCATGCGAGCCATCGCCCGCGCGCCCCCACGGATCGACGCGAAGTCGTCAGGAGGCCTCCATGCTCCCATCGCTCAGCCACACCCTCGCCACGCTCACGCAGCTCGCCCCCCAGGCCGAACAGGCGGGCGCTGGCGCCACCGAGACCACCAGCGCCTTCCTACAGCAGGCCGCCACCGTGGCCGTGGACATCGGCGTCATGGTCCTCAGCGCCATCGCTGTCTGGATCATCGGCTCTTGGGTCATCAAGATCCTGCTCAAGCTCGCCAACCGCGCCATGACGACGCGCCACTTCGACGAGACGCTCAAGAGCTACTTCTCCGCCTCGCTCGGCGTCCTCCTCAAGATCCTCCTCATCGTCGCCATCCTCAGCGTCTTCGGCGTGGAGACGACCTCCTTCGCCGCGCTCTTCGCCGCCGCAGGGGTGGCTATCGGCATGGCCTGGTCCGGCCTGCTGTCCAACTTCGCCGCCGGCGTCTTCATGGTCTTCCTCAAGCCCATCAAGGTCGGCGACTTCGTCACCGCCGGGGGCATCACCGGGACCGTCAAGGAGATCGGGCTGTTCGTCACCGTCATCGACACGATGGACAACGTCAAGACCATCGTCGGCAACGCCGCGGTCTTCGGCGGCACCATGCAGAACTTCAGCGCGAACCCCGTGCGCCGCGTGGACCTCGTGGCCCAGCTCAACCACGACGTGGATTACAAGGAGGCCATCCGGGTCCTCCGCGAGCGCCTGCCCCAGATCCCCCACGTCGCCACCGACCCCGCACCCGTCGTGGAGATCCTGACCTTCAACCTCGCCGGCCCCGTCCTGTGCGTGCGCCCCTTCTGCCACAACGACCACTACTGGGACGTCTACTTCGCCACGAACGCCGCCATCAAGGAGGCCTTCGGCGACGCCGGCTTCCCCGTCCCCGAGACCCACTACCACATCACCCAGGGGCCCAAGGCGGCGTAGCACGCGGGACACGGCGCGCCCCGCGCAGGAGCGCGCCGCCTCCCCACCCCGATCCGCCACCTACTCTGGGATTCGGCTTTGGATCCCGCGTGTGGGCG
>CAYZID010000289.1:0-7418 GCA_964478315.1 uncultured Myxococcales bacterium | reverse complement strand
CCCCTCACCCACCTCGATGACCAGGGCGAGGTCCACATGGTGGACGTGGGCTCCAAGCCCCCCACCCAGCGCCGTGCCCGCGCGCGCGCCGTCGTGGAGATGCTGCCGGCCACGGCCCAGGCGATCCGCGACGCCACGCTCCGCAAGGGCGACGTCCTGGCCGTGGCCCGCGTGGCGGGCGTCATGGCCGCCAAGCGAACCTCCGAACTCATCCCCCTGTGCCACCCGGTGGCCCTCTCCCACGTGAGCGTCCATCTGGAGGTGGGCGACAACCGCGTGCTCATCGAGACGGAGGCCCGCTGTCAGGGCCCCACCGGCGTGGAGATGGAGGCCCTCACCGCCGCCAGTGTCGCGGCCCTCACGATCTACGACATGGCCAAGGCCGTGGACCGCGGGATGCGCGTCACGGGCGTGGAGCTCGTCTCCAAGGAGGGCGGTAAGTCCGGCCGCTGGACCCGCGGGGAGCGCGCCACCCCATGAGCCCCCCGCCCAGCGCCGGGCCCCCCGTCCTCCCGCGCGTCTCGCCCTTCCGCGTGCGCGCCAGCGAGCTCGAACCGCTGGCCCAGGCCCTCCACGGCGCCCTCGCGGGTCGCTTCATCGACCGCGTCTGGACGCCCCTGGGGCACACGCTCCTCCTGCGCCTGGGCCAAGGCCACGGCGACCGGCGCCGCCTGCTGCTCGACGCCTCTCCCGCGCACCCCTGCGCGACCCTCTCCACGCGGTGGCCCCAGACCCCGGCCGCGCCCACCCGCGCAGCGCTCGCCCTGCGCCAAGCCCTCGAAGGCGCTCGCGTGGTGGGGGTCGCCCCCTGGTGCGATCGGGGGCTCGACGTGGAGCTCACCCGTGGGGACGGCCCCCGCGTCCTCCGCGTCCAGCTCGCGGGCCGCTTTCCCAACGTCGCGGTGCTCGCGCCCTCCCCCGACGAGCCCGCCGACCGCCTACCCCCCACGCTCTCGGGCGGCGAGACGCCCAACGGCCGGCCCCCAGCGCACCTCGCTCCAGCAGGCGCGGACCGCGTGGAGGTGCTCGCGACCCTGCTGGCCAACCGCCCGCCGTTCGATCCCCCCTCCCCGCCCCTCCCCCCAGGCCCGCCCCGCGTCTCCCCGGATCTGGGAGGACGGTGGCTCGAAGCCTGGGACGAGCTCGCTCAGCGCGAGGCCGACCGGCAGGCCCTGGCCCGACGCGCCCGGGCCGTCGCCAGGACTCTCGCCAGCGCGCGCAAGCGCCTCGCCCGTCGTCTGAGCGCCCTGGACCGCGACGCCGAGCGGGCGCGCCAGGGGGAGGAGCACAGGCTCCGAGGGGAGCTGCTCAAGGGGCTGTTGGGGCGAATCCCTCGCGGCGCGGACGGCGTACAGGCCCGCGACTGGAGCCGAGAAGGTGCGCCCGAGGTCTGGATCCCCCTGGACCCGGCGCGCTCGGCCGTGGAGAACATGCGGCGCTACTTCCAGCGCTACCGAAAGGCCACCCGGGCGGCGGCGCCCATCGCCGCGCGGCGCGCCGAGGCCCGAGACGAGCTGCGGCGGTTGGAAGACGCGCGCGCCGCGTTGGAGGCCGTCCCCTGGGAGGACAGCGTCCGGGCCAGCCAAGCGCTGGGGGCGCTGGAGCGCGCGTGGCGCGTGCCGAGCAGCGAACGCGGGGCGCCCGGCCCTGGCGGCCCGGGACGCCCCAACTCCAAAGGCCCACCTCGGCGTCAACCGTTCCACCGCTTCCGGGGGGCGGGCGGCGCCGAGATCTTGGTGGGGCGCACCGCGCGCGACAACGACGGGCTCACGTTCCGCCACGCGCGGGGCCGCGACATCTGGCTGCACCTTCGCGACGGGCCCGGATCGCACGTCATCTTGCGCCACGACGCCCAAGAGGCCCCTCCCCCGGAGGCCGCCCTCCAAGACGCGGCGCTGCTCGCCGCGTGGTACTCCAGCGCCCGCGGCGAGCCCCTAGTGGAGGTCTTGTGGACGCGCCGCAAGCACGTCCGGCGCCCCCCCGGCGCCCCCCCGGGGCAGGTGACCGTCGCCGACGCCAAGACGCGGGTCGTGCGGGCGAACCCGGCGCGACTCAAGGAACTCCACGAGGACGCGGGCGACGGCGGTCCGGCTCCTCGGTGAGCCCCCTTGGCACGCGGGAGCGCGGGGCCCGCGCGCGCTCGCCCCCTGGGCCTCCCCGCACCTGCTTGGAAACTGGTAGCTGTCCTCCCTCAACGGTATGATTCGGTGAGGCGCTGGTCCCATCAGGGGGGGAGGCGCCGCGAGCGCCATGGATACTGGGAGGTGTCCCGCGTGGAGTGCCCCAACTGCGGCTTCGAGCAACCCGACGCGGACGAGTGCGCGGCGTGTGGGATCATCTTCGCCAAGTGGGAGGCGGAGGGGCCACGCCCCGCCCGCGGAGAGCGTGCCGAGCAACAGACCCCAGCTCCCAGACCACAGAACCCGGGCGCCTTCCTCCCCGGCGGGGTGAGCGGCTGGTACGGGGGCGAGTCCCCGTCGGCCTGGAGCGCACCGGAGAACGCCCCGCCGGCCACGCGTCCGCCAGCTCGACCGTCGGCCCCGTCGGGCGGATCCCAAGGGGACGGGGCCAGCGGCTGGCAGAGCGCGGCGCCCCAGGGAGAAAGCGGGGGGTGGGCCGGTGGGGACGGCAGCACTGAGGCGAGCCTCCCGCCGGGCGCTGACGCACCTCTCGCCGTCCCTGTGCTGAAGGCCTCGGTCCCACGCCCTTCCCGCCCGGAGCGCCCGCCGCGGGCCCCCAAGCCCGACCCGGCGGGCCCCGCCCTCAGGGCCGTTCGGCTGGGCGCGGCGCTTGGCTCCCTGGTCCTCGCCGTCATCCTGTTCCTCAACGGGCGCGCGCTCTCCTCCCCCCTCATCTTCGGCCTCGCCGCCGTGGCCCTGGGGTTCTTCCTCTGGGGCGTGACCACCGCCCGCTCGGCGGTGGGCCGCCGCCAAGTGTTCATGGAGGTCGGCGCCGTGGCACTCCTCGCCGCAGTGGTCGCCATCTTCTCGTCGACGCTGCTGAGCGCACCCAAGACACAGCGCCCAACGGCCGCCTCGGCCCCCGCAGCGCTGCCCGAGGCGCGACGCGTGCTGCCGGACACGCCCGTGGGACATCTCGCCAAGGCGGCGACCGAGTATCTGGACGCGCTCGGCTCGCTGCTGTCGCTGCGTCAGGAGGGAAGCTTCGGGTTCTGGCAGCGCACAGAGGAGGCGCTGTCCCTCCCCCGCCTCCAGAACCTCTACGACGCCTTGGGCGACGACGACCGGGCCCGCGCCTTCGAGCTCTGGCAACACCTGCGCCCTCTGGCGGACGCGGTCAACGACACCCTCAAGAGCTTCAAGGAGCCCTCGCCCGACGGCTTCACCTTCCACGCGCCGGACGCCACGCGCGCCAAGCTCCGCGAGGAGGCCGAGGCCACCCGAGGTGCCCTCGCCGACCTGCGAGAGGCCATCGAGGTCTTCGAGTAGGAGGGGCACGCGAGGGGAAAGGGCGGGCTCACGGGAGGGGACCGGAGGCTTCCCCCGCCCCCCCCTTCCACGAGAAGATCGGCGCGGGGGACTACTTGGCGCACCCGGCGCTCTCCGTGCGAAGCGTCAAGATGGCGCCTGCCTCGCCGCACAGGACCACCAGATCCTCGCAGTCGCTCTTGTCGGGCTCCAGGTTCTTGCTGATGAGCTGGATGGGCCGGGAACACGTGGGGATGACCAGCGGGCCGTGGAACTTCCGCGACTGGGTGGTCTGGTCCTCGTTCGCCCCGATGTTCAGGTAGACCGTCACGGTCCCCGGCGTCTTGTTCGTGAACACGACATCGGCGAGGCCATCGTTGTTCACGTCGGAAAACACGATATCCCAAGGGTCCTCCTGACCCATGCCGGGGTTCTTGTCCACGGGCAGGAGCGACTGGAAGGGGTTCAACCCCTCCTGTCCGAAGGCGACGAAGACGTTGCCTGTGACCGCCACGGCGAGGTCGGTCGCGCCGTCGTTGTCCGCATCCTTGAGGGCCATCTTCCTGGGATCCTCGCCCACCGACAGCTCGATCGGGGGATCCCAGGGGAAGGACGGGTCGGGCGCCTGGTCGTTCCAGCGGAAGTAGGACATGGACTTGGTCATGGAGTTGAGCATGAGGAGGTCGGCGGGAACCGTCGGGTCTTCGGTCACCTCCCCCACGCCCTCCCCTTCCACGGCGAGGCGCTTCATGTCCCTCACCCCGCCGCCGATCTGCTTGCCCAAGATGTCGTCGGCGGACTCATAGAGAGGGCACGCCCAATAGGAGAAGCTGAGGGGCCCATACGGAATCTCCGAGGTCCACGGGCAGGCGCGCACGGACTGGGTGATGGATGCGGGCTCGACGGAGAACCGCCCCATCCCCGCAACGGCGAGGGGCATGGGTAGCAAGCCACCCGGGTTCACGAGCGCGAGGGAGTCCAGCGCCTGAGACTCGGAGAGGAACCCCTCCACCGGGGCGAACATGGAGAAGGTCGGGAGCGTCGCGAAGCCGGGGTCCCAGTAGTCATGCCCCTGATTCGCGAGCACCCCCAGGCTCCCGGCCCCCGGGATCCCCGGCTTGCCCACGTACACGATGTCCAGCGCGCCGTCCGGTCCCACGGAGGAGTCCGCGCCCACGAGGTCCAGCAGCATGATCTGCTCCGCCTGGGGCCCGGCCGCGGAGTTCACCGGGTAGGCCTTGATGCCGATGTGGTCGTAGGCGGCGGGATAGGACGGGATGCTCGGGCCGTACTGGCCCTTGCTCCACACGTAGACGAGGGGCCCACGCGAGTCCCGGCCGGGGGTGCTCATACCGAACTCCGCGAGGCCGCTGAGCCAGTCGCGGTACTCGGCCACCCACGGTTGGTAGAGCTTGATCCAGTCGGCCAAGGGCTCGGTCCGGGTGGCGCGCAGGGCCACGATGTCGTCCACGCCGTCCCCGGTCACGTCGCCGATCGCCATGGCCGACAGCGAGCCACCGTCCTTGGACGTCTTGCGCCCCAGGGGCGCCAGAACCGCTCGCGCGGCCACGAAGTCGAAGCCCCGCTCGGGCGTGGTGTCGTTGATGTAGATGCTGAACTCCGCGAGCGCGTTCACCAAGTAGATGTCTGGACGCCCGTCCCCGTTGAAGTCGCCCAGGTGGACCTGCTTGGGATCGCGGTCGACCGCGAAGCCGATCCCCTCGTTGGCCGGGTTGCTCAGCGGCCCCAGGGAAGGCGTCTGGTTGAAGTGGCCCGTGCCGTCGCCCAAGTGAACCTGCAAGATGCGCGCGTCGTCCGAGACGAGCGCGAAATCGGTGTGCCCGTCCCCATCGAAGTCCGCACACACGAGGCCGCGCACGTCCCCACCAGAGGTGCCAGACATGCTGGTCATCTCGTAGGGGTCATCGGGCGAGACCTTGATCGACGTGAACTGCCCCTGCCCGCCGTCTTGGACGCCGCGCATCACCCGCCAAGTGGCGAACATTTCGGTACCCACGACCGCGTCGATGGGATCGTTCGCCTCGCCCGTCTCGATGAAGTTCCCCAAGCAGAAGAACTGCGTGGAGGCGCTCTTCTTGCTGGGCTGGGGCCAGACGAAAGAGGACACGGGGTTCGAGAACATCGTGTCCACGTCGTTGAGGAGCGGGAACCGGTTCGCGTAGACGTTGAGCGCGTTCACGTTCTTGGCGCCAACCAGGAGGTCGATGTAGCCGTCGGGGCCCGAGGCGTCGGCCGTCACACCGGTGACGTCGAAGGGGACCACGTGCTTGATCTGGTCCACGGCGCCCGCCTTGACCCCGTCGCTGAACAGCGTCGGGCAGACGGTCTGCGTGACCTCGGACGTGCCCCCATCCCCCTCCTCCTCGACGACCGTCTCCGTGGTGCACATGTCGAACGCCTGCGGCTCGTCCGCGTGCTGACGCTTGAACACCACGATGGCGTCCTGGGACTCGTCGGTGGCTACGACGATGTCGTCCCGGGGGGTGCCGTCGGGCGCCTGGAGCCCGTTGCCCGAGAAGTCCGCCACCACGACGTCCACGACCCCCGCCGTGGGGGAGATGTCCAACAGATGCTCCTCGGTGTTGGAGGGCACGCCCTCGCCCAAGCTGCGATAGATGACGAGGTAGTAGGGCTGGCCGTGGCGCTCGATGACCGCCATGTCACGCCGCCCGTCTCCGTCGAAGTCCACGGCGCCCACGCCGAACGCCTGCACATCGGTAAGGAACAGCATGGTCGAGAAGCGCCCCCGGCCGTCGGCGTTGTCCTTGGACACCTCTCCATCGTTCAGGGCCAGCACGACACCGTGGTTCGTGGCCAGCAGCACGTCGTCATAGCCGTCGTCGTTCCAGTCGGTCACCTCGCTGTCGTAGATGAGCGTCTGCTTGCCGGGGGCCGTGTAGTGCTCGTGGATGCGGAAGCGCGGCGCCTTGATCACCTTGACGCTATACTCCGCGCGCCCCTCCAGCCCGCAGGCGTCGCGCCCGGTGACGACGAGCTGCCCGAACTGCGTCTGGATATCCCGCAGATCCACCGACTGCTCGAACGACCAGGTGGCGTTCACCCCCTCGGGCGCCTGGAAGACGCCCAGCGACTCACCGCCAAAGGTCACCTCGACCTCGCGCGCGAGCCGGTCGTCCTTGACGGTCGCGCGCACCGTCGCCAACCCCGAGAGGGTCATGGGAGGGAACGAAGGATCCGGCTCTAGGAGCTGCACCGTGGGGGGCGCCGAGTCAAACGTGAGCTTCATGGAGTCCTTGAGGGCCTCGTCGCTGGGGATGTCCGTCTCCCCGTCGCCCAGGGCGGCCACCGTGAGCTCCACGGGCTTGCCGCTGGGGATGTTGGGGCTCCCCTCCACCGGGGTCCCGTCCGGCGGGAGCGCGAGCACCGAGAAGTCGAAGGCGAGCTCGTAGAGGCCCGCCGCGGTGCCCGGCGAGGCGGTGGTGTCCAGCCGATACGTCTGCCCCCCGTAGCGCACGAAGAGCGCCAACGTGCGCCCACCCAACCCCGTGGCGCCCACGACGACGGTCTGCGTGGTGCCACAGAGATACCCCGGTGTGCCCTCGAGCTCGGCGATGCCGAGGATGGAGACGCCGGGCTCTTGGGGCTCGGCGTCGTCCGCGACGTCTCCCTGCGCGTCGGCCGCGTCTGCGCTGCCGCCGTCCTGGGTGTCGCCCCCGCCGACGCCCTTGTCCTGCCCCGCGAGGTCCGTGGGGAAGGGGAAGCCGCCTGCGTCCTCGGTCCCCCCTCCGCCGCACCCGGTGGCGAGGCCCAACCCCAGCGCCGCACCGCACACCAACCCAACCAGCCGCTTCATGAGCCCCCCGGAAGACACGCACCAGACCACGCGCCACGATCGTGCTTGAGAGTATCCCGAGTCGGATCGAGGCGAGTCAAGCCGGCGCCCCCGCCCCCGGTCCGCCACCTGCTCTGAGGACCGAGGCGCAGGAGGCCGCGTTTGGGCAAGGAGGC
>CAYZID010000288.1:0-7422 GCA_964478315.1 uncultured Myxococcales bacterium | reverse complement strand
CTGGCCGCTCGACGTGACGCAGCCACGCCTCCGCGCCCAACCGCTTGCCTCCTTGCCCAAACGCGGCCTCCTGCGCCTCGGTCCGCAGAGCAGGTGGCGGATCTGGGCCATCCTGCGGCCATGAGACATCGTGATACGCTCACGAGGGTGGTCCGTCTTGGGTGTACGTGGTTCGGGCTGCGTGGACGCCCCGAGCCACGCGCCCCGTCCAGGGGGACCCCCGCGGTGGGACCAGGCGGCAGGAGAGAGGGCATCCTCATGAAGCGAATGGGACAGCGAATCGGACTCACGCTCGTCGCGCTGGCGATGGGGGCCATCCCCGCGCCCACACGGGCGGCCACGCCCCAGCGAACCTCGGTGGAGACCCCCGGGGAGGCGTCGTCCAAGGCGGGCCCCGCGGCGGGGGACGAGGGGATGATGAGCTTCGGCGGGGGCGTCTGGCTGGTGGATGAGCCCAGCGACGACCTCGCGGAGCCCTTGCCCCTCGCCAGCAAGCGCGAGTTCGAGGAGCGCGGCTACGAGGTCGTCCAGACGGGGGACAAGGTCGAAGCGGTCGTCGACAAGCAGGGCAAGATCTACAACAAGCGCCCCTACCACGGGATCATCCCCGGGCGGCGGGACGTCTTCCTCCCGGGCCGCTGGGCGCGCCTGGCCAAGCGCGATTACGTGACCTGGGTGGGCGTGCAGCCCATGGCGTCCATCACGCGCGTCTTCTGGCAGCTCACGGACCCGGCGCCGCGCTTCGAGGTGACCAAGGTCGACGACCGCACCCTCCACGTCTTCTTCCCGGGCGGGCGCGTCCCCACGCGCAACAACCGCCGGGCGCTGCGCATGGCCAAGTTCGGCGGCCCGGTGGCGTCGGTGGTCACCAAGCGCGCCCGGGGCGGCGCCCTGTACATCGTCCACCTCAAGGCGGCGGCCAACCACCTCTACCGGTTCGAGGCGCCCTTCCTGTTCCTGGACTTCGAGCGCCAGTAGGCCGCGCGACCGCGGGACGGGGCGCCTATCGCGGGCCCGCGAGCAGCTCCGCGGCGTGGGCGCGCACCTGCTCGGTGATCTCCACGCCCCCCAGCATCCGCGCCAGCTCGTCCACGCGCTCCGAGGCGCTGAGCATCCGCACGGTCGTGCGGGCGCGCCCGTCCACGAGCCCCTTGTCGACCACCAGGTGGTGGGTCCCCTTGGCGGCGATCTGAGGCAGGTGGGTGATGGCGATGACCTGCCGCTCCCGGGCGATCTGGGCGAGCTTCTCCCCGATGACCTCGGCCACGGCCCCCCCCACGCCGGTGTCCACCTCGTCGAACACGGCCAGGCGCACGGGGTCCACGCGCGTGAAGGCCCGCTTGAGGGCGAGGAGCAGGCGCGACAGCTCGCCGCCCGAGGCCACGCGCGCCAGGGGCTTGAAGTCGTCGCCCAGGTTCGTGGCGATGGTGAGCTCGCCGCGGTCCCCGCCCGTCGGCGTGAGCGCCTCGGTGGGCGTGAGCTCGAACCGCACGCGCGCGCCGGTCATCGCGAGGCTCGCCAGCTCCTCGCCCACCCGCTCCTCCAGCTCGTCAGCGGCCCTCCGGCGCGCCTCCGTGAGCGCCGCCGCGGCCTCCTGGGCGTGCGCGAGGGCGGCCTCGGCGCGGGCGGCGGCCTCGCGCGTGTCGATCTCCAGGGAGTCGAAGGCGTCGAGCTCCGCCTGGAGGGCCTCACCGCGCTCCAGGACGGCCTCCAAGGTGCCCCCGTGCTTGCGCGCGAGGCGCCGGAGGAGGTCGAGCCGGTCGTCCACCTCCTGGAGGCGCCGCGGGTCGCTCTCCACGCGCTCGGCGTAGCGTCGCGCCTCGAAGGCGACGTCCTCGACCTCGATCCGCGCGGACTCCAGGCGCTCCACCAGCGACGTCAGGGCCGGGTCGATGCCCGCCAGGCGCTCGACCGCGCGCAGGGCCTCGCCCACGGCGAGTGACGCCGCGGCCTGACCCCCGGTGAGGGCCCGCTCCGCCGCCAGCGCCCCCTCCACGAGCTCCTCGGCGTGCCGGAGCCTGTCCCGCTCGGCGGTGAGGGCGTCGAGCTCGCCGGGCTCCGGGGCCGCCGCGCGGATCTCCTCCAGGGCGAACCGCACGAAGTCCTCCCGCTCGCGCCGCTCCTCCTCCCGGCGCCGCAAGGCGTCGCGCTCGGCACGCGCCTGCTCCAGGGCCTCCCACGCGGCGGCATAGTCGGCCAGCACCTCGTCGTGCCCCCCGAACCGGTCGAGCAGCGGCAGGTGCGCCGAGGGCGCGAGGATGGCGGTGTGCTCGTGCTGGCTGGCGATGTCCACGAGGCCGCGCGTCACCTCGCGCAGCGTCTTCACCGTGGACAGCGTACCGTTGATGTAGACCCGCGAGCGGCCGCTGCCCGCCGTGGCCGCCGAGACGACCCGCCGGATGATGAGCTCCACGGGCTGGTCGGCGAGCGGGCGCGCGCCGCCGTCCTCCGGGGCGCCGTCCGCCTCCCCCTCTCCCGGCTCGGGCAAGTCGGGGTCCAGCAGGTCGAGCGCGCGCAGGCGCTGGACGACGGGATCCCCCGGGCTCAGGCGGAACAGCGCCTGGACCTCGGCGCGGCGGGCGCCGGCGCGGACGGTGTCCGTGCGCGCGCGGTCGCCCAGGACGAGGTTCAGGGCGCCGATGAGGATGGACTTCCCGGCCCCCGTCTCCCCGGTGAGCACGTTGAGCCCCGGCCCCAGCTCCACCTCGGTGTCCTCGATGACGGCCAGGTTGCGGATGTTGAGCTGTTCGAGCATGGGGCGTGACCTCGTGGGGGGCCCGGAGACCCCAGCGACGACGAGCGGCCGAGCGATGGCTCCGGGCCGGGCGGCGCGTTGGGCCGTGGGGCGTGGCGAGAGCCTTAGCGAACCCCGCGGGCTTCCTCAAGGCGAACCGTGACGTGGCGATCCCTATCCCCGCGGCGGATGACTAAGGACACGTCGCGCCCGGCGACGCCGCTGGCGACCTGGAGGCGGAACTCGCTGACCGACTTGGGGGTGCGACCGTCCAGGCTCTTGATGAGGTCGCCGGGCTGGACGTGCGCCCGGGCAGCGGGGCTGTCGTCCACGACGCCCACGACGAGGACGCCGTCGGTGGCGGGCCGCACGAAGACGCCCAGCCAGCTTCGGCTCACCTGGCCGCCCTGGCGGAGCCGCGGGAGGGCGGCCCGCACGGCGTTCCAGGGGATGGCGAAGCCGATGCCCTGCCCCTGGGCGCTCACGGCGGTGGCGATGCCCACGACCTCGCCGCGCAGGTTGAACAGCGGCCCGCCGGAGTTGCCCTCGTTGATGGCGGCGTCGGTCTGGAGGAGGTCCAGGTAGCCCGCGCGGTCCGACAGGAACTCGGCGCGCCCCATGGCGCTGATGATGCCCTTGGTCAGCGTGTGGCTCAGGCCCAGGGGGTTGCCGATGGCGATGACCCAGTCGCCCACGGCGAGCGCGTCGGAGTCCCCTTGCTGGACGGCGCGGAGGCCGGCCTTTCCGTCTACTTTGAGCAGCGCGAGGTCCCGGACGGGGTCGATGCCCACGAGACGCGCGGGGAGCTCCTCGTCGTCGTCGAAGCGCACGCGGATCTCGGCGGCGTTCTCGACGACGTGCGCGTTCGTGACGATGTAGCCGTCCTCGTCGAGGACGAGCCCGCTCCCCAGCGACGTCCCACGCCCCTCGCGCTCGGGCACCGCCCGCCAGGGCTGGGGCAGCCGGCGGTGGACGACCTCCTGGGTGTAGATGTTGACCACCGACGGGGCGAGCCGCGCGAACAGGTCCCGGAAGCTGGGCAGCATGCACGGCGCGCAGGCGCGAGCGGGTGCGGGCACCCCCGAAGACGCCCCCGAGGCGCCCGATCCGGCGGTGGTCGCGGCCCCATCCACGGGCGCGGAGCCGTCCTTCGTCCCAAACGGCTCCGCGTCGGGCTGGGCTGCGTCGGCTGGCTCGGCGTCCGTAGTGCTGGTGCGCGCTTCTGCGTCGTCGGGCTCGCGCCTCCCGTCCGCCCGCTGGGCCCCAGAGGAAGCCTCCGCGGGAGAAAGAACCGGCGGTGCCTCGTAGTAGTCGTGTGGTGGGTCCGGGGGGCAGCCCGCGGCGCTTAGGGCGGTCACCCCCACGAGGACCCAGCGCGCCACGCGGGCCGTCGCCACGCGGCGGCTCCCGCGGCAGGGCGCGGGTAGCCCCCCCCGTGCGGTGGCGTCTGAGACGGGCACGCGCAGGGCTCGCGCCGCTAGCCGTTGGTCGCCTGGACGAAGGCCATGCGGCACTCGTAGAGGAGCTGCCCCAGGAGGCGCTGCTCCTCGTCGGTGAGGTTGCCGCGGGTCTTGTCCTCCAGCATGGCCAGGATGTCGATGGTCTGCTTGGCCAGCGGGATGTTCGGCTCGGAGGCGGGGGCCTGGTCGCCCGCGGACGCCTGCCCGAGCTGGACCATGACGTTGCCCGCGAGGGAGACGATGAAGGTCGAGAAGTCGATCTGCGCGAGCGCTCCGCTGCCGGCGGCCCCCTCAGGCATCGCCCGCGCCCTCGGTGTCAGCGTCCTGCCCACGCTCGATGTGCGCCTCGATCCACTCGCCCCGGTCGGCCACGTCGGGCAGCTTGTCGAGCCTCTCCTGGAGCTGTTCGGGGAGGAGGAAGCCCTTGCTCAGGTTGCGGCGGATGAGCCGGACGTCGTCGTTCAAGTCGCTCATGGAGACCTCGGTGCGGGCGTCGGCCCCGCGCCGTAGGCGCCCGGGGGCCGTGCCGCCCGTGGGGCGGCGAGTTAGCCCACGGCCTATAGGGACAACCTGCCCGACTGTCAAGGCCGGGCTGTCAGCGTCGGGGGCGGCGAATGAGAATAACACAGGTGACGTCCAAGGGTTACGAGACAAAGGGCACAGACCTCGCGCACGTCCACGAGCGCGTGGGCTTCGGCCAGCGAACGCTGGTCCCCCGCTCGCACCCACGGGGCGCCGCCAAACGAGCGCCGCTGTGTCCCTCAGACCGTTGGAGCGCCGGTGGCTCAAGACTCGGGGCCACGGCCCCGCGCCGGGTTTGACTAGCAGGATTCCGGTGGCTAGGTTGCCGCCACACCGCCGACCGGGGCCGCGAGTGGCCCATGTCGAGGCCCGAGCCCGGGTCGGTGCGGCGGCCCGCCGACCGCACGAGCGACTCACGCAACCACAGGAGATTTCGATATGAAGCACGTCACCCGCCTGGTCCTCCTCCTCGCCGCGAGCGCCCTGCTCTTCGGCTGCCCCGACGACCCCAAGCCCGCCGCCCCGGCGCCCACGATGAGCGACGCCCAGGCCATCATCGGCACGTGGGTCCAGGGCCAGGACAAGTTCCAGTTCAACGCCGACGGCACCTTCCTGTGGGACATGGTCCGCCCCTGCGGCGCCCCGCCCTGCCCCGCCAAGCGCATGACGGGCAACTACAAGCTGGCCAACGGCACCCTGACGCTGTCCTCCAGCGAGGGTGACAAGGTGCTCCAGTACCGCATCAACCAGTCGCCCCACACCCTGTGGGTCAAGAGCGCCGACTACCGTCAGGAGTGGACGCTGCCCTACAAGCGCTAGCGCTTGGGGCCAACGAAGGACCTGGATCCGCCGCGACAGGACGTCATCACGCCATGGCGAGCACGTTCGTAGACCGCGGCGGGACCTTCACCGACGTGGTCGTCGTCCACGACGACGGCCGGGTGGAGGTCTCCAAGGTCCCCTCCGATCGAGCGGTCGTGGGTCGTTTGGCCCACGGCCGCTTGTCGTTTGGGACGACCGTAGCCACCAACGCCCTGCTGGAGCGCCGCGGCCGCCCCACGCTCCTCGTCGTCTCCCGGGGCTTCGCGGACCTCCACGTCGTGGGGGACCAGACCCGCCCCTGCCTGTTCGACCCGGACGCCCAGCCCCTGCCCTCGCTCGCCACGCGCGTCGCGGAGGTGGGTGGGCGCGTGGGGCCGAACGGTGAGGAGCTGGTCCCCCTCGACGAAGACGACCTCGCGAAGCTCGACGACGCACCGGAGCCCTCCGTGGCCGTGGCCCTCCTGGAGAGCCCCGCGAACCCCAGCCACGAGCGCGTCGTCGCGCACCGCCTCACCGACGGCTCCCGGTTCGTGTCCATGGGCCACGCCCTCTCGCCCGAGGTGGGTTACCTGAGCCGCCTGGAGACGACCCTCGTGGACGCGGCGGTGACGCCGCTGCTGCGCGAGGCCATGGTTCGGGACGAGATCCCCCCGGACGCCGTCGCCATGCGCTCGGACGGGAGCCTGTGCCCGGCCTCGGAGCTCCGCGCCCCCGACGCCGTCCTCTCGGGGCCCGCGGGCGGGGTCTTGGCCGTGGCCGCGGTGGCTCGGACCGCGGGCTTCTCGGCCGCCGTGGGCCTGGACATGGGCGGCACCTCCACGGACGTGTGCCGCGTGGACGTGGGCTCCCTGCCGCGCCGCAGCGGCGACGTCCCGGTGGCGGGCGTGCGGCTGCGCCGGCCCATGCTCGAGGTGGAGACGATCGCCGCCGGGGGCGGGTCCATCGTCTCCGTGGCCGACGGCAAGCTCTCCGTGGGCCCCCGGAGCGCCGGGGCCGACCCGGGCCCCGCCTGCTACGGCCGCGGGGGCCCCCCCACCCTCACGGACGCGGCGCTCCTCGCGGGGCTCCTGGACCCGGCCGCCTTCCACCCGCCGCTGGACGCCTCGCGCGTGTCCCTGCCCGCCTCGCCCGAGGAGGTCCTCGACCTCGCGCGGGAGACCATGGCCCAGGCCGTGCGTCGACTGGCGACCGCCCGGGGCGTCTCCCTGCACGACCACGCCCTGGTGGCCTACGGCGGCGCGGCGGGGCAGCACGCCGCCCCGGTCGCCGAGCGGCTGGGCATCCGGACGGTCCTCGTCCACCCCTACGCCGGGGTCCTGTCCGCCGTCGGGCAGGCTCTCGCCCGCCGCGAGGAGAGCGCCGTGGCACCCCTGTGGCGGCCCCTGGATCCCACGCCCGGAGGCGACGGCGAGGCCACCTGGCGAGCCCTAGAGGAGGCGTGGACCGCCCTGCGCGCCCGCCTCCCCGCCTTGGGCGAGGCCCTCTACTCCGTGGAGCTGCGATACGCCGGGACCGACCACGCCCTGGAGGTCCAGCTCCCGCCACGCCGGCGCGACGCCTCGCCCGCGGACGAGGAGAGGGCCGCCCCCAGGCTGGACGGCGCCGCGCGGGCCGCGCTCGTGCAGGGTTTTCGCGCTGCGCACCGGGCGCGCTTTGGCTTCGACCGCCCGGGTTTGGAGTTGGAGCTCGTGAACGCCCGCGTGCGCGTGCGGGGGGAGGCCCCTGCCCCCATCCCAGCCGACGACGACCCCTGGGGGATTGGGGACGCCACGGTTGCGGGCCCGCGCCTCCTCACCGCTCCCACGACGGCCATCTGGGTCCCGTCGGGCTGGGTGGCCCGACGGGACCGCGGGCTCCTGCGCCTCGATCTGACCCGCCCCACCC
>CAYZID010000287.1:0-7477 GCA_964478315.1 uncultured Myxococcales bacterium | reverse complement strand
CGCCCACACGCGGGATCCAAAGCCGAATCCCAGAGTAGGTGGCGGATCGGGGCGCAGCCAGTGCGTTTGGCGAGCGCCGTCCCTTGGGCTAGGTTGTTGCCCACACGCAACACCCCCTGGGGGGAGGAGGGCCGCCGCATGGGCGACGACGACCGCACCGTCATGATGAGCGGGTTCAGCGAGGAGGCCGACCCGGACAATGAGGCCACGGTCATGGCCTCGGCGTTCACCGAGGGCGGAGACCAGGACGACGTGGCAACGCGCATGATCTCCGCCTTCGACGAGGACGCGCAGGAGGCCGCCACGGTCATGGTCAGCGCCCAGGATTCCAGCGCCGTAGCCGCCGCCGTGGCGGCCGCCGATGCGCGCTACTCGGCGCGGGGAGGCGCCCCCAGTAGGTCCCAAGGGCGAGCCGACGCCCAGGCGCCCGGCGGAGGCTTCCTCGCCATCCTCGGAGGGCTGGGCCCGTGGCTGGCCCTGGCCGGGATCGTCTTCCTGCTCATCCCCCAACTCCAGGGGATGCGTGACCAGCTCTGGGCCTACAAGGTATCTCCTCCCGTCACCCTGGCGGCCCACCTGTTCGTGGCCCTGGGGCTCCTCGGTGCGCGACGCCGCTCCTCGGTCGCCTGGGTCCTCGCGGCCCTGGCCCACATCGCCGTCGTCGCGGCGGTCGCCATGATCTATGTGGGCCGGCCCGACGTAGAGCTCGTGTTCTTCCTGATCCTCGCGCCCCCATCCGCCTGGGCCATCAGCGGCCTCTGGGTCCTGTTCGCTGGGCCGGGCCTGGGACGCGGCCGTCTGTTCCTGGGGCTCGCGCTGCTCCTCGGCGGTGGGACCATCGCCGCCGCCTGGGTGCTCCAGGCCCAGGGAGACTTCTTCAAGCGGGGCGTCCAGGACGACACCTTCATCGCCATGATGCTCGGAGGCATGGGCCTCCTCGTGCTGGGCCTCATCCCCCTGTCCATCAAGTTCTTCGGGCGGCTGCGGTAGCCCGTCCTCCCCCCTCCCCGCTCTCGGCGGGCCCAGGAGGCGTCTCCCCGTGCCTACTCGGCTCCAGGTCAGCGGGCTCTGGCGCTACGCGCTGAAGTCCGGGCGAGGAGAGGCCCTGGCGAGCGCCGAGTTGGGCCCCCTAGGGCTCACCGGGGACCGCCGCTACGCCCTGATCGCGCCCAGCGGGCGGTTCCTGTCTCAGCGCAAGAACCCGAGGATGACACTCATCCAGGCGCGCTGGGCAGAGGGGGACGCGCTCACACTGTCCGCGCCGGGCGCGGAGCCGCTCACGGTGTCGCCGCCCGGCCCCGCGGCGGCGACGATCCAGGTGGAGATGTGGGGCGAGCGCTTCCCCGCGCGCGGGGTGAGTTCCCAAGCGGACGCCTGGTGCACGCGCGTCCTGGGGCGCCCGGCGCGCCTCGCCTACCTCGCGCCCGAGGACGCGCGCCCGGTGGATCCGCGCTACGCCGCGCCCACCGACCGCGTGGCCTTCGCCGATGGCTACCCCCTCCTCGTCGCCCACACCGCGTCCCTGGAAGCCCTTCAGGCCCGGCGGGCGCCGAGTGCTCCCCGGCTCACCATGGAGCGTTTCCGCCCCAACCTGATCCTCAGCGGGGGAGCGCCCTTCGCGGAGGACACTTGGGCGGTCTTGCGCGTGGGGGACGTGACCTTGGAGCTGGTGAAGCCTTGCAGCCGCTGCGTCATGGTCAACGTGGACCCGTCCACGGGCGCCAAGGACCCCAGCGTCCTCCGGGGCCTCGCTCAGACGCGGCGCCAGGGACGCCGAGTGCTCTTTGGGGTCAACGCCATCCCCCGGTGCGACCGCAGCTCGACGACCTCTGCCTGGCGAGCCCGAATGCGTGTGGGGGATCCGGTGGAGATCCTCTCGCCCTGAGAGCGGGAAGCACGCTTGCGCCTGGTGCGGGAAGGGGGCACAACGATCGCCGAGAGGCCGCTCGTGGCGACACCGCCCCATCCCGAGGGGCACATGAGGGAGGGTTCATGCGCTGGTTCACGGGTTCCGACGACGCTTCGAAGAGACGGCCCCGGTGCGGGCTCCCCGTCGGGCGGTTGATAGCGCTTGCCTCGCTCCCCATCGCGCTCCTCGTCGCGTGCGACAGCCCCCCCAGCGGGCCCCCCTGCGAGCGCGACACCGACTGCGACGCCGGGCTCATCTGCCAGCCCCCCGGCCCCACCGGCCACTGCGCCGCCCCCGTCGCGGCGACCCGCCCCGCCCTGGACGAACGGGAGATCCCCGCTGGCGCCGCGTGGATCGGCTGCGACACCGCCGAAGATCCCCTCTGTGAGACCGTCGAGGGGCCTGGGCACGCGGTGGAGACGCCCGCCTATCGGATCGACCGCACGGAGGTCACCGTCCGCGCCTACGCCGACTTCCTCAACCTCGTGGAGCCTCCCGACGCCGGCCCGGGGTGTGACGGCGGTGCCCAGCGCTGCGTGCGCGAACTCGTGGTCCCCAAGCCCGTGGAGGCCGTGGGCGGGGCTTGGAGGCCCGTGGAGGGCGCAGCGGAGCGCCCCATGACCCACGTGACGTGGTACGGCGCCCGCGACTTCTGCGCCTGGCGGGGCCAGACCCTGTGCTCGGAGGTGCAGTGGGAGAAAGCCGCCCGCGGTGGGTGTGAGGGCCCCTGCGCGGCCCCCACGCGCCGCTTCCCCTGGGGCGATGAAGCGCCCACCTGCGAGCGGGCCCAGATGGACGACGGGCGGGGGCCCGGCTGCGGCGAGGACGCACCCGCGCCGGTGGGGTCCAAGCCCGCCGGCGCCAGCCCCTACGGGGTGCTGGACATGGCAGGAAACGTCTGGGAGTGGGTGCAGGACTCCTGGCACGAGGGCTACACCGGGGCCCCGTCGGACGGCTCGGCCTGGGAGGAGGCCGGGGCCAAGCTCCGCGTGTACCGAGGCGGCGGGAGCCGCAGCGACGAGCGCTACCTGCGCGCCGCCACGCGGTTCAACGGCGGCCCCAAGGACGCCAACGAGTACCGCGGCTTCCGCTGCTGCCGATGGTAGGCGTGGGGAGCGACGAGCCCGGTCGCGACGTCCCCGAGCTCCGGTTCGAGGTCACGTCCGAGGACGTCATCGCCTACTTCGTGGACCGCCTCATGCGCGCGGATCGGTCCCGCGCGGCCATCCGGGGCGCGCGGGCGTCCATCGCCTCCGCCGGAGCGGCGGTGACGATCTTCGGCGCCACGGTGACCCAGGCGTCTCCGCTCTTTCTGGGGGCCGTCCTCGCCGCCACCCTGACCAGCGTCCTCACCTACCCGGCCATCTTCCGCCGCTCGGGGCGCCGGCGCATCCAGGCGCTCGTCTCCTCCGCGCCCCCCCAAGGGGTCGTGGGCCCCACGCGCGCGGTCGTGGAACCAGAAGGGCTCCTCTGGATCCCCCCGGCGGGCGAGGAGCTGCTCCCCTGGGGCACGCTGGAGCTCCACGCCACGCGCGAGCACCTGTTCCTGTCCAGCGGCGAGGACGCCTCCCGCCCGCGGCTCATCCCCTCGCGCGCCTTCGCCGACGAGGAGGGCCGCGGGCGCTTCATCGAGGCCATCCGGGCCGCCCAGCGCTGAGTCGCACGAGGCGGGCGACCGAGCGCGCGACGGGACCGCCTGGCGCCCCAAAGCACGAGAGGCCCCGAACCCACCGGCTCGGAGCCCCCCTCGCGGCGCCGCGAAGGGCGTCGCTTGGTCTCGGCTGCTTCCCCGACCTACTTCTTGTTGTGGCAGGTCTTGCAGCTCTTGATGCTCTTCTTCTCGGGGTTGGCCTTCGCCACCGCCTTGTGGCAGTCGAGGCACTTCGTGTGGAAGAGGATGGACTTCATCTGGAAGGCGCCGTTGTCCTTCTTCTCGCCCAAGAAGGGAGCCTTCTTGCCGTTGTAGTCCTTCTGCGCCTGACCCGGCATGACGTGGCACGCCGTGCAGCCCTTGACGCTCTTCTCGTCCTTGGCCGTGTGGTGGCACGTCTGGCAGGTGAGCGCCTTGCCGTTGGCGTCCTTGAACTCCGTGGCGTGCTTGGCGTGAGGGAACACCACCGCCGCCTTCTTCGTCTTCATCACGTCGATCGTGATCTCGGACTTGTCCGCCGGCACGCCGGCCGCGACCACCCCCGAGACCCCCAGCACCACCAACGCCAACCCGGCGACCAACATCCGCTTGTGCATCGTCTTCTCCTTGAGAGTTGGGCTGACCATCCCGCCAGCCGCGAGGATCGGCATAGCCAGGCCGCGCCGTGGTGTCAACGGGACCTCCGTGGTCCTATTTGGCCCGCTGTCCCACGACGGGATCTCGCTCGCCGGGCCTGAGACGGCGGGGACGCCCCTTCATTCTCCCGCCCTCACGCGTAGTCACGCGTAGTAGCGAAAGGATCGCATGGCGTAGGGCACGACCTTGGCGGCCGTGACGGCCCGGAGGGCGTCTCGCAAGGCGCGCTCGGAGGCCCGGAGAGCGGCCGGCGGCATGCTCCCCTCCCACGCGGAGAGGAACACCGTGTCCTGCGCCTGGAGCCCCAAGCGCTCCACGGCGCGCGTCGTCTCGCGCAGGTGCTCCTGGGCGCGAGCCACCCCGCCCAGCCCCACCAAGACGATCACGCCGAGCCGAACCCCGGCCTCCCGGGTTGGGTGGAGAGAGGCCCCGAAGGCCTCCAGATCCCCCGACTTCCCCGCCTCCGCGCGGAGCGCCGGGGAGCCCGTCTCCAGCCCCACATAGACCTGCCGCAGCCCGCGCTGTCGCAGTCTCACCCAGTCCTCTCCGCTCCGCGTGGGGGCGTGGTCCGGGTCCCAGAAGGCCGCGGCGCCAGCCGGGAACGACCGCCCCAGGATGCGCTGCGTCTCCTCCAAGGCCCGCTCCAGCTTGGCCTGGGACAGCGAGATGGCGCTGGCGGACCCCAGGAAGACACCGCGCCGCAGGGCCAGCGCCGGGCCGAACAGATCCCGGACGCCCTCCAGGTGCGCCACCAGCTCCGCCGAGGGCTTCACACGGAGCCCGCGTCCTCGATAGAAGGCGCAGAAGGTGCACGAGGCGTTGGGGCACCCGGCGGCCGGGAGCACGACGACGTCCAGCGTGCGATCCGGCGGCAGGATCTCGACGTTCTCGTCGTAGACCGCCTCGTAGCGGGCCAACTCCCGCTCGAAGGCGGCCCGACCCCACCGCGTCGCCGCGCCCACGAGCCCCTCCAAGTGCTCGCGCGGCGGCGCCGCGAACTCCCCCCGGGTCTGGATCTGCGCGGCCGCCCCTCCCGTGAGGGCCGCGTGGAACTCCTCCGCCAGCGCCTGGACGCGGGCGTGCACGGCGCCCGGTTCGGGGACGTCCACGGGCGGGCGGGTCCGCGCCTCGTACCGAACGACGCGACCGTCCACGGTGCGCCGGTGGAGACCGTCCTCCAAGCGTGCGCTCAGCCAGCGCCCCAGGGCGTCCACGCGCAGGGACCGGTGGTGCGGACGCGCGCCGTCCCCGTCCGGCTCCTCCAGCAACGCGTCGGCGGGTCCAACCCTCGCGAGCCACGCGCCTCCGCCCTCACCGACCGCCTCAGCCGACACGGTCGAACCTCACGTCCCGCCGCCGGAGCTGGGCGCACGGCCCCAAGGTCACGAGGACGCCCTCCTCGCCCGTGGTGAGCTCCGCCGCGTTGGCCTCGTCCGTGTCGATGTGCATCTCCAGCTTGTACTTTGGCGACACGCGCACCAGGACGTCCCCGAAGACCAGGTCGCGCCCGTCGGTGTCCAGGGCGACCTCCACCACGTCACGGTCGGAGACGCGGAACCGCCGGGCGTCCTCGGGCGTCATGTGGATGTGTCGCCGCGCGCAGATGACACCCTCTCCGAGCTCCAAGCGCCCGGCGGGTCCCTCCAGCAAGATCCCCGGCGAGTTCCCGATGTCCCCCGAGTCGCGCACGGGCGCGTCCAGCCCCAAGGCGAACTCATCGGTGCGCGAGATCTCCACCTGACAGGCCCGGCGCGTGGGACCCACGACGGCCACGCGCTCCAACCGGCGCTTGGGCCCCACCAAGGTCACGCGCTCCTCGGCCACGAACTGCCCGGGCTGGGAGATGGGCTTGCGCACGGTGAGGGTGTGTCCCGCCCCAAAGAGCGCCTCCACCGCCTCGTCCGTGAGGTGGACGTGCCGCGCGGAGACGGCCACCGGGATGGCCCCGCCCTCGCCGCGCACGCGGTCTTGCTCCCCCACGAGGCGGAACACCTCGCGAGCGATGGCGTGCTCCTCGTCCGTGGCGACCACGCATAGGGGCACGCGGCTCGTGGCGTCGCTCACGACGGTCACCGGCGCCTCACGGCTCACGGTGGCGGCGCGGTTACGCTCCTCGTCCAACCGGGCCCCCAGGAACCCCAGCCGCTGAAACACCCGGTGGCGCACCAGGGCCGAGTGCTCCCCGATGCCGGCGGACACGGCGATGGCATCCACGCCCCCCATGACCGCCGCGTAAGCGCCGATGTATTTGCGCACGCGGTGCGTGAAGGCGTGGATTGCCAGGCGGGCGCCGTCGTGCCCCTCCGCGGCCAGCCGCTCCAGGTCCCGCATGTCTCGCGAGGCCCCAGAGAGCCCCAAGAGGCCCGCCTCTCGGTTCAGCGCCGCGTCCAGCTCCTCGGCGCTGAGCCCCGCGTCGCGCTGGAGGGCCAGGAGCAACCCGGGGTCCACGTCCCCGCTGCGCGTGCCCATGACCAGCCCTTCGAGGGGCGTCATCCCCATGCTGGTCTCCACCGAGCGACCGTACTCCACCGCGGCCACGCTGGCCCCGTTCCCCAAGTGGCAGGTGATGACGCGCAGGTCGCGGACGTCGGCACCCAGGTGCTCGGCCACGCGGCTCGCGATCCAGGCGTGGCTCGTCCCGTGGAAGCCGAAGCGCCGCGCCGCCGGGAGGCGCTCCCGCAGGCGCTCGGGCAGCGCGTAGGTGCGCGCCCTCCGCGGGAGCGTCGCGTGAAAGGCCGTGTCGAAGACCGCCACGTGGGGGACGCCCGGGAGGAGCCCCCGCGCCGCGCGGATGCCAGCCAAGTTCGCGGGGTTGTGGAGCGGCGCCAGGGGGATGAGGGCCTCGATGGCCGCCTCGACCTCCTCGTCCACGCGGGTGGGGGCCACGAACCGCTCGCCCCCGTGGACCACGCGGTGTCCCACACCAGCGACCTCCTCCCCGTCGCCCACGGCCGCGAGGAGCCGCGGCAAGACGGCCTCCAGCGCCTCGGCGTGGGTTCGTCCAGGCACGGGCACGGGCTCCCCGCCGTCGAAGCGCACCGTCGCCGCCTGGCCGCCCACACGCTCCACGCGCGCCGTCGCCGCGCGCGCGCCGCTGGCCGGGTCAACCACGTCCGCCTTCACCGTGGAGCTGCCGCAGTTGATGACGAGCACATTCATGACTTTCCCTCCGCCTCGTGAGCACGCCCCCGCTGCCCATACCACGCTCGGGCTCCCAGGCGGGAGCGCGGCCCCCGATCCGCCACCTACTCTGGGATTCGGCTTTGGATCCCGCGTGTGGG
>CAYZID010000286.1:0-7521 GCA_964478315.1 uncultured Myxococcales bacterium | reverse complement strand
GGGGCGGAGGCGGGGGCGGGGGCGGGGGCGGGGGCGGGTGCGGGGGCGGAGGCGGAAGCGGAAGCGGACGCGGAGGCCAGCGCCGAGCCCCAGGCCGCGGAGAGCGCCAGGGTCAGCGCCACGGTCCGGGCCACGACCTCCGGCCAGGCGAACCTATGGGCCGGCGAGCGCCTCACGCCGTGTGGTCGAGGACGACCTTGCCCGCGCTCTCGTTCCGCTCGAGTATGCCGTGGGCCTCCGCGGCCTGGCCCAGCGGCAGGACGCGGTCCACGACGGGCCGGAGAGGCGGCGGGGCCCCGGGCGATGGCGACCGAAAGAGCGGCAAGAGCTGGTCCGCGAAGACCTGGGCGGCGGCAATCTTCTGCTCGATGGGGCGCGAACGCAGGACCGTGCCCTGGACGCGCAGGCGGCGCGTGAGGACGCGCCCCAGGTCGAGCTGGGCGCGGGCGCCCGCCATGAGGCCCACCAAGATGAGCGCCCCCTGGGGCTGGAGGGTCTTGAGCAGCGCCGGCGTGGCCGCCCCGCCCACGAGGTCGAGCACGACGGCCGCCCCCGCCTTGCCCGCGGCCCGCGTAGCCGCCCGAGCGGCGTCCACCAGGGCCTCGGGCGGCCCCTCCACGGCCACGTCCAGACCCAGCTCCACGGCGCGCGCCAGCTTGGCCGCCGTGCGGCTGGAGCCCACCGTGTGGGCGCCCAGGGCGCGGGCGATCTGCACGGCCGCCGTACCCACACCCGAGGCCACGGCCGGCACGACCAGCCACTGGCCGCTGCGCAGGCCGCCCTGGAGGACGGCGGCGTCGAAGGCCGTGAGGAAGGCCTCGGGGATGGCCGCCGCGTCCGTGGCCGACAGGCCCGCGGGGATGGGCAGGGCCTCGCGCTCGTGGACCACGGCCAGGGTGGCCGCCGCGCCGCCCCCCACGACGGCCATGACACGGTCGCCCACGGCGAAGCGGGTGACGTGAGGCCCCACGGCGGCCACCGTGCCGGCCAGCTCCAGGCCCGGGATGTCCGCCGGGGCGCCGGGCGGGGCCGGATAGAGCCCGCGGCGTTGGAGGAGATCGGCACGGTTCAGGGCCGAAGCCTCCACCGAGACGAGGAGCTCGAAGGGGCCGGGCACGGGGTCGGGGCGGTCTTGGAGGGCGAGGACCTCGGGGCCGCCGTGGGCGGTGATGACGATGGCGCGCATGGTGGACTCTCGTGGGCTGATGGGGGC
Source organism: uncultured Myxococcales bacterium (assembly GCA_964478315.1). GTDB lineage: Bacteria > Myxococcota_A > UBA9042 > PHBI01 > JAAZYN01 > CAYZID01. Next base: position 6,308 of record CAYZID010000286.1, on the reverse strand, counting down.
CGCGAGGAGCGGCTGGGTCGAGGCTCAGGGGGCGGGTGGAGCGGCCCCCCCCGAGGGCGCCGCCGGCTGGGCGTCGGCGGGCGCCTGGCCGCCCCGCCAGCGGGCCCGCCACAGGAGGAACATGGGCACGATCCCCTGCAGGAGCCCGGCGATGAACACGGCCAGGAACATCCCCTGGGCCCCCAGGACGTCGGGGTCGCCCAGGACGAAAGCCAGGCCCGTCTGGGCCAGGAGCAGGACGCCCAGGTCGTTCTTGAGGGGCGTGCGCATGTCGCCCGCGCCGTTGAAGGCCAGCGCGATGACGATGCCGGCCGCCACGAAGGCGTAGGTGGGGGCGACGTAGCGCAGGCACTCGGCCGTGCGGGCGACCACGTCGGGGCTGTCCGGGATGAAGCTGGCGGCGATGGCCTCGCCGAAGAGCCACACGACGGTGGTGGAGACGAGGGCCGTGAGCGCCACGTAGCCAACCCCCGACCAGGCGGCGCGGCGGGCGTAAGGGACCTTGTCGCCGCCCAGCGCCATGCCCACGATGGGCCCCACGCCGCCACCCCAAGCGAAGGCGATGAGGAGGGTGGGCACGTCCACCTTCACCCAGAGGTTCAGCGCGGTGAAGGTCGTGCCGCCGTCCGTGGGCGAGAGGCGATGGGCGGCCATAGCCACGAGGAGGACGTAGCCCAGGCCGCGGATGGACATCTGGAGGGCGGACTCGGAGCCCTGCTTGAGCTGCATCTTCAGGGCGGGCAGGTGGAGGAAGCGCTCGCCCGGCGGGGGCCGGAGATCCACCTGCTTGGCGACCATGCGCACGGCCCACAGGGCGGTGAGGCCGCGGATGAGGACGGTGACCCAGGCGGCCGCGATGACGCCGTAGCGGGGCAGCCCCAACAGCCCCAGGACGAGGACGGCCTCCAGGGCGAGGGTGCCGAGCGACATGACGGCCAGGAGGAGGAGCGGCCGGAAGGCGTCGCCGCGCGCGCGGAGGATGGCCGTGGTCGTGAGGACGAAGATGGTCCCGAAGCCGCCGAAGGCCATGACGCGGAAGAACTCGGTGCCCAAGGGGCGGCTGGGGTCGTCGCCCATGATGAGGTAGCCGATGGGGCCGGCGAACAGGCCCGCGAGCGCGCTGAGGAGGGACAGCGCCCCGCTGGCCACGAGGGCCTGGCGCACGTGGCGACGCTCGCGCAGGGTGTCGCCCGCCCCGTGGGCGTGGGAGATGTTGGCGACGGCAGCGTTGCCCAGGCCCGTGGCCAGGAAGACGAAGAAGCTCGTGACCAGGTCGCTCACGGCGGCGCCGGCCATGGAGGCCCCGCGGTCGCCAAGCTGGCCGAAGATCCACACCTCGGTGAGGTTGAACAGCGCCTGGAAGAGCGTGGCCGCCACCAGCGGCAGCCCCAGGACGAGGACGGCCCGAGACGGCCCGCGGCGGAGGATGAGGGGGGGCTTGACGCTCAACGGGGTGAGGCTCCCGGGGCCGGGCGGCTCAGGTGCCGCGCTTGGAGGGGCCGGCCTCGCGCAGCGCGCGCGTGAGCCCCTCGGTGGTCAGGCGGTCCGGCAGGCGCACGGCGTCGTCGGGGCGGCCGGCGGGCAGGATGACGTACATGGGCACGCCCGCCCGGTGAAAGCGCTTGAGCCACTTGGTGATCTCGGGGTCCTCGTTCGTGTAGTCCGCCCGCACCGGGACGATGGCGAGGTCCCGAAGTTCGGCGCGGATGGCCTCGGTGTCAATGACGGTGCTCTCGTTGACCTTGCACGTGGCGCACCAGGACGCCGTGAAGTCGATGAAGACCGTGTTGCCGCTGGCCGCCAGGCGCGTCACGTCCACGCGCGCGAAGTCGCGCCAGCGGATCTCGTCTCCCTGGACCACGGGGTCGGTGTCCAGGGGGCCCGTTGGAGCCTTGGGGGCGGACGGCGCCGCGCCCGCGGCCGCGGAGGAGGAACCCCCGGCGGGCGCCTGGGCCTCCGCGCCACGCTCAGCACAGGGCGCACACGAGGCGGCGGCCACGGGGACGGGGGCGCGAGGCACCGGCGCCGGGCGCTCCAGCCCCAGGAACGTGAAGGCCCCGCCCACGACGGCGGCCAGGGCCACGGCGACGGCCACCACGCGGGTGACGGCGCCGCGCATGGGGTGGGCCCAGTGCCCAAAGACGAAGCTGGCGACGGCCACGACCATGAGGAAGACGAGGAAGTCCATGAGGGCCGGCCCGGTGACCTGCTGACGCAGCGTGTCCAGGAGCCAGATGGCCGTGCCCACGAGCAAGAACCCCATGAGCTTCTTGAAGGTGTCCATCCAGGGGCCGGGCTTGGGGAGCCAGCGGGCCCAGACGGGGACCAGGGCCAGCAACAAGAAGGGCGTGGCCAGGCCCAAGCCGATGACCTCCAGCAAGGCCACGCGGACGAGCGGCGGCTGGGTGACGGCGAAGCCCAGGGCGGGCGCCAAGAAGGGGGCCGTGCAGGGGGTGGCCAAGATGACGGCGAAGACGCCGTAGACGAAGGAGGCCGCGTACCCGTGCTGGCGCGCGACGACCCCTTCGAGCTGGGTGGCGCCGGGGGCGTTGAGCTCGTAGACGCCGAACAAGCTCAAGGAGAAGGCGAAGATGACGGCGGCGAGCCCGGCCACGAAGGCGGGCTCCTGGAACTGGAAGCCCCAGCCCTTGTCGAGCACGGCGAAGGGGATGGCGATGGCGGCGAAGCTCACCAGGACGCCCGCGGTGTAGGCGTAGCCGTGACGGCGGATGCGCGTGGGGTGCTCGGCGGACTGCTCCACCAGCGACAGCACCTTGATGGACAGCACAGGCAGGACGCAGGGCATGATGTTCAGGATGAGCCCGCCCAAGAAGGCGAACAGGAACATCAGGGGGAGGCTGTCTGCGGCGGGGGCGGCGGGCGCCGCGGCGGTGAGGAGGATGGGAGCGGCGAGCATGACGGGGACCTCGTGGGGGCGCGCCCGGTTCCGCGGGGCGCCGTGGCTCGTACGCGCCCCGGGGGCTGAGGGTTACCGCCCCAGGAGGGCGGGATCAAGCGCGGGGGCGGGGGTGTCGCGGCCGCGGACGAGGTGCTCCACGGCGTCCTCGAGCCCGCGAACGGTGAGGGGAAACATGGGAAAGAGCTGGCGAATGACGCGCGTGGACCAGCCACCCCACCAGCGAGGCGGCATGGGGTTGAGCCACACCGAGCGGTGAAACCGGCTGCGGAGACGGTGGAGCCACTCGATCCCCGGCGTGCCGTTGCTGTGCCAGTAGTAGATCGCCCCGCCCGCGTGGGTGAGCTCGCTCGGGGCCATGGAAGCGTCCCCCACGAAGATGAGGAAGGTCTCGGCGGGGCGATCGCGCAGGACGTCGGAGGTAGGCACGGCGTCGTCGCCGTACTCTTTGGGGTAGAGCGTCTCGTAGGGGCAGTTGTGAAAGGACAGGGCCTCGAACTTGCGCCAGTGCCCCAGGTTGCTGGCGGCGCTGAACAGACGCTCCACGACGTCGATGTAGGGGTCCATGGAGCCACCCACGTCCATGAGCAGCAGCACGCGCGCCTGGTTCTTGCGCGGAGGGCGCAGGACGATCTCCAGCTCGCCCGCGTTGCGGCCCGTGGCGTCGATGGTCTCATCGATGTCCAGCTCGGGCTCGCCGTGCTTGCGCTCCAGCCGCCGCAGCTTCTTGAGCGCCACGGCGAGGGCTCGGGTGTCCAGCACGCGGTCGTCGCGGTAGGCGGCAAACTGCCGGGCCATGGCGACCTGGATGGCCGAGCGCCCTCCCCCCGGCCCCCCAACCCGCACGCCGGCCGGGTTGGCGCCCCCGTGGCCGAAGGGCGAGCGGCCCCCCGTGCCGATCCAGCGGTTGCCGCCGTCGTGGCGCTCCCGCTGTTCGCGTAGGCGCTGCTCGAACAGCTCGCGCAGGCGCTCCAGGGGCAGGCGCTCCATGGCGGCCAGCTCCTCGGGCGAGAGCTGGAGCCGCGCGATGGGGTCGCGGAGCCAGTCCAGCAGCTCCCGCGCCAGCTCCGTGGGCATCTCCGCGCCGCCAAAGACCGCCGCGAAGACCTGATCCCAGGTGTCGAACTGCGTCTCGGACTTCACCAGCACGGCGCGCGCCACGTAGTAGAAGTCGGTGAGATCCGGCCGCACGGCGCCCGTCGCCAGGGCGCGCATGAGGGTCATCCACTCGCCCAGGCCCACGTGGATGCCGGCTTGGCGCAGCCCGTAGAACAGCTCGGCGAAGACCGGCGCGCCCCGCGTGGTGAGCATCGGCGGGGCCTCGTCGCGCGACGCGCCGCGTGGGGGCGTGGGCTTCACCGGCGGACGCGCTTGAGGACGCGCTGGACCACGCCCATGTCCTGCTCGCGCTTGATGAGGGCGCCGGGGAAGGGCAGCTCGGCGGCCAAGGACGCCGGGTCCACGCCGTGCGCCAGGAGCGCGGCGATCCAGTCGATGAGTTCGCTGGTGAAGGGCCGCTTGCGGAGCCCGTCGATGTCCCGCAGGCGGTAGAAGGCCGCCAGGGCCTGCTCCAAGAGGTCGCGGGCCAGGTCGGGGAAGTGCACGGCGACGATGTCGGCCATGAGGGCCCGGTCGGGGAAGGCGATGAAGTGGAAGATCACGCGGCGCAGGAAAGCGTCGGGCAGCTCCTTTTCGTTGTTGGACGTGATGACCACGAGGGGCCGCCGCTGGGCCGTGATGACGTCCCCAGTCTCCGGGATGCGGAAGCTCATGGCGTCGAGCTCGTGCAGGAGATCGTTGGGGAACTCGATGTCGGCCTTGTCGATCTCGTCGATGAGCAGGACCACACGCCGGGGCGGGGCGCCCGTGGCCGGGTCGCCCGCGCCTGCGGCGAAGGCCTGGCCCAGCGGCCCCAAGGAGATGTACTGCCGGATGTCCGAGACGTCCTTGTCCTGAAAGCGCGAGTCGTACAGGCGCTGGACGGCGTCGTAGACGTAGAGCCCATCGCGGGCCTTGGTCGTGGACTTCACGTGCCAAGTGAGCAGCTCCAACCCCAGCCCGCGGGCGATGGAGTGGGCCAGGAGCGTCTTGCCCGTGCCGGGCTCGCCCTTGATGAGCAGCGGCCGCTCCAGGGTCAGGGCCACGTTGACGATGCGCTGGAGCTCGTCGGAGGCGATGTAGTCGTCGGTGCCGGACCAGCCCGCGCCGCGGGTGGGATCGCCGAAGGTCATGCGAGGGCTCCCGTGTGCCGTGTCGCCGGGCGCCGGGCGCCGCCGCCGTGTGGTGGCGCCCCGGCTCCCGAGGGGCGGCGAGCATGAAGGACGGCGGGCCCCCGCGGCAAGCCCCACGCGCCCGCGCGTCGCCCGAGAGGCGACCTCAGCGGAAGCTGTAGCCGATGGCGAGGCGGGCGAGGACCCCCCAAGGGCTCCGCCCCGTGTCGGGGGCGCCCGCGGCGGGAGGCGCGTAGACCCCCGAGAGGTTGGCGCGCAGGTGGACGTCCCGCCCGAACCAGACGACGGACGTGGGACCCAAGAACACGCGCGCGCCGCCCTCGGCCTCCTCGGGGTCCCAGAGGGCCTCCAGATCCTCGGCCCCCAACTCGATCCCCTGGGTGTACGAGTCCGTGACGGGGGCCGACACGGCGGCGCTGAACAAGACGTCGGCCTCGTCGCGAGCGCCCTGGTTGGCTGTCAGCGGGACCTCCACGCGCGCGGCGGCCACGGTCTCCACGCGCCCAAAGTGGCGCACGAGCGTCGCCCCGAGGCCCAGCACGTGGTCACCGCGCAGGTCGAAGCGGTAGCCCGCGTCCGCCTCCACGGTCACGCCGGCGCGGCGCTCGTCCAGGGCGCGAGCGAGCAGGCGGCCCCCCCCGCCGCCGCGCACCTCGGCCCCGCGCTGCACGAGAGTCTTGCCCGCCGCCTCGACGGTCAACCAGTCCGTAGGCCGCACGCGCACGGTGAGGTGTTGCTCGACCCCTTCGGGCCCCGCGAAGCGGGTGTCGCGCGTGCCCAGGCCCAGGCCGTAGGTCATCGTGGCGACCCCGTCGCCGTCCACGCGCGGCAGGAAGACGTAACGTGCCAACTCGGGGCGCTGGGGACCCAGATCCTCCGCGGGCCCCTCCGCGGGATCTTGGATTTGGGCTCGCGCGGGCCCCGAGCCCAGGCCGCCCAGCGCCAGCGCACACACACCGATCAGAAACCCCTTCACTCTCTTCCTCCCTGAGCCAACCGGTAGGCTCTTGCCCCCAACACCGAGCGTGCCACGTCCCAAGCGCAAGCCGTCGCCGGGTGAGTATGGGAGGCCACGACGAGCCCCGTCCAGACACAAAGGGACAAGGGGACACCCCGATCCGCCACCTGCTCTGCGGACCGAGGCGCAGGAGGCCGCGTTT
>CAYZID010000285.1:0-7533 GCA_964478315.1 uncultured Myxococcales bacterium | reverse complement strand
GAGGAGGGAGCGTGCTGGTGGCACGTGACCGACGAGTGGAACCGCCTGGAATCACAAGAGCAAGCGTGGCGACGGGAGACGTTGTGAATCATGCTTCTGGCGGGGCGGCGCGGGGTCCTGGGAGCCCACCGCCGCGTCACGGGAGGAGGTCGCCCCAGCCATAGGCGCGCCCCGGGAACCGCGCCGCCTTGGGGGCGGGCGGCGAGACGAGCGCCGCCGCGTCCGCGCAGCGCAGCCCCACCGCGTCCACCTCCGCGCCCGAGCGGGCGAACACGCCCACGGCGACCCGCCCGGGACCACACCGCAGGTGGACCTCGTTCGCGGCCCGACGACGCCAACCCTCGCCATCCCCGGAGGGGCTATCGCCACGCGCGGCCTCCCGCCACGCACCGGCCCGCCCCTCCAGGCCCACGCACACCGCCTCCAGCCGCTCCACGACCAGCCCCGCCCACCCGTCCAGTCCCACGAGGAGCTGGGCGTCGGCGTCGGCGCAGCGCACGCGCACGGGCGCACCACCGCGCGGGGCGCGGCCCAGCGCGGGCCCCGTGACCTCAGAGCCGAACGGTCGCAGCGTCTTGCCATACCGGTGGAGCCGCCGGCACACGGGCACGAGGGAGGCCACCCGCTTGCGATCCGCGCTGCGCGCCCCCCGGAGCGCTACGAGGGCCATGCGCTCCGGGCAGTCCCAGCGGTGCGGCGTCCCCCCGGAGCCCCCCTGGAGTCCCGTCTCCACCACGGCTCGCTCCTCCGGCCTGGGAGCGGGCGCCTCGCGCGGCGCCGGAGCCCCATCGTCGCCCCGGGGCGGGCGGTGGGACGAACGCGCGACGTCTCCGGGCGCTCCGTCGCCGCGAGCCGCTGACGCCCGCCGGCGAGGCCGATAGGCCGCCCACGCGGTGTCCCACGAGGTGCGGGCCTCCGCGCCATCGAGTCGCACGGCGAAGGCGTCCGGCGGCGCGAGGTGCCGCCCCAGAACCACGACCGCGTCCCACCACGCGAGGGACTCGCCCACCTGCCACCCCCGCTTGGGCAGGGCCCCGGGCGTCCCCCGCCCGGCCCGCCCGCTGGCGCGCGCGGCGCCGCCGAGGTCCAGGGCCAGCGCCTCGAAGACCGCGGGGAGGGGCCCGCGGCGGTAGACGGCCGAGGCTCGCTCGCACCCCACGCAGGCGACCCGCGGGTGCCCGTCGCCCGAGCCCAGGCCCCCGGGAGCCGGAAGCGCCGCCGCCAGGGCCTGCACCATAGGGGCGACCTCGCGGCGCTCGAAGCGCTGGGCCGAGAGCACGGCCACGCCCCCAAACCAGAGCGCCAAGGGGCCCGCTAGCCCCAGGGCGAGCCCCGCCAGGGCCCCGCCCCGCTCGGGCCGCAAGCTCACGACCAGCCAGAGCAGCGTGGGGGCCACGAGGGCCCCCGCCGTGGAGAGGTCCGGGGCCTGCCAGGTGGCAACGGCGGCGAGCCCCAACGCGGCGAGGCCCGGCGCCGCCTCCCCGAACCAGGCGCGCCAGGGTGGCGGCGTGGAGGGCTGGGGCCCAGCGTCCCCGGTGGCCGGCCCCAGCCCAGCGGAGGCGGGCGCGGCCGCCAGGAGCAGCCACAGCCCCCCCATCATCCATAGCGCGGTCCCGTCGTACTCGCGCGTGAGAAAATCGAAGCCCTCGCGCGCGAACCACCCCGCCGCCCCCAGAGGTCCCAGCGCCTCGGGAGGGCCCGCGTCGAAGGCCAGCGCGAGGACGGGAGCCCCGGCGACGTGGGACAGCCCAAAGCGCCAAGCGGTCCAGAGGGCGAGCGCGGGGAGGGTCGCCACGATCGCGACCATCGCCCTCACCGCGGCGGGGGCGGCCCCGCCGCGGTGAGCGCCGTCGGGCGCGGCGAGGAGGAGCAAGGCGCTCGTGCCCCACGCCGCGAGGAAGAGCGCCTCGTGGGTGGAGAAGGCGGCGAGCAAGGCGGCGCCCAGGGCGACCAGGGCGGGGGGGCCGCCACGGCGGACGTAGGCGAGGCCGGCGCCAACCGCCGCGAAGACCAGCGCCGTCCCCAGCGCGGCGCCCAGATCCCCGCGTCCCAGCGCACCGGCGTACACGAGGGGCGAGGCCAAGAGCAGGAGCCGCAGGTCGCGGCCAAGCGCCCGGAGCACCAGGCTCAAGGCGGCGAGGGTGCCCAAAGCGCCGAGCGTCCAGACGATCCGCACGGCCCCCACGGGCCCAAGCCCGAGCGCCATGAGGCCCTGGACGAGGCTGGCTGGGAGCCAACCCGGTGCCAGGGGGGCCAAGTCATCCGCGAGGTGGCGAGCGCCGGCGGCCGCGGCCGCAAGCCCGGGGAGGCCGGGCGCAGGCCCCCACCACACGGCGCCCACGAGGAGGGCCGCCGCGGTGACGCCGAGAGCGACCCACCACGCGGCGACCGCCCGGCGCCAGCGCCCGTCAGCCGGGCGCATCCGCGTCGTCGCCGCCGTCAGCCGCCCGGTGGGCCAGCGCGGCGGCCTTGGTCTCCAGCTCCTCCAGGGACTCCCGGACCTCCTCGCGGGGGAGGCCGCCGTCGCGGAGCTCGTCGTCGGAGCGCCCCAGGAGGCTGGCGTAGAAGGCCCGCCCGCGCGCGACGATCTCCTCCACCCCGGGGGGCTCGATGGCCAGCGCTCGGAACAGCGCGTCCTCGGCCTTGTCGAAGCGACCGGCCGCCTCGTGAACGGCGAGGAGGTTGAGCTGGGCGGCCACGTAGTGGGGCGCCGCCCAATGGCCGGTCTCCTCGGGGAAGTCCTCGGCCAGCGCGCCGGAGATGGCCGCCGCCTCGTCGAGCAGGGCCACGGCGTCGCGGTCGTAGCCGGCCGCGTAGACGGCGGCCGCCCCTTGCACGAGGATGCCCACGTAGGGCTCGATGAGGTGCGTCATGGGCTGGGTGTCGTCGTCCTCGGCGCCCGCCATGCGCTCGCGCACGCGCTCGATGGCCTCGGCGAAGGTGCTGGCCGCCTCGGGGACGCGCCCGCTGGCCGCGAGGGTCATGGCGAGGGTGCGCCGCGCCGTGAGCCCCAGGAGGTCGGTCGCCTCGTCCTCGGGCAGGCGATCCACGTGCTCTACGGCGCGGCGGAGGTGTTCCTCCGCCTCCTCGCGGCGCTCCACCGCCAGAAGCAGGGTCCCGAGGTTCAAGCAGCTCACGGCCAGGGGGGCGTCGTAGGGGACCTGGGCGGCGGCGCAGGCCTCCCTCGTGAGCCCGTCGCGGAGCGCGAGGGCCCGACGCTGATACTCCAGGGCCTCGTCCCAGTCGTCGCGGAGCTGGGCGGCGTGGGCGCGCGTGTCCCAGGCGGACGCTCGGAGCTGGATGACCTGCGGGCTCTCCGCCAGGTCGGGCTCGTCGCTCGCAAGCCGATCCAGGTCTTCCAGGGCGCGGCGCGCGCCGGCCTCGGCGCGGGAGGGCTTGAGCCCGTCCAGGGCCTCACCGCTCTCCGACAGGGCAGCGGACGCGGCGCGCAGGGTCTCGGCGGCGTGCGGGGATAGGTCGCTCATGGTCATGGGGCCTTGTACGCGATCCGGCCGGGAAGCCCAAGCCCTTCGCGCAGGTCGGTTCCCCTCAACCTATGGGTTGAAGCGCCTCATGATGGACCCGAGGCGGTCCTCCAGGCTCGCCTTCTCCGCGGGCTTGAGTTCGTGCCCGGCGGCCCGCAGGCGCTCCACGGCCTCGCTCGCCTCCTCATTGTCGGGGTTCGCCTGGAGGGCGGCCACGAAGGCCCGCAGGGCCTGGGGCAGATCGCCCGCCAGCTCCGCGATGCGCGCGCGAAATACCCACGCGGACTCCAGCTTGGGGTCCATGCGCAGGGCGCGGTCCAGGAGCTCGGTGGGGGGCTCGATGTCGGCCGGGACCGGGTGCCCCCACATGCTCGCGGAGGTCACGCCCCAGGCGAGGTAGGCGAGGTACTCGGGCTCCTGGGGGTTCGCCTGGACGGCATCGAGGAGCAACCTCACGGCCTCCCCGTTGTCGCCGTCGGCGAGGCGAAGCTGCGCCTCGCGGAACCGCTCCTCCGCCTCGAACATCCGCTCCAGATCCGCCCGGCTCACCTCGCCGTCCACGCCCCAGCGAGCGTCGTGCTCCGCGCGGCGCTCCAGGTCGGTGAGGACCTCGTAGGCCTCCTCGATGTGCTGCTGGAGGCGGTCCAGGGCGGCGACCCCCTCGTCCGACAGGGAGTACTCGTCGTACCGGGTCCCACTGTAGCGCATCCAGGCCGCCAGGTAGGCGGCGCGGAGCTGGCTGAAGGGGGCGTCGGGCGAGAGGTTGAAGAAGGTGTAGTGGTCCACCCGCTCCGCCTCGTCCGCAGCGCCCAGGAGGCTCTCGCCCACGAGGATGTCCCGGAAGTTCGCTCCCCCCGGGTCCGAGCCGGGGCGAGCCTCCCCGACGCCGGGGCTGCTGGGCTCCCTGCGCAGGCGCGGCGGTCGGGCCGCCTCCATGCCCGGCTGCGTCCGCGGGCGCCCTCCGCCGCCGTCGAAGCCGGGATCGGTCCGCTCGCGACCGGCGGCGGCGACGGCCACGCCCACGGGCTGAGCGCCATCGGGGTCATGCTGCCCGGCGGCGGACCGGGCTCGCCCCATGGGCGCGCCGGTAGGCTTGGTGATGATGCGCACGGGCTCCCCGGGGTGTCCGGGCTGGCCCTGCGCCGCGCGCTCCGGGCGAGCGGGCCCCTCCTCGCTGAACGCGGTGACGTCCGTGGAGGTCGCGAGCCGCCGCATGGGAGAGCGCTGGGTGAGGTCCGTCTCGAAGTGGACCATGCCGCTCAGGTGCATGGCGAACACCTCGCCCAGCACCGACCCCTTCTGCCCCATAGCCTCGCGCACCTCCTCGATGGTGGGTTGCTTGTCCAGGAGGCTCACGAGTTGGGTGCGGCCGAAGTACTGCCGAAACAGAGGCAGGAGCCCAAAGAAGTCGGGGCCGCGGCGCATACGCTGCTCGTCGTACTCCTCGAGGGCGCGAGACATGGCGCGCCGGTCGGGGTGCTCCTTGACGCAACGGAACATGGCCTCGAAGGGGTTCAGCGGCTGCTGGCGGTATTCGCGGGCCTTGGCGCGGGTGCGCCGCAGCTCGACCGTCCCCGTCTGACAGAAAGTCCGCGCGAAGGTGGAGCGAGCCAGGTCGCGCTTGAGGTGGGCGAGATCCTCGCCGGTGAGAATCCCCTCCTCCACGAGGAACTGTTCGAGGCTCAAGCCGGCCTCGGTGCAGAGCTTGAGGTACCCCTTGACCGTGACCTTGGGGAAGATGCGCTCGGTGAACAGGTAGGCCGAGAACGAGCTCATGATGCGCGTCGTGCGCACGTAGCGGACCGTCCCCTGGTTGAGGAACAGGACCGTGTCCCCCCCATCGGCTTCGAGGGTGAGCGTCCCGGAGAAGCGCTCACGCGTGAGCTCCTCCAAGAGGACGAAGATCTCGTAGGGGTAGATGGTGGTCTGCGCGTCCATGGGCGGCTCATGGTAGGGAAGAGCGTCGGGTTCGGCAACGTCTGTGGGGCGGCGGCGCGACCGCGCTCACGCCGCACCCCCGCGCGGGGGCGTGGGGCGGGCGGCCGGCGGAGCATCCGGAGGGGTTGGGGGCGTCCCGTCGCCCGTGCCCGAGAGCAACGCTCGCGCCACGGAGACGGCCTGGGCGGTCCCCGCGGCGGGGCGCTCGTGGGAGTCCACGAGGCACCCGTCGCACAGGCGATCCGACAGCCCGAACCGCTGGAGCCGACGCCGCGCCTTGGGCCTCAGCCCGCTGAAAAGCACGGGGCGGTGCGCCGCGTCCATGGCGCGGATGAAGCGCTCCAGGACCAGCAGGGCGTGGGCGTCGAGCGAGTGGCTGCGCTTGAGGCGCAGGACGACCGCCGCTGGGGCTCCGCCGCTGGGCGTCCCGGCGCCCGCGAGGACGGCGCGCAGGTGGTCGTCGAGTTCGTCGGCCACGCCGAAGAAGAGGTCCCCTTCGAGCTGGAGGACCAGCACGTCCTGGGCCTCCAGATCCCCGGGGGCCTGCACCGTGCGCTCGCGGAACCCGCCGTCGCCCTGGGGCACGAGCTGCCGGACGTGGAGGTGACCGGCGCGGTCCAGGGCCAGCAGGAGGTGCAGGCCGATGCCCACGTAGATGGCATAGGTGAGGGGCAAGAGGAGCGCGGCCCCGAAGGTGACGGCGGCGGTCACGAGGTCCCCGCGGCCGGCGCGCGCCACGGCGCGGAGAGCGCGCCAGTCCACGAGCTTGTAGGCAACGAAGAACAGGATCGCGGCGAGCGCGGCGAGGGGGATGTCGTGGGCCAGGGGAGCGAGCGCCAGGAAGAAGGCCGCGTTCATCACCGCGCAGAACAGGCTGGCGACGCGCGTCCGCGCGCCGACCGCGTACTGCAAGGCCGTGCGCGAGAAGCTACCGGAGCCCGGCATGCACTGGAAGAAGCTGCCCACGAGGTTGGCGAAGCCCTGCCCGAAGAACTCCTGGTCCGCGTCGATCCGCTGCCCCGTGCGCTGGGCGATGGACTTGGCGATGGCGACCGACTCGAGCATCCCGAGGAGCGCCAACGCCAGGGCGCCGGGGAGCAGCACCTCCACCGTGTGGAGATCCAGGTGGGGGACTTGGAACCCGGGGAGCCCGTGGGGCAGCGGCCCGACGATCTCCACGCCGCTCACGACCCCGCTCGCCACGAGGCCCCCGGAGACGGCCACGGCCAGGAGGGGACCTGGGATCGCCCGGGAGATGCGGCGAGAGAGGAACAGAATGGCGAGCGCCGTCAGGCCCAGGAGGACGGCACCGGGCTGCACGGCGTCCAGGTGGGCGAGGACGTGGCGTCCGACGTCCAGGACGCCGGGGAGCACCCGGGGCCCCGAGCGCGCCGGCTCGCCCAGGAAATGGGGCACCTGCTCGGCGAAGATGAGCACGCCAGCGCCGGCCGTGAAGGCCACCATCACGGGCGCGCTCACGAAGCGGACGAAGCGCCCCACGCGCAGGGCCGCGAACCCGAGCTGCAAGATGCCCTTGAGCAGCGACAGGGCCACGACGAGCTGGACGTAGACGGCGGGGTCGGCGGTGAGCCGAGACACGGTCGCCGCGATGAGCAGGCTCTGGGTGTTCGTGGGCCCCACCGACAAGAATCGGCTGGACGTGAACAGCCCCCCGAGGAAGGCCAGGAAGATGGCCGTGTAGATGCCGTAGACGGGCGGGACGCCGGCGATGAGGGCGAAGGCCATGGACTGGGGCAGGTCCACGACGCTCACGGTGAGACCCGCCACGAGGTCGTGCGGGAGGTCCTTCATATCGTAGGACCGCAGCGTGTCGATGATGGGGTAGATGGGCAGCCGCCGCGCGCCCACCCGCGATGTCCCTTGGCTGCCCACGGGGGGACGTTCGCACGCCCCGGGCCGCCCCACAACCAGGCAGTCCCCCCCTCACGACCGGCACTTTCCGGGGGGGGGGGGGCGGGGGCGTGCCCCGACCCCCCCCCTCCCCTGCGGACCGAGGCGCGGGAGCCCGCGTTGGGGCAGGGGGCCCAGCGGCTGGGCCGGGAGGCGGGCCCCGGTCCCGTCGCGCGGCCCGTGCGGTGGGGGGCCGGGC
>CAYZID010000284.1:0-7541 GCA_964478315.1 uncultured Myxococcales bacterium | reverse complement strand
CGCCCACACGCGGGATCCAAAGCCGAATCCCAGAGTAGGTGGCGGATCGGGGTGTGACGGCGCGCCTCGAACACGGAGCCGCAGTGCGGTACAAGGAGCCATGCCGGAACGACGGCCTACAGACACGCCCCGAGGTCCCCGGGACCCGGGGGGCGATCCCGCTGGAGAGACGCCGTCGCGCGCCCTCGCCTACGCCGCGCCGAAAACCGAGGCGCCCCCGCGGACCTCGCTGGCCTTCGGCGCGCCGGGCGAGTCGGCCGGCCCGGAGGAGCGCGGTGCGGCCGGCGGCTGGGCTCTCCAAGTGCTGGGGGACACGGTGAGCCTGGTCCTCGCGGGGGCCCAGCTCCCGGGTGGGGCCCGCCTGCGCCACCTCGAGATCGCCCTCCCCCACGTCCGCCCCCCCATCGACCTCCGTGACGGCGCGGTGGGGTTCCGTCACCACCGCGGGCGCGCGGTGGTCGCCGAGCTCTCCATGGAGGCCCACCAGATCCTAGGCTGGCTCCACGCGCGCTCGGGCGGCCGGGTGACCGGGCGCGCCGCGGACGACGCGCTGACGCTCTCGGCCCGCGCGGACAACGGCGCGCGCTTCACCGCGCGCGCGCGCCTCGCGCCCGTGCACGACGAGGCGGCCCGCGGAGGCGTGGCCGTGACGGGAGGCGGCGGAGGGGAGCCCGGTGAGCCGGACGAGCCCCAGGGCCCCCGTGAGCCGCTGCTGGAGGTGTCCCTGTACGACCTCCGGGTCTACGGCCGGGTGGACGAACCCTGGCCCAAGCTCGCGGGTCGGCTGTTGGACTACCTCCCGCCCGAGCTGGTCGTGGAGCGCACGCTCACGACGGCTCGCCTGCGGTTCTTGCGGAGAGCGCTCGCCTGGGCGCTGAGCGGCGTGGGCTGGAAGCTCCCGGATCTCTCCGGCCTCGTGCCCCAGGGGGTGGTCCTCCGCCAGGGGGAGCTCGTGGCGCGATTCGAGGCGAACCCGGAGCCCGCAGGCCAATCGGACCGCCCTTGGCCGCGCGTCCGGGCGGCCGACACGTCCGGCGGAGCGGAGAACGCCCCGTGGGGAGGAGGCTCCGCCCAAGGCCCGGGGCACGCCGTGGGGCCCATCGTGGACCTGGACGCCCTCGCCCAAGACCCGCTCCGCGGGGCGCTGGAGCGGTTCATCGAGGATCTCGAGCTCAAGCGACACCACGGCCAGATCGACCGCCTGCTCGCCCAAGGGGCCACCCGCGAGGCGCTGGCCGAGGTCTACCGCGCCCAGGACGGCCCCATGCGCCCGGGCTTCCTCGCCGAGCGCCTCGTGGGGATCGCGGCGACCCAGCCCATCCTCTACGACGAGGGCGAGGAGGTCTGTCGCGCCCTGCTGGACGCGGACCCCACCTACGCCCCGGCGCTGTGCGGGCTGGCGTCCATCGCGTTGGGGCGCGGGCGGTTCGAGGAGGCGGCGGTCCACCTGGAGCGCCTGAGCCCCCTGCTCAGCGGGCCCGGGGACCGGGAGGACGCCACGGCGGCCGACATGACCCTGGGCGAGACGCTCCGCGCCATCGATCGGGAGGCCGCCCGCGCCGCCTTCGAGCGGGTCCTGGCACGCTCGCCAGACCACGAGGAGGCCCTGGAGGCCCTCATCGCTCTGGCCGAGGACGCCCACGACCGAGAGGCGGCCCTGCCCCTATACAAGCGCCTACTGTTCTCCGCCCGGAGCACGGACCGGACCCGGGAGGCGGGTGTGCAGCTCGCGCGGGACGCCTTGCGGCGACGCCAGCCCGAGGAGGCGCGGGTCTTCCTGCGGGTGGTCCTGGAGGCGGATCCCACCGACCTGGAGGCCCAGCTCGCCCTGGCGGACGTCGAGGTCGCCGAGGGGAGCGTGGCCGAAGGGATCCGCGTGCTCGAAGGCGCGCTCCGAGCCGCGCCGGGCGCGGGGGGGGAGACCCTCCTCACGGTGGTGCGACGCCTCGCGAGCTTGGCGCTGGAGCGCGCGGCGGACCCGGCCCGAGCCCGGCGCGTCCTCTGGCGGGCGGTGGACGCCGGAGCGTTGGAGGCGGCCACGGCGGTGGAGTTGGGCCGGCTGGCGCTGCGAGCCGGTGACGCGGAGCTGGCGGACCTGTTCGCGGACCGCGTGGCACGCGAGGACGCGGCGTGGGCGGACGCCCGCGCGCTCCAAGCCGAGGCGTGGCTCGACCGCGGGGACCGAGAGCGGGCGCTGGAGCTCGTCTTCGAGGTCCTGGGCACGCGCCCCGAGCACGCTGGCGCCCTGCGGCTCTTGGAGCGTTGCGCCCCGGACGAGGCGAGCCGCGAGCGCCTGCTTCCCTCTCTCCTGGAGACGGCCCGCGCCGCGCGCGCGCGCGGCGCGGCGCCCCGCGTGGAGCTGGCCGTGGGCCGCCTTTATGAGTCCCTGGGCCTGGGCTGGGACGCCATCGGGCCCTACGAGCGCGTGCTCGCGGCGGCCCCGGCGGTCGCTGCCGCGGACGGAGTCCCGGAGCGGCTGCTGGCGCTTTACGAGCAGCACGGGATGTGGCCGGAACACCAAGCCCTGTGCGCGCGGATGCTGGACTCCGAGCTCAACGCCGAGGACCGCGTGGCGCTGCTCGTGCGGGCGGCGCGCGCCGCGGCCCGGGAGCTGGACGACCCCACCAGCGCCAAGCCCCTGCTGGCCGAGGCCATCGCCCTGCGCCCAAGGCACGTGGAGGCCTTGACGCTCTACCGAGAGGTGCTGGAAGCGCTCGGAGACGCCGAGGCGCTCATCCCCGTCCTGCGCCGCCTGGAGGCCGTCCACGCCGACGAGCGCGTGCGCCAGGAGTGCCGAGTGCGCCTGGCGACCCTCCAGCTCGACGTCCTGGGCGCGCCAGGGCAAGCCCGCGCCACCCTGGCCCGTCTACCCGCGGCGGCCCAGGGGCTGCCGGAGGTGCGCGCCCTTCGCGCCCGGCTGGGGCTGCCCGCGGAGCCCCAGGGGGCCGTCGCAGCCACGGGTCCCGCTCCCGCGACCGCAGCCGCAACCGCAACCGCTTCCGCGCCCGCAACCGCAACCGCAACCGCTTCCGCGCCCGCAGCCGCTCCCGCAACCGCACCCGCAACCGCACCCGCAACCGCTTCCGCGCCCGCAACCGCACCCGCAACCGCAACCGCACCCGCAACCGCACCCGCAACCGCACCCGCAACCGCACCCGCAACCGCTTCCGCGCCCGCAACCGCTTCCGCGCCCGCAACCGCTTCCGCGCCCGCAACCGCACCCGCAACCGCTTCCGCGCCCGCAACCGCACCCGCAACCGCTTCCGCGCCCGCAGCCGCTCCCGCAACCGCACCCGCTTCCGCGCCCGCAACCGCTTCCGCGCCCGCAACCGCTTCCGCAAGCGCACCCGAAACGGCCCCCGCTTCCGCGCCCGCACCCGCTCCTGTTCCCTCCAGCGTCCTCTATGCGCAGGCGCTAGCGGCCTCGGATCGGGGGGACACGGCCGCCGCGCGCGCGGCGCTCGAAGCTCTGCTCGCCCAAGATCCCCTCTCCATCCCTGGGCTGGAGCTGGCGCGCCTCTGGGCGCTCGAAGGCGACGACCCCAGCCGTGCCCTGGCGCTCGGGGACGCGCTCCTCGACCTCACGCCCAGCCGGACCGCGCGCCTGGAGCTCCTCGACGAGCAGGTGGCCCTGGCCGCCGCGTGCACCCCCCCGCGGAGCGATCTCGTCCGCCGGTATCGGGGGATCTCGGAGAGGCTGCGGGCGGCGACCGCGACCGCGACCGCACCCGCACCCGCGACCGCACCCGCTTCCGCGAGCGCACCTGCGAGCGCCTCCCCGCTCGACGAGGACGATGACCTGCCCCCCGCGGTGCGGGCGCGCCTGGAGGAGTCGGCGCGCGTGGAGGCGGCCATCGAGTCCGCGCTGGCTGCTTGGACGGTCGGGGACGCCGAGGGGGCGCTCGCGGCGACGGGCGAGGCGCTGGAGTTGGATCCCGACAGCTTGGAGGCGCTGGAGGTGCGCGCGGCGGCCGCCCGGCTGCTCGGCCGCTGGGAGGTCTTGGCGGAGACCCTGAGTCGGCTCGCCGAGCAGAGCTTCGACCAGGACGAGACGCTCGCCTACCTCGTGGAGCGGGGCGAGGTCCTGGCGGAGCGCCTGGGCGACCCCCGAGGCGCCGAGGAGGCGTGGCGGCAGTGCCTGGAGTGGGAGCCCATGGAGGACCGCGCCCTGGAGCCCCTGGCAGCCCTCTACCGAGCCGAGGAGAGGTGGACGGACCTCGCGTCCCTGTGGGCCGACCGGGCGAAGGCCGCGCGGGACGCAGCGGCGGTCGCGGACGAGGCGGAGGCGCGCTTCCTACGGCGCGCGGCGGCCGCGGCCTGGATGGAGGAGACGCGGGTCCGGCTCGGGGAGCTGGAGGACACGGCCGGGGCGCTGGCGGCGAGCGAGGCCGCGTTGGAGATGGCGGGGGAGGAAGACCCCGAGGCCCTGGAGACGCGCGTCCGAGCGCTGGCGGCGGCCAACGAGCGCCAGGCCTGCCGCGCCGCCATCGACCGGCTGCTGCCCATGCTCCTCGACGGGCCGCTCAAGGATGAGATGCTCCTGCTGCGAGGGCGCTGAGCACGCACGCCCGCCGGGGGCGGGGCGGTGCGGTCATGGCGTCGCGATGGAGCCGTCGGCCGTGTCGTAGATCACCGTCATGCGACCCGAGGCGCCATCGCCCAAGGTGTAGTTCAGATCGATCTGGTAGCGACCTGGGATGGGGCGCGGCGGCACCGTGACGGTGACGCGACCGCTCGCGGGATCCGGCTCGCCCTGGGCCGTGCCCACCTTGGTGCGCGGCGTGATGAGGGTCACCTCGGCCTGGACCGCGCGCAGCACGAGCGGCCCGCGCTCGGAGTTCACCTCCACGGCCAAGGGGAACGGCATGTTGAGCGGGGCTGCCTTAGACGGGACGCGGAGCAGGAGCGTGCGCCCCCCACCCACAGGGGCCGTGGCCGCCACGCGCGTCCCAGGCAGCGCCGGGCGAGTATGGCCCAGGAGCAGGTGGCCGGGGGCAGGCGGCGCCGTCTGAGCCGGCGCCGCCGCGCCACCCTTGGTCCCCTCACCGTCCCCAGAACCGCTGGTCGGCCCCTCCGTGGGGTGTGGCTGGGACCGGGGCCCAGGGTCGCT
Source organism: uncultured Myxococcales bacterium (assembly GCA_964478315.1). Lineage (GTDB taxonomy): Bacteria > Myxococcota_A > UBA9042 > PHBI01 > JAAZYN01 > CAYZID01. Next base: position 2,431 of record CAYZID010000284.1, on the reverse strand, counting down.
CGTCGCGGCGAGGCCGCCCGAGGTCGCGGTGGATGAGGTGGCCGCGGACGCACGCTTCACGGGCGTCCGCTGCTGCTGGGACCACCACCACCAGCCCCCTCCGCCGCCCGCCCCCAGGAGGACGACGACCAGGGAGACCCAGAGCCACGTACGCCCCGCGCGCGACCCACGACCCTCCCGGGCGCCGGGCTCCCCGGTGGCGCGGGGCCGCCTCTCGGACGGCGGCGGCACCGACGGGACGTGAGCCGTCGGGGCAGCTTGGTCCACGACCGGTGACCCCTCGTGCGGCGTGAGGGTCCCGTAGCCGTCCAAGACGGACTGCTCGGGCGTCGCGCCCGGGGCCATCTCCGCAGAAGGGAAGGCCGCCAGGATGTCCAGCAGCGCGCCAGCGTCGGGGATGCGCTCGGCCGGATCGCGCTTCAAGAGCCCGTCGACGAGGTCGTAGACCCCCTCGGGCAGCGAGGGAGGCGGTCGCTTCTCGCGCAGAGGAGGCGGATCCTGGGTGAGCCGCATGGTGAGCACCGTCATGGCCGTCTCCCCCGAGAAGGGGAGCTCGCCCGCGAAGAGCTGATAGGCCATGACGCCCAGGCTATAGATGTCCGCCGCCGGGCCGATCTCCTTGCCCATGGCCTGCTCGGGCGCCATGTAGTCCGGCGTGCCCGTCACGAGCCCCGTGCGCGTGAGCTTCTCGATGGCCTCGCCCCCCTCATCGGTGATGGCGGCGATGCCGAAGTCCAGGATCTTCACGTGGGTCGAGCGGTGCTGCTCGACGATCATGAGGTTGGACGGCTTGAGGTCACGGTGGACGATGCCCTGATCGTGAGCCTCCACCAACCCGCGCGCCGTCTGGCGCAAGACGTCCAGGGCCCACAAGTAGTGCACCTGGCCCTTCTTCTGGCGGAGCAGCGCCGACAGCGGCGTCCCCTCCACGAGTTCCATGGCGATGAAGTAGAGGGGCTGCCCGTCCACTGGATAGGCGAACGTCTCGAAGTCGTAGATCCGCACGACGTTCGGGTTGGACAGCCGGCTCACCACGCGCGCCTCGCGCTCGAAACGCTTGGCGATCACGGTGCGGCTCAGGTTGGGCGACAGCACCTTCACGGCGACGTGCCCGCCCAGCGAGCCCGTGCGCTCGGCCTTGTAGACCGAGGCCATCCCGCCCTCGCCCAGCCGCTCCTCCAGCCGATACCGATCGGCCAGCACGAGCCCGATGAGAGGGTCTAGCCCCCACCCGCCGCTGGGCTGGGTGCGGCCACACGAGACGCAGTTGGGCGCGTTCTCATGAACGACGCTCAGACAGTCGTAGCAAACGTGGTGGGCCTTCACGCGCCGCCTCCTCGTCCGCCCCGTACGGGCGCGCCTACCACTCCTCGACCCGCGTGCCAGCCAGCCCCCCGCCCGACCCCCGGCTGAGCCGCTTGGTCTCCTCGCGGGCGTCCTCGGGCGCGACCTCCCTGTGGGGGGGCAGCCCAGCGTGGGGGCGGACGAGGATGTGGGGACGGAAGCGCATCAGATCCTTGAACTTCTTGCGGAACGGGCCCAACGGCTCCCGAAACAGGCACCCGCGAAACTCCAGCACGAAGTGAGCCAAGATGGGATCGCCGCCCGTGGGGATCTCGGTGGGGGGCGTACTCCACCGCACGCAGGCCTCCAAGAACGGCGGCGCGTCCTCTTGATAGGCACCCTTGACGAAGGGCTCGTGGGCCGACGCGCCGGGCTTGCAGTAGACCTCCACCCAGTCCTTGTGGAGCGCCTCCTCCACCGGCTCCAAGACGCGGGTCGTGGCGAGGTAGCGGATCACCGAGCCGGCGAGCCCGTCGTGGACGCGCACCGACGGGTTCTCGGGGATGAGCAGGAGATCGAAACGCTCCGGTGCGTCCGACTCGGCCGCCGGCTTCTCAGCCGCGGGGTTCTTGGCCGCAGGCTTCTTCGCCGCGGGCTTCTTCGCCGCAGGCTTCTTCGCCGCGGGCTTCTTCGCCGCCGGCTTGCTCGCCGCGGCCTTCTTGGCGGCGGGCTTGCGCCGGGAGCGCCGCGCCGCGGGCTTCTTGGCGGCGGGCTGGGCCTCGGCGGCTGGGGCGACTCGTTCCGGCGCGTTGGGCGACTTGGGTTCGGGCATGGGTGGCTCCCTTGGTCCATCCGTGAAGGCCGTGCCATCCTACCCGCCCCACGGCCCGGTTGCACCTTATGCCCCCCGCCCCCCCCCCCCGGCTCTTATTTACATCTCCCTGCCCACGAGGCAGGCAAAAACACTGTATGTCGTTTTTTTCTTTAAAAAAAAAAATAATTAGCCAAAGCCTACGTTGATGAAGTCCGGGTATTCTTTATAAGAAACATCCATACATAAGACTGCTGCTGGTATGATGAACAACTGAGCAGACAAAGATTACATATTAAAAACTTATTCTTACTAGTTGCTGTCCTCTTTCTCACA
>CAYZID010000283.1:0-7586 GCA_964478315.1 uncultured Myxococcales bacterium | reverse complement strand
GGGTGGGAGCGGGGGTGGGGGCAAGGAGGCCTGGAAGCGGCCATGCTCCCTTGTGTCTAGGCTTGCCTACCCGCAAGATGACGGTCCACTCTCCCTCCCCGGTGATCCAGCCGCCTCACGGCGCGCATCCCCGCGCGGGAACGAACCGCCCACCCGCCATGGAGGAGATCCTCGTTGAAGCTCCCCAAGCGAGTCGCCGCTCGGGCCCTCCAAGGCCGGGTCCTCCCCACGCTGGTCTTCGTGGTCTTCGCCGGGATCGTCCTCGCCGTAGGCGTGCTCGCCGAATCTCAGCGCAGGGTCGCCATCCGCCGCCAGGTTCAGCTCGCGACGACCCAAGCCACCGCGCGCCTCCGAGACTTCGTGGGCGCGCGGCTCGCCGCGGCCGACTCGCTGCGGGAGCAGATGGCTACGGGCCCGCCACTCAGCAAGGGAGAGTTCCAGCGGCAGGCGCGCGTGGCGTCCGCACACCTCCCCGGCCTCCTGGCGCTCAACTGGATCGACCGCGACGGCGTCATCCGTTGGGTCTACCCCGAGGCTCCCAACCACGCGGCCCAGGGGCGAAACATCTTCGAGCACCCCCACGCGGCCAGCTTCGCGCGCCAGGCCTTCGCCACGCGCACGGACCGCGCCACCCGCCCCATCCCGCTGTTTCAGGGCAAGCCCGGCTTCGCGACCTACCTCCCGCTCCCCAGAGACGCCCCCCAGGGCGGCGCCGTCAACGCCGTCTTCGACGTCGCCGGGCTTGTAAAGAGCTGCTTCCACGACGGGCTCCTCGACGACTACGAGCTGTGCATCGACGACACCGCGGGCCCCCTGTTCGAGAGCCCCGGCTGCCGAACCGACGCCACCACCCGCCCCATGGGCTACGCCACCATGCAGGTGCTCGACCGCGCGTGGACCGTGCGCATGGTCCCCAGCGCCTCGGTGTGGGAGCGCCTGCACACCCGCGCCAACCTCATCCTCCTCGTGCTGGGCCTCCTCCTGGCCGTCGCGGTGAGCGCCGCCGTCCACATCGCCCTGTCCCGCCAGCGGCGCCTCCGCGCCTCCGAGCAGCGACACGCCAAGGCCCAGCGCCAGCTCCAAGAGGCCCAGAAGATGGAAGCCCTGGGGCGCCTGGCGGGGGGCGTGGCCCACGACTTCAACAACACCCTCACCGCCGTCATCGGCCACGGCGAGCTGGCCCTGGACGTGGACGGGGTCCCCGAGGAGGTGCGCGACAGCCTCCGCGAGATCGTCGCCGCGGGCGAGCGCGCCGCCGGCCTCGCCCAGCGCCTGCTGGCCTTCGCCCGGCAGCAGCCGTCGGCCCCTCGCCCGGTGGCCGTGGCCGAGGAGGTCCGCCACATGGAGTCCCTCCTCCGGCCGGTCATCCGCCGCGACATCGCGCTGGAGATGGATCTCGACGAACCCGCGTGGCAGGCGCGCATCGACCCCGTGGAGCTCGACCAGATCGTCACGAACCTGGTCATCAACGCCGCCGACGCCATGCCCAACGGGGGCTCCCTGCGCGTCGAGGTGCGCAACATCCACCGCTCCCAGGGCCTGCCCCCCGAGCTCGACGACGCACCCGCCGACGAGTGGGTGCGCCTGTCCATCCGCGACACCGGCGAGGGCATCGCCCCCGAAGTGCTCACCCACATCTTCGAGCCCTTCTACACCACCAAGCCGCTCGGCGGCGGGACCGGCCTGGGGCTCGCCACCGTGGAGTCCCTCGTGACGAGCGCCGGCGGGACCATCGAGGTGGAGTCCGCCCTCGGCGAGGGGACCACGTTCCACATCTGGCTCCCCCGCGAGCCCCACCCCACACCCGCCCCCGAGGCGCCCAAACCGACTCCCTCGCCCGACGCCGCGAGACGCAGGATCCTGCTCGCCGAGGACGACGCCGACGTCCGCGAGGTCGCGCGCCAGGTGCTCGCGGCCGCCGGGCACGAGGTCGTCGCCGTCTCGGACGGCGCCGCCGCCATCCGAGCGCTCGAGCGAGAGCCCTTCGACCTGGTCGTGACCGACCTCGTCATGCCGCGCGCGGGTGGCGCCGAGGTCACCGCCTGGGTACACCAGCGCCTCCCCGGCGTGGGCGTGGTGATCTGCTCCGGCTACAGCGCCGACACGCTGCCCCCCGACCTCCTCTCCGGAGGCCGCACGCTCTTCCTGCGCAAGCCGATCCGCCCCGAGGACCTCCTCGTCGCCGTGGAGGAGCTGGGCGCCTCCGTGGACTGAGCGCCACCGCCCCCCCGGAGCCGAGCGGCTGGACCGCCGCGCACGGCTCAGTCGCCCCCGCCTCCCTCCGCGTCCGCGGCGCCCTCCAGCCGCCCCCGGAGCTCCTCCAGCTTCCGTTGGTTGGCCTCGTACTCGGCCAGCGTCTCGCGGAACCGCCCCGCGTCCCGATAGAGCGCCGGGTCCGCGAGCGCCTCGCCCAGCGTCTCCTGCGTCGCCGCGAGCAGGTCGATCCGCTGGCGCAGCTCCGCGGCCGACGTCGCCCGCGACCGCCGGCGTCTGCGGCGCGACCGACGCGGCACCTCGCCCTTCCCCGAAGCGGTCGGCTGGGAGGAGCTCGCCGCCCCCGGCTCCTCGCGCTGAGGGGCCACCTGGGCCGCCGGGGCAGCATCCACGCGCTTGCGGCCCTTTCTGCGGCGCTTGGACCGAGCCTTCTTGGGGGAAGGGGCCGCGCGGGACTCCGCCCCGCCGCCCTGCGCCTCCCGCTCGCGCTCCGCCACGGCGCGAAGCTGCTCGTAGCTCGCGAGGTTGCCCGGGTACTCCACCACGTCGCCGCCCTCGATGTCCCACACCTTGGTGGCCAACCGGTTCACGAAGGACGTGTTGTGGGACACGAAGACCAGCGTCCCCCCGAAGCCCGCCAGCGCCTCGGCCAGCGCCTCCGAGGACTCCAGGTCCAGGTGGTTCGTGGGCTCGTCCATGAGCAGGAGGTTCCCCGGCGCCGCGAGCATCCGCGCCAGGAGCACGCGCGCCCGCTCCCCGCCCGAGAGGACGCCGATGCGCTTGTCCACGTCGTCGCCCCGGAACAGGAAGGCCCCACACACCCCGCGGATGTCGGCCTGCCCACGCTCCGGCGCGGCCGACCAGACCTCGTCGAGGACGGTCACCTGGTCGTGGAGGAGCTCGCCGTGGTGCTGGGCGTAGTAGCCCACCTTCACGTTGGCCCCGAGGGTCACCCGCCCGGCGTCGGGGGCGAGCTCCCCCGCCATCATCTTGAGGAGCGTCGTCTTGCCCGCCCCGTTCACGCCGATGATGGCCACGCGGTCGCCCGCGTGGACCGTGCGCGTGAGCCCGCGGTACAGGGAGAGCGGCCCGAACGCCTTGGAAACCCCCTCCAGGCGCAGGACGTCGCGCCCGGTCCGGGGGACCTCGGGGAACCGGAACGACAGGGTGGGCGCGCTCTCCAGGCTCGGCTGCTCCGCGAGCGCCGCCTCCAGGCGCTTCACCTGCTTGGCGCGGCTCTGCGCCTGTCGCGCCTTGGTCGCCTTGCTGCGGAAGCGCTCCACGAAGCGCTTCATGTCGCGGAGCTCCTTCTCGGCGTTCCGCGCCCGCGCCGCGAGCAGCTCCTCCTCGCCCGCGCGGGCGGCCCGATAGGCCTCGAAGTCGCCCTTGTACAGGCGCACGCCCTCGACCTCGAAGGCCACGACGCGGTCGATGTGCCGGTTCAAGAAGGCCCGGTCGTGGCTGATGAGCACGAGCGCGTGGGGGGCGTCGCGCAAGAACGCGTCGAGCCAGCGGACGGACGGCACGTCCAGGTGGTTGGTGGGCTCGTCCAGCAGCAGCACGTCCGGGCGCTGGAACAGCAGCCCCGCCAGCACGGCGCGCATGCGCCAGCCGCCCGAGAGGGTCTCCATGGGCTGCGCGAGCTGCGCCTCTCCGAACCCGAGCCCCTCCAAGATCCGCCGCGCCTCGCGCTCGCTGTAGAAGGTGTCCAGGTGGTCGAGCTCGTCGCGCACGTCCCCCAGCCGGATGGCCAGCTCCATCTGCTCGTCGGGGTCCTGGGAGGCCTCCAGGGCCGCCTCCAGCGCCCCCAGCCGGTCCTCCACGTCCGCGCGCCCGGGCACGGCCCCCAGAACGGCCTCCAAGACCGACACGTCCGGCGGCGCCTCCACGTCCTGGGGGAGATAGCCCACCCGACAGGTGTTCGCGCGCCGGACGACGCCGGCGCTCAGCCCCTGGACACCCGCCAGCACGCGCAAGAGCGTGGACTTTCCCGTCCCGTTGCGGCCCACGAGGCCCACGTGATCGCCCTCACCCACGCGGAGGTCGAGGTCGCGAAACAGCGTGCGCGCGCCGAAGGACACGGCGGCGCGCTCGAGGACGATGAGGCTCATGCGGGGCGAGCTCCGGGCGCGAGGAGAGGCGACGACGCCGAACGCGGAACAGGCCGCGGGGCGTGGGCCCCCCGGCCTGTTCGAGAGAAGACGAGGCGAAACGCTACGCGGGGCGCTGCACCGTGGCGACGGTGGAGCAGATGGGCCCGCCGATGTTCAAGGTGGTGCCCACGTTGGCGTCGGCCACGCGGAGCTGCTCGGGGACCTTGCCCAGGAGCTGCCAGTGCGCCCAGCCGATCATCGCCACGCCCGTGGCGCCGATGGGGTGCCCCTTGGCGATGAGCCCGCCCGAGGTGTTCACGGGGCACTTGCCGTCGCGGTTGGCGTGGCCGTCCAGGAAGAAGGGCAACCCCTTGCCCGTGTCGGCCATGCCGGTGATCTCCATGGCGAGGGGGCCCATGACCGAGAAGCAGTCGTGGACCTCCTGGAAGTCGATGTCCGCCGTGGTGGCGCCGGCCATCTCCATGGCGGCGGTGAAGGCCCGGCGGGCCCCCACGGGGCGCAGGAGGTCGTCGCCGCGCGAGGCGAGCGAGAGGCTGTCGGTGGCCTGCCCGAACCCGGCGAGCTCCGTGGCCTCGGACTTGGGGATGCCCAGGCTCGCCAGACCCTCCTCGTCGCACACGAGAAGGCGCGCCCACCCGTCGGAGATCTGCGAGCACTCGAAGAGCTTGAGCGGGAGCTTCTCGGGCTCCGAGAACAACCGGTAGCTCTGGAGGACGGCCTCCGGCGTCACCGGCGCCTTGGTCTTCTTCATGTGCGCGTACTCGTTGTACTGCGCGTTGTCGTAGAAGATGGGCGGGATGTGCGCGAACTGCTCCTCGGTGTAGCCGTAGGCCTTCATGTAGCGGTCCATGATGACCGCGAAGGCGTGGGGGAAGGTGAAGGGCGGGAAGAGATCCTCGTGGTGCGCGGCGGTCCCCAGGGCCTCACCGATGAGCTTGGAGTCGAGCTTGCCCTCCAGGGGGTGCATCTTCTCGACGCCGATGGCCAGGGTCACGTGGGCCATGCCCGCGAGGACGCGCATGGCACCGTCGAGGACGGCCAGGCCGCCGGAGTCGCAGGCGTTGTTCACGCCGACGATTCCCTTGTTGCGGAGGACCGGGTCCATAGCCACGAGCCCGGCCACCAGGGTCTGCTTCTGCAGCAGCGGCGTGAGGAGCCCCGCCACGGCGATGTGGTCGATGAGGCTCCGGTCGATGTCCCCGAGCCCCTCCTGCGCGGCGTCCAGCAGCATCTTCTCAAGCGGGTAGTTGCCGAGCTTCCCGAAGGGGCTCTGCGCGTACTTGGCGATGTAGAGCTTCTTGGCAGACATCCTGAAACCTCCTGCCCCCGCACACGATCACGGGCGCTTACCGATGGGTGCCGCCGCGCCCACCCCGGCGCCCGGCGCGGCCACCATGCCAAACCCGAGCGCCGCACGTCGATAGCAAATCGCGCGAGGGGGGCGGGGCGCCGACGCGGAGACGACCGGGCGAGAGGTGACAGCCCCCGCGGGCTGGGTCACCATGCGGCGAGCGAGGGAGCGAGGGAGCGAGGGAGCTTCATGGCGAAGTGGCGAGCGGGCTGGATGCCAAAGGTGGGGGCGGTCGCTGGCGTGTGGATGGCCGCGCTCACCCCGGTGGCTTGCGCCGCGTCCATGCCGCTCACGCCCCTGAAGACCTTGCAGGATCGCGACTACGGTCCGGGCGTGGGCGCGGTGACCCTGCCGGACGGCGACCGCGTGGCCTACGTGGACCGAGGCCCCCGTGACGCCGCCAAGCCGCCGCTGGTCCTCGTCCACCCCTGGGCGGGCGACGCCCTCACCTGGGAGGCCATCGCCCCCGCCTTCGAGGCCGACCGCCGGGTCATCCGCGTGGACCTCCCCGGGCACGGCCGCTCCACGCTGGCCCCCGCCCGCGCCCCCCTGGGGCCCGGTGACCCACACTTCACCGTGGACCGCGCCGCCCGCGCCGTGGAGGGCGTCCTGGACCACCTGGGCATGGACCGCTTCGACCTCGTGGGCAACTCCCTGGGCGGCGGCGTCGCCCTGGCGGTGGCCCGCGACCGTCCCCAGGCCATCCGGCGGCTCGTGCTCGTGGACGCCCTGGGGGGCGGCCCCGTGCCCGGCCTCTTCGCCGCCGCCATCCGCACCTACTTCACCACGGCCATGTTCCTGGGCGTGGACGACGGCCTCGTCGAGCTCTTCTCCGACACCTTCGTCTTCGAGCGCACGGGCCGCTGGACCGACCGCTTCCTCGCGCGCCTGCTCTCCAACCGCGCGAGCGGCGACGGGGTGGCCTGGGCCCGGGGCGTGGCGGACGCCCTGGTGCGTGCCCTGGACTACGACGCCACGCCGTGGCTCGCACGCATCACGGCGCCGACCCTGGTGGTCTGGGGGGACGACGACTGGGTGATCTGGTCGAGCGCCGGGGAGCACCTCCGCGACCACATCCCCGGAGCGCGCATGGTGGAGCTCGAAGACTGCGGTCACATGCCCGAGGTGGAGTGCCCCGAGGCCCTGGTGGGGGCCCTCCGCGCCTTCTTGGACGGCCCCGTGGAGGCCTCGCCACCCGCCTCCAGCCCCTCCTCCTCGGCGCGCAGCCGCGGCGTCTGGAACTTCTCGGGATAGCGGGCCATCTCCGGGCGGTAGCGCGCGCGGATGCGCTCCATGTCGGCGGCCACGTCACCCGTGGGCTCCAGGGGCTCGCCGAAGCCGCCGCGCTTGCGCGAGTAGTCCAGGTAGCCCGTGTAGATGGGGACCCCAGCCCCCAGAGCGATCCGGTAGAAACCCGACTTCCAGTAGTCCGCCCGCCCGCGGGTCCCCTCGGGCGGCACCGCGAGGACGATCTCCTCCGCCTCCTGGATCATCTCGACGATGCGCCCCACGAGCCCCGTGTGGCGACTTCGATCCACGGGCAGCCCCCCCATGAGGCGCATGAACGTCCCGAAGGGGAAGCGGAAGATGGCCCGCTTCCCCGCCCACTGAACGTGGACGTCCTGGCTCCAGGCCAGGGCGAGCATGTGGGGGAGATCCCAGTTGGACGTGTGGGGCGCGGCGATGAGCACGTACTTGCGGTGGCGCGGGCGATCGCCCTCGGCCCGCCAGCCGGTGAGTCGCAACCACGCCTTCCCCATCGCCTTGCGAAACATCCCGACCTCCTCGGCTCCTCCCGCAGCGTACCACGCCGAGCCGGCACGCGCCGTGCCAGAATCCCGGCGCGGGGCCCAGATCCGCCACCTACTCTGGGATGCGGCTTTGGATCCCGCGTGTGGGCGGCGTCG
>CAYZID010000282.1:0-7592 GCA_964478315.1 uncultured Myxococcales bacterium | reverse complement strand
CCCAAACGCGGCCTCCTGCGCCTCGGTCCGCAGAGCAGGTGGCGGATCTGGGCCAGGTCGGCCGCCGCGCCACGCTCGGCTACCCCACGGTAACCGCCAAGGTGCCGCCTTGGCACGGTGCACGAATCAGACCAAGCCCCCACGCAGCCGTTCGGCCAGGCCGTAGGTAGGGGGCTGGGGGGCTGGTGTGGAGAAACGCAACACGCAGCGCAATCCATGCCACCATGAGGAGGCCGCGCGATTCGACTCAGGTCTGGGGGGGCTCCCCGCGTGAACCCAGGCGCGCGCGACGGCGCAGGCCTCCGCGCCAGTCCCCCCGGACGATGAGGCGGTAGAAGCGTCGGAGCTGGCGAAACCGCCGCCCGTAGGGCCGCCCGTGGGTGAGGTGGAGGAGCTCGTCGAGCATCTCCAGGGTCAGCCCCCAGACGAGGCGTCCGTCGTAGCGATAGCACGGCAGCGTGAACACGGGGCCGTCCTTGCCCGGGGGGTGCCACCGCATGGTCTGGCGGTTGGCGGGATCGGCCAGAAAGTCCAGGGGGACCCAGAGCGTGTCCGCGACCTCATCGTGGTCCAGCCGCAAGGCAGGCGCGGCGCCCTCGGGGAGCAGCCCATAGACGTAGGGCGTGATGCGCATGGGGACGGGGCGCCCGTGCCCCCGTGCCAGCAGCTCGCTCAGGCGTCCCAGGGAGTGGGCGATGGGCCCGTCGAGGTCCAGGCCGATCTCCTCGCGCGTCTCGCGCGCGGCGGCGGCCTGGCGGGACGGGTCGGTGGGCTCTACGCGACCGCCTGGGAAGGCCATGTGTCCGGACCAGGGGTCGCCCTCGCGGCGCGCGCGCTCGATGAGGAGGACCTCCAGGCGCCCGCCGCGTGCGCGCAGGACGACGGCCACGGCGGCCTGGAGCATCCACCGTCCGCCCAGGAGCGGGCGCCCGGGGGCGCGCGCCAGGGCCCTGCGCAGGCGCTCCAGCGGCTCGGGCAGGGGCGCTCGGGGAGCCGCTCCCGCCCGGAGGCGTCTCGAGGACGCGCCGCGGTTCACCGGGCCTCCCCGGCGTGGGGCCGCATCCCATCCAGGACCATGGTCACGAGCGCGCGCGCCACCTCCGCGGCGCCCGCGTCGTGCTCGCCGCGCAGGTACCCGAGGAGCAACCGCTCGGCGGCTCCCACGACGGCGAGGGCCGTGAGGGTCGGGTGGATGGGGCGCAGGAGCCCGGCGTCCGTGGCGATCTCGGTGAGGTGCACGGCGCGGCGCCCCAGCTCGGTCCCCAGCCGCACGAGGGGGCGGCGGGGGCCGCTGGCAGGCGCGCGCGACTCTTGGAGGTACAGGCGCACGACCCCGGGGTGGTCGGTGAGCACGGCCGTGAGCTCTCCGGCCAAGCGCAGGTAGACCGCGGCGAGCCCCCGCGGGCCGGCCTCGCGGAGCGCCTGGGCGGCGACCTCCATGGCCCCCAGCAGGCGCGCGGCCGTGGGCTCGACCAGGGCGTCCACGAGGTCCTCCTGGTCGCGGAAGTACCGGTAGAAGCTCCCCTTGGCGACCCCGGCGCGGCGGGCGATGTCGTCCACGGTCACCGCGCCGATGCCCCGCTCCAGGAACAGAGCGAGCCCGGCCTCGGCGAGGTCCTTGGTGCGCGCCCGGCGGTTCTGGTCGCGCTTGCCGCCGCGTGGCCCGGGGCGCTCGGGGGGGAGGTTGCGCGGCTCGTGCTCCATCGCCATGCCCCCACCATACACGACGACGGCCGCGCCGCCGCCCGCGAGGGCGACCGACGAACGGAGCGGCCGGCCCTCAGGCGACGCGATGCGCCGGCGCCTCGTCGCCGCGGCGCCCCCGCCACAGGACGAAGACCAGGTAGGCGTTGACGGGGACGATGGCGAAGACGAAGTAGGTGAGGTAGGCGGTGGGGAAGCGCGCCACGAGGAGGCCGGCCAAGGCGATGGCGAGATAGTGGTGGGTCATGCCCACCCACTGGGCGCGCTGATAGAGGCGCGCACCGCCGGGGCGGGCGGCGCCGGAGTAGCGCGCGATGTTCGCCACGTAGTTCTGCAAGAAGGCGAACAGGAGCCGGTCGATGAGGCCGCGCGGCTGGGCGGCGTAGCGCGCCAGGTCCCGGTCCACGGAGTGGGGCTTGAGGCGCTGCTTGATGTCGTCCACGACCCCGGCGTTCCAGGCGAGCGAGGTGCCGGCGACGGCGGCGATGAGGAAGAGCACGGGAAAGGGCAGGGTGTGCCCCCCGACGCTCAGGCCCACGCGCGCCAGGGCGACCAGCATCCCCACGTGCACGGCGATCCCCGTGGAGAGGTCCGCGAGCCCGTCGAGGACCCGCCCCCGCCAGGGCGCGTCGCTGGGCCCGGAGAGACGCGCCACCTCCCCGTCCGCGCAGTCGAGGACGAGCATGACCACGAGGAGGAGGCTCCCCCAGGCGGCGACGCGGCCGCCGTGGGCCAGGGCGATCCCGGCGCCCAGCCCCGAGAGAGCGCCCAGGGCGGTCACCTGGTTGGCCGACAGCCCCGCGCGGTGGAGCAGCCGCCCCACGCGCCGCCCCAGAGGGCGCGCCACGTGCCCGTCGAACCACTCGTCCAGGGCCAAGGGCGCCCCGCCCGTCGTCGTGTGCTGCGCGTCCATGGGCGTGCCTCCGCGCGGTGTTTCTCTCTCGAACACCGGCTGTACAAGCAAGCCATGTACCAGCACAAGGGCAAGTCATTTCCGAACGATAGGAGACACGACCTGAGCAGCCGCCTTCGCAGTGCGCAGCGCGGGTGGCACGACGCCCATCAGGCCAGGGCGCCTCCACGGGCGGCGCGCTCCCGCAGGCCCCGGGGCCAGTCGGTGGGGTCCTCGGCCTGGAGGATCTCCAGGGGCGGGCCGTCGGCGCGCAGGAGCTCTCTCCAGGGGGTCCGCAGGGCCATGGAGGCGGCCACGAGGCCCGACATCGTGGCGCCCATGACGCCGTGGGCCAAGGTGCTGGCGCCCACGAGCCAGAGCCCCCGGATGGGGCTCCGGAGCCCGTAGCCCAGGGGCCCGATCTGGCTCAGCCGCTTCTCGGTGCCGTAGATGCCGCCGCGATGGCCCCGGATGTAGTGCTCGTTGGTGAGGGGCGTGGCCAGATCGGCGAAGACGACGTGGTCGCGGAGGCCCGGGAGGACGCGCTCGATGGTGCGGAAGAACTTCTCCTTGAGGCCGGCCTTGAGGGCCTCGTAGGACGCCGGCCGGTCCCCGTGCCGGGAGCCCTCCCAGCGCGCGAAGGGGGCGTAGTCCACGAAGGCGAAGGCCTCCAGGGTGTGGTGGCCCCGGTGGAGCTTGGTGGGGTCCTTGAGGGTGGTGCAGGTGAGGAAGAAGCTGGGGAAGGTCCCCGCTGGCTTGGCCGCGTCCCAGCGCGCGCTGCGATAGAGGGCGCCGAGGTCGGGGGTGTCGGTGTACCAGAGGTTGCCGCTGTCCAGGCCCGCGGCGCGCAGGTCCATGTCCACGGCCATGAACAGGCTCAGGGCGCTCACGGACCAGCGCGTGCGGCTGAGCCGAGCGCGCAACCGCCAGGGCAGGTGCTCGCGCCCCACGAGGTCGTGGTAGGTCACCCACGGGTCGGCGTTGGACACGACGCGCTGGGCGCGAAGCTCCTCGCCCCCCGCCACGCGGACACCCACGGCGCGGCGCCGGCCGCCGTCACGCTCGGTGAGGATGGCGGTCACCGGCGTGGAGACCCGCAGCTCGCCCCCGGTGCGCTTGAGGGCCCGCCGGAAGGCCCGTGGGATGGCGAAGGCGCCGCCGCGCGGGTAGTAGCCGCCGTCGAAGTAGTGGGCCTGGATGGCCGCGTGCATGGCGACCGGCGCCTCCTCGGGGGGCAGGCCGTAGTCCCCGCCCTGGATGGCGAGGATGGCGCGCGCGACGGGGCTCTGGACCCGCGCCCGGAGGACGGCGTCCAGGCGGCGGAGGCCCAGCCGCCGCACGTGCGGGTAGCGCAGGGGGATCGCCAGGGCGTCGCCCAGGCTTCGGATCTCCTGGAGCTCATCGAGCTCCCGCGCCAACGCGGCCACGTCCCGGAGATAGGCGCGGATCCCCTCCGCGTCGCCAGGGAAGCGCTTCGCCAGCCGCTCGGCCAGGGCCTCACGCCCCTTGGGGATGGAGAAGCGGGTTCCGGCGCGGAGCCCGCCCGCGCGCTCCGGGGGCCCCACCTGCACGTGGTCGAATCCGTCGGGGTTCAGCTCGAAGAAGGTGAGGTCGCCCGAGACCCCGAGCCCCTCGTAGATCTGACGCATGGGGCGCCCGGGCCCGAGCTGACCGATGTAGTGGACGCCCGGGCTGAAACGATAGCCCCCCAGCGTGAACGAGTGGCACCACCCGCCGGGGACGTCGTGCTGCTCCAGGACGAGGACGCGCTCCCCCGCCTGAGCCAGGGCCACGGCGGCGGTGAGCCCGCCAGCGCCCGAGCCGATGACGATCGTGTCGAAGTCCGCGCCCATGGTGCCTCCCTCCCGGGGCCCCCCGCTCGGGCGCCCCGCCCGCTCGACGCTTCGCGCGCGAACAGCATACGGGGAAGCAGTTCTCCCGGCCATCGGGACCCAACATTCGTGACCGGGACGGGCGCGGCAGGCCGGGAGCGGGTAGGATCGCGCCGTGAGCGCACGACACGAGACGGACGAGCCGACGCCGCCCGTAGGGGCTCCTGGGTGGCTGCGCGTGGGGGCCGGCGCCGCCGCCCTGGGCACCGGCGCGTGGCTGGGGGTGGCGCTCTGGATGCGCCACCAGGCGCGAGGGCGCCTCTTCTGGTCCGTGGAGTCGTTGGGCGAACACCGAGGCGCCACCTGGGCCGTCGTCCCCGGCTGCCTGGCCCACCCCGACGGCCGCCCCTCCCGTCCCCTGGCCGAACGCCTGGAGGTCGCCCGAAGGCTCTGGGAGGCGGGCCTCGTGGAGCGGCTGCTGGTCTCGGGTGTAGGGCGCGAGACGGTCGCCATGCGGCGGTGGCTCCAGGCGCGCGCCGTCCCGCCCGAGCGCGTGGTGGAAGACCCGCTGGGCGCTCGCACGCACCTGACCATGTGGCGGGCGCGCCGCGTCTTCGGCGTCCGCGAGGCCGTCCTGTGCACCCAGGCCTATCACCTCCCGCGCGCGCTCTGGCTGGCGGAGCGCTGCGGGCTCCGGGCCGTGGGCGTGGCCGCGGATGGACCGCCCCGGGGCCGCGCACCCCGCGCCCTGAAGCACCGCGCGCACGACGCCGTGCGCGAGGCCGTGGCGAGGGGGGCCGCCTTGGCGGACGTCTACGCTGGCCGGGGCGGAGGCTGAGGGCACGCCCGGCGCGGGCGCTCAGCCCGCTGGCGCCTCCAGCGACCCTTCGGAGAGCAGCGCCGCGAGAGCCTGGGGCTCGGTGACCGGGGCGGCGCAGACCGTTCCCCGGCACAGGTAGGCCGTGGGGCGCCCGCCGAGCGCCTCACGATCTCGGAAGGCCTCGGCGGCGCCGAGGGCCAGGGGGCCCCCGGCGGCCCCCACGAGGGTCACGACGTCCGGCGCGTGGCGGCGCCGCACGACGTCTAGGAGGGCGCGCACGCCGGGCGCACGGGCGGCCTCGGCCTCCGCCGCCTCGGGGGAGACGATGACGAGCAGCCGCACGCCCTCGCGCGCCCAGCGCAGGGCCCGGAGCGCCGCCGGGGCCGCGCTGGGCGCGCGCCGGAGGAGCTCGCCAGCGGCCCGGATGGCCCCCTCGGCGGGCGCCCTCCAGCGCCCGTCTCCCGTGAGCGCCTCCAGGTGCAGGAGGGCTTGGGCCGCCAGCGCGTTGCCGCTGGGCTCGGCGCCGTCGTAAGTGGGCTTGTCGCGCAAGGGGAGCGCCTCGCCGGTGACGTCCGTGTGGAAGAAGCCGGCCCCATCGGGGGCCGCGAAGCGCGCCAGGAGGGCGTCGCCCAGCGCGACGGCGCGCTGGAGCCAGCGCGGCTCGCGCGTGGCCTGGAGGAGCTCCAAGGCGGCCCCGAGCAGGGCCGCGTAGTCTTCCAGGACGCCCGGGTGTCGGGGCTGCCCCCCGGAGAAGCTGCGCCACACGGAGAGGCCGGGCTCCGCGGCGTCCCCTCGCCGCTCCTGGACGCGCTCCTCCTGGACGAGGGTCGCCCAGACCGCCTCCCCGGCGCGGGCTGCCTGGCGCACGAGGCCCTGGTCCGCGAAGGCGAACCCGGCCCGGGCCAGGGCGGCCACGGCCAGGCCGTTCCAAGAGGCCACGAGCTTGTCGTCCAGGGCGGGGGCGGGACGCCGCGCGCGCGCCGCGTAGAGTCGCGGGCGCAGGCGCGCCCAGCGGGCCGCGTCGTCGGGGGACAGGGGGGCCTCCAGGTGCAGGACGCTGCGCCCCTCGAAGTTGCCCCAGCGGGTGACCCCGAAGGTGCGGGCCACCCACGCGGCGTCTTCGTCGCCACCGTCGGGGCCATCGTCAGCGACCACGGGCTGGTCGCGAGCGGCGAGGGCCTCGCGGAGTTCCTCCGGCGTCCACGTGAAGAACAGCCCCTCCACCGGCTCCCCGCCCGGGCCCGGGCTGTCCGCGTCGGTGGCGGCGAACAGGGCCCCCGACGGCGCGGTCATCTCGCGCTCCAGGTAGGCGGCCACGTCCCGGGCGACCTCCTCGTAGGAGGCGGCGCCCGTGAGGCGCCAGGCCTCCACGTAGGCGTCGATGAGCTGAGCCTGATCGTAGAGCATCTTCTCGAAATGGGGGACCAGCCACTGGGCATCCGTGGCATAGCGCGCGAACCCGCCGCCCACGTGGTCGTAGATGCCCCCCAGCCGCATGCGTTCCAGGGTCGTCTCCACGGCGGACAGGGCACCGTCGTCGCCCCGCGCCGCCGCGTCCAAGAGAGACTGCAGGGCGGTGGGCCGGGGGAACTTGGGGGCCCCTCCGAACCCGCCCCAGCGCAGGTCGGCGGCCCCCACGAGGCTGTCGCGGGCGCGCTGGAGGGTCCCCGCGGGGGGCAGCTCGGGGCCCGGGCTCGGGGGCCGCAGGGCCTCCCAGATCCGGTGCCCCTGGGAGGCCAGCGCCGGCTCGCGCCACCGCCTGGACACGGCGTCCAGGATGCTGAGGAGGCCGGGCGCGCCCCCGCGATCCCCGTCCCGAGCCGGGAAGTAGGTCCCCCCGAAGACGGGGACGCGATCGGGCGTGAGGAAGACCGTCATGGGCCAGCCACCCCGCCCCGTCGTGGCCTGGACGAAGGCCATGAACACGGCGTCCACGTCGGGGCGCTCCTCGCGATCCACCTTCACGGGGACGAAGCCCGCGTTGAGGGCGCGGGCGACCTCCAGGTCTTCGAAGGACTCGCGCTCCATGACGTGGCACCAGTGGCAGGTGGCGTAGCCCACGGAGAGGAAGACGGGCACGTCGCGGCGCCGCGCCTCGGCGAAGGCGGCGTCCCCCCAGGGCCACCAGTCCACGGGGTTGTGGGCGTGCTGGCGGAGGTAAGGGCTGCCCTCCAGCACGAGGCGGTTCGTGAACCGCGGCGCTCCCCCCTCGTCGAGGTGGTGCGTGCGAGGGCGATAGGAGGGCTCCCGCGCGCGCAGAGCGGCGAGGGCGGCGAGGAGGTCGGGCTCGTTCATTGGGGGACTCGGGGGCTCGGGGAGTGGGCTGTCTACCGCGGTCCAGGGG
>CAYZID010000281.1:0-7596 GCA_964478315.1 uncultured Myxococcales bacterium | reverse complement strand
GCTTCCGCTCCCGCCCCCGCATCCGCTTCCGCGCCCGCTTCCGCCCCGCATCCGCGTCCGCTGGAGCTCTGTTCGTGGCTTTTTCGGGGTCGCCGTGTCGCACACCGGGTCCGGCGCGTCACATCTCAGGTGTCGGGCTGCGCGGGCGAGAGGGGCTCGCTCGCGGGCCCGGTCCGTTCACGCCACGCCTCCGCCCTCCGAGGTCCTCATGGTGTTCCTCACCGCCGCCGCCGTCGGCGCCGCGCTCGCGGCGCTCGTGGGGGTCAACGCCCCCGCGGCGCTGGCTGGCGGCCTGGTGCTCTGGGCGCTCGCTCGCGGCCTCCCTCGCGCTCCGCGCCCCCGCGCGGGGGTGTCTCGCGCCGCGCGGGGCGTCGCCGCGCTCCTCCTGGGCGCCTCCTCCACGGCTCTCTCGGTGACTCGCCCCATGGTCCTGGGGGACACCGCGGTCCCCACGCCCATCCAGGGGCAGCTCGTGGCGCGTCACTGTGCCGGCGAGCGCTGCTGGCTTCGGTTGCGCCACGCCTCGGCCTTGGGAGATCCCCTGGATAGGGGCGTGGCCGAGCTCTCCCTGAGCGCCCGGGAGCTCCTCCTCGACCCCGTCCAGCCCGGCGACCTCGTGGGCTGCGACGCGGTGCTCTACCAGGCAGGGGGCTCCCGGAACCCGGGCGACCGCGCGCGCTCCGGGCGTCCTCGTCCCCCGCGCGCCGTGGCGCGGGGGCCCGTGCAGCGGCTGGCCCGGGGCCAACTCCCCTGGTGGATCCGGGCGCGCCGCGCCCTGGACCGTCCCCTCCAGCTCCGCACCCCCGCGCTCACGCAGCTCTACCGCGCCCTGCTCTTGGGAGAGCGCGAGGCCCTACCATCCTCCGTGCGCGTTGCCTTCTTGGACACCGGCACCGGGCACCTACTCGCCATCTCGGGCCTCCACCTGGCCCTCCTGGGGTGGGGGCTCTACCGCGCCCTGCTCTGGCTCCTGTGCGCCGTACCCGCGCTCGCCCAAGCCGGTCGCCCCGACCGCTGGGCGGCGGCCGCCGCCCTCACCCTGGTCTGGCTCTACGTCCCCGTCGTGGGGGCTCCGCCCGCCACGCTCCGCGCCGCCGTCTTCCTGACCCTGGCTCTCGGGGGGCTCCTCGCAAGCCGTGCCGCGACCCCCTCACGCACCCTGGGCGTGGCGGCCGCGGCCCTCGTGCTGGCCGATCCCGTGCTCACAGCCACGGCCTCGTTCCAGCTCTCCTTCGCCGCCGCCGCCGCCGTCGTGGCGGTGCTCCCCGCCGTGCGGGCCGCCGCCGCCTGGTGGGATGAGCCGGGACGCCTCCCCGCGGGCCCCCGCGCAGGCGGCCGTCTCACGCGATCGGGCTGGCAGCGGGCCGCCCGCGCGCTCACCGCCCTCACCCTCATCACCAGCGCGTGCTTCGCCGCCACGGCGCCCCTGGGGTTGGCTTGGTTCGGCACGCTCGCCTGGGTGGGGCTGGTCGTGAACCTCGTGGCCGTGCCCCTGGTGAGCGCCGTCGTCCTCCCCGTGGGCGCCCTCTGGCTCGCCCTCGCGGCCGCCTGGCCCCAGGCCGCCACGGCCCTGGCCGGCCTCCCCGAGGCCGCCGCGAGCCTCCTCCTGACCGTCATCCAGGCGTGGGCCGAGTGGGCCGGCCCAGCCACCCACCCCACATGGCCGCTCGCGCTCGGCTGGCTCGGCTCGTCCGTGGTCGTGAGCGCGCTGGCGCGCCGCTGGCGGGTGACCTTGGCCCTGTCCGGGGTCGCCCTGGGGCTCGCCTGTTGCCTCGGCGCTGACGGGGCCCGCGGCATCGCGGGCGGCGCGGAACGCGCCCAGCCCAGCAGGACCCTGGCGCGCGCCACGACGACGGCCACCTCCCCCGGGCGCGGGCTCGTGCTCACGGCCCTGGACGTGGGTCACGGGGACGCCATCCTCATCCAGACCCCGGACGGCCACGCGGCGCTCGTGGACACCGGGGGACGGCGCGGTGGAGATCCCACCGCCACCAGACAGGCCACCGAGGCCCTGGCGCGCCGCGTCGTCGTCCCCGCGCTGCTCCGGCGCGGCGTGGACGCCCTGGACCTCCTCGTGCTCACACACGGCGACCAGGACCACGCCGGCGCCGCCGCCGCTCTCGCCCGGCGTCTCCTCGTGCGCGAGCTCTGGGTGACCCCCTGCGGCCTCCAGGCGGGCACCGTCCGCCGCGCCGTGGCCCGCGTCCGGGCCCGCGGGGGGCGCGTGCGCGTCCTGCACGCCGGCCCGGCGCACGCACGATGGGGCGCCACTTGGCAGGTCCTGTGGCCACCCGCGCCGCCCGCGGGCCCCGGGCCGTGGAGGCCCCACGAGGCCACCCGCGGGCCCTGCGCGGGTGGGCGAAACGGTCGCTCGCTCGTGCTGGCCGTGTCGGCCGGTGGGCACCGCGCGCTGCTCACCGGCGATCTGGATGCAGCCGGCGAGGAGGCCCTCCTCGCCGCGGAGGTACCCCTGGGGGCCGACGTCCTCAAGGTGCCTCACCACGGGAGCCGGTCGTCCTCGACGCCCGCCTTCCTGGCCGCGGTGGCGCCGCGAGTCGCCGTGGTGACGGCTGGCCTCCGCCCCGGATACATGCCTCCCCACCAAGAGGTCCTCGCTCGCTATGCTCGGGCGGGGAGCGCCGTCTGGCGGACGGGCGACGACGGCGCCGTGCGCGTAGAGCTCCCGCCCGGCGGGCCGCTCCTCGCGGCCGGGACGCCGAGCGGGCGCGTGGCCTGGGGCCCCCAGCGGCCTCGATGGTGGACACGTCGAGCGGCCCATCGCCTGTTGGGCTGGCCATGAGCTTGGGCGAATGGCCGGGAAAGGGCCGCGAGGTCGTCGCTCGCCCCCGCACCTCGGACCCATGAGACGACGCGACCCCCCGACGGGATCCGCCGAGGGGTCGCGGGAGCGTGCGCGCGGGCGAGGACTACGCCTCGTCGTTGCCGTCCAGGCGGGCCTTCACCTCCTCCCGTAGGTCGGCGACGTTGGGGTCGGCCCCTTCGCCTCCCTCACCGCGGGCCTCCTCACCCTCGCCCTTGAAGTAGCTCATGGCAGGCTGGAAGCCGCCGCGCACCACGTAGGCGTGATCGTCGGCCGTCTTGAGGCGCCCCATGAGGGCGGCGATGGGCGAGGCCAACACCAGGAGGGGGAACAGCAGCACGAAGGCCCCCCCGAAGGCCGGGCCGAAGAGCACCACCATCCACATGGGCAGGCGCACGTAGGACGCGTCGCGGAGCCCCTCCAGGTGCTCGCCCTCGCCGTTCACGAGGCGGATGTCCAGGGGCTTCGTGGAGAGGTACAAGCCGTAGGGAGCCTTGGAGCCAGCGGTGTAGCGTTCCATCTCGACATCTCCTGCCGCGTGCGCGGCGGTGGGGTCTTGCCGCGTGCGCGGCGGTGGGGGTCTAGCCGCGTGCGCGGCGGTGAACTTCGTTCCGGGGGGCGAGCTACTCGGCCCCGTCGTACCTGGCGATGCGGGCCTGGACCTCGTCGGCCAGGTCGGCCAACTCAGGGTCGATGACCGAGGGGCGGTCGCTGGCGCCACGGAAGTAGGAGGCCGCCGGCTCGAAGGTGCCCCGGGCGACGTAGGCGTGGTCGTGGGCGACCTTGGTGCGCGCCAGGGCGTGGACACCGGCGATGAGCATCGCAGCGGCGATGACCACCGGGAAGGCGAGCACGAAGGCGGCGCCCAGGGCCGGGCCCAGGACCACCAGCAGCCAGGTGGGCAGACGCACATAGCGCGCGCCCTCGATCCCGTCGATCGTCTCCCCCGTGGAGCCCACGAAGCGCATATCCAGGGGGCGCAGCGAGAGGTACAGGCCGTAGCGAGCTTCGCTGTGGGCGGTGTAGCGGGTGGCCTTCATGGGGTGCCTCCTGTCTCCTGCGTCCCGAGAGCGTCCCTCGCTCCCGACGTTCATAGAGTGCCCCCGAGCCTCCTCCGCCACCATTCGGACGACTCCCCACGCCCCCTAGGAAAAAGATCCTAGGTGGTCGCTTTGTTTTTCCCCGGGCGGCCCCAGAGTCGCTCCCGAGAGGCGGCGTGTTGCGTGCGGACTGTTGTGCAACGTCTGGGAACTCCACTTGTTCTTCTGTTCCCCGGGGTCGGCCCTGCCCAGGACGGTGTCGATTGCCTACACTGCGCCCACGCCCCCCGCACCGGAGATCCGGCCCATGAGTCATCCCCAGCCCCCCGGGAGCGCGCCCCAGGCGCACGCCGAGCCGGGCGAGCCCCCCGAGTGCGTGCCGGGGGCCCGCAAGGACGTCGTGCGCGCCGCCTACGACGAGCAGGCCGCGCGCTACGCGGCCCACACGCGCCTGCAGGGGGGCAACCTGGGGCGCCTCCTGGACCGCCTGGTCGCCGCCGCGGGCGGGCTCCCCACTGGAGACTGGCTGGACGTGGGGGCGGGCACGGGGCAGCTCGCCCAGCGCCTGGCGGCGCTCGGGGTCTTCGCGCCAGGAGCCTCCGTGGAGGCGACGCGCTACACGGGGGTGGATCTCTCGCCGGGGATGATCGCCGCCGCCCGCGCGAGCCTCGCGGAGGCCCCCCTGGCCGCCGTCTCGCACGCCGTGTCCTTCGCCGTGGCGGACGCCGAGGCGCTCCCCTTCGGGGACGGGCGGTTTTCGGTCGTCGTGTCCAACTCGGTCCTCCATTGGCTGCATGATCCCCAGCAGGGGCGTGGCCCAGACGTCGCCGTGGCGGAGCTGGGCCGCGTCGTTGTCCCCGGCGGCTGGGTCGCCGTGAGCGTGGCCGCCACGGGCACCGCCAGGCGGTTCCAGCGCGCCTATCACGCGGCGCTCGATGGGCTGCGCCGCGAGGGCGTGGAGCTGGCGGCGGTTCCACGAGATCCCATCGGGTGCTTGGCGCTCCACGAGGTCGTCGACGCCCTTGGCGCCGCCGGGCTGGAGGTCGTCACGGCGGACACCTTGTACGAGCCCGTGCGCTACTCCACCCCGGCGGACTACGCCGCGGACGTGGCCGCGTATGGGCTCGGCGTCTACCTGGCCCCGGTGCCCCAGGCGCTGCGATCCCAGGCGTGGGCGAGGGTCGTGGCGGCGTTCGAGGCTCAAGAGGGGCCCGGCCCCTATGTCCATGACCAGTACATGGGCTACGCTGTGGCCCGTCGCCCCGCCTCCGCCCCCGGCCCCGAGAGGACGCAGAGCTAGCATGGACTACGCCCGCCTCAGGTCCCTGTTCCCGCCGGAAGAACATCCCGAGATCGACGCTCGGTATCGGAAGTTCGTGGCGCGGACCGACGGCCCGGTGGATCCCGGGGCCTTCTTGGAGCACCTCGTGCTCCAGGGCCGCATGGACGGTCGCACGCTGCGCGAGGCCATGACCTTGGGGGAGGTCCGCGTGGCCCCCCTGCCCGCGCGCGGTCGCTCCTTCTACGATCTCCAGCGCCGGCGCCTGCGCTACGAGCGCGTGGCGCCCTTGGGGAAAGGCGCCATGGGCGAGGTCCACATCGCCGTGGACCAGGACCTCCAGCGAACGGTCGCGGTCAAGCGCATCCTCCCCGAGCACGTGGAGCGCGCGGAGGTCGCGAGCCGCTTCTACACCGAGGCGCAGATCACCGCGCAGCTCGATCACCCGAACATCGTCCCCATCTACAGCTTCGAAGCCGACGCCCAGGGGGCCTTGTCCTACGGGATGAAGCTCGTGCGGGGCGAGACGCTGAGCGAATATCTGGCCGAGACACGGGCCCAGCTCGATCGGGATGGGCGCACCGACGAAGCGCACGCGTTGCCGGCGCGATTGGAGCACTTCATCGCCGTGTGTGCCGCCCTCGGCTATGCGCACTCGCGGGGCGTCATCCACCGCGACCTCAAGCCCGACAACATCATGGTGGGCGGCTTCGACGAGGTCCTCGTCATGGACTGGGGACTGGCGCGGCCCGTGGGTCTGGACCGCACCCCGCCGTCGCTGGGGGCCGCGGCTCCAGGCGCCGCGAGCGGCCGCGCGACCAAGGCTGGCGCCAAGACCCGCGAGACCCTGGCCGACTCGGCGGCCGTCCCCGGGGACAGCCGCGGCTACGCCACCCAGGCGGGGGCCCTCGTCGGGACGCCCCAGTACATGGCCCCGGAGCAGGCGCGCGGCCAGAACCAGGACCTGGGCCCCTGGAGCGACCAGTACGCCCTGGGCCTCATCCTCTATGAGATCGTCACGCTGCGCCCGGCGCTCCGGGGCGAGAGCCTCATGGATCTCATCGTCCACGCGGCCCAGGGCGAGCTCCGCCCCCTGACCCCCTACCGCCGCGACCGCAAGATTCGCCGCGAGCTCGCCGCCATCATCGCCAAGGCCACGGCGCGCGACCCCGCGGCGCGCTATGAGAGCGTCGGCGCCCTGGCCGCCGACCTCCGTCGCTACCTCCAGGACGAGGCGGTCCAGGCGCACCCGGATGGGCTCCTCACCCGCGCCATGCGTTGGATGAGCCACCACCGGGCCCTCACCTTGAGCATCTTCTTTCTCTTGCTGTTGGGCGGGCTCTCCACCGCGGGCGTGACCTACGTCCGCGGCCGCGCGGCCCTCACGCGTCAGCGCGAGGCGGCCCTCCAGCGTCAGACCAAGCTCCTCGACCTGGCTGGCCTGGTGAGCCACCGCGCCCACGAGGTGGACACGACGTTCCACCGTTACGAGGAGCTGCTGAGCGGCATGGCGTTCGCGGCGCAGGTGGCCCTCACCACACCGGCCCAGCCCCAGGACCCCTACTGGGTGTGTGCCCGGTTCTCCCAGCCGGGGGGCGCCCCGCCCGATCTGGGCCCCTCCAAGGTCTACGGCAAGCCCATCAGCGTGCGCGAGCTCTGTGAGGAGCTGGCGCCCGGCGTGGACGAGGCGGCCGTGCGCCCCCGCCTGCGGCAGCTCTCACGCCTGAGCTACGCCTTCTTCCGGGCCAAGCTGGAGAGCGCCGACGAGGGTGCCCTGGACCTCCCTCGCGCCAAGCAGGAGGCGCTGCTCCGCGACGAGGGGGTCCCCGTGGCTTACACGTACATGGGGATCGAGGAGGGTGTGCTCGCCACCTACCCGGGCCGCGACACCAAGCGCACCGACTACGATCCCCGCAAGCGCCCGTGGTACGCGGCGGCGAAGGAGCACCGCGGCCCCACCTGGATCGCCACCGACTCGCTGTCGGACCTCAAGGGCCTGCTCCTCACCTGCGCCATGGCCGTCCGCGCCCCGGACGACACCCTGCTCGGCGTGGCGTCGCTGGACCTCGAGTTCGTGCGCCTCATCGAGCGGTTCTTGGACCAGCCGGACATCCACGCCCCCGTGGAGACCTTCTTCCTCACCTCCCAGGGCGACGTCATCCTGCGCAGCTCCCTCAAGGAGATCGCCGGCCAGGTCCAGGAGCTCACCCCCGACCCCTTCCCCTTCCCGGCGCTCTTGCCGCGGTTCCGCGAGGCGTCCTCCGGGCACGCGCTCGTGGACGGCCGCCTGGTCCTGTGGACGCGCCTGGAGACGACGCGCTGGACCTACGTCGTCGTCGGGGACGAGCAGGCCCTCATCGGCGCCCGCTGAGGCCGCCGGGCCCCCGGCCCCGCGCACACGAACCCCGATCCGCCACCTGCTCTGCGGACCGAGGCGCAGGAGGCCGCGTTTGGGC